>NZ_JBIVGX010000006.1:0-87985 GCF_044748905.1 Paenarthrobacter sp. NPDC089714
CGTCGAAGGCCTCCCCGACGAACTAACCACCGGCGAAGACACAGTACCCGGACGCGCCGACGACAACAACGAAGGCCGCAGCCGACGCGACTAACCACACAACCCCCATCGGCTCCTTGGCGCTTCCCGGCGTCAGGGAGCCTTTCGGCGCTGGGTGATCGAGATTACTTTGCACCTGGCTGGAATGTCGGACGTGAATTTATCCAGCCTGAGGTACACCCCAACCTGACATAGAGGCCCACTGACGTGGGAAAACTTGACCCGTAGACGCGACCCTTGATGATCTCGGGATTTCTCCCGGCGGTCAGACCGTGTAATCTGGCCGCCCGACGACCCAGAAGCGGACTCAAGTGGTTCATGTTCCCTTGGGCTAGTGCCCTGTATCGGGCTTCCCCTGCCTGACCTTGCCCACTCCAACAGTCAGGATGCGATCTATGAACTTCGCACGTCACTGTCAGTTAACTCAAGGCCCCGCCCCAGCCTGACGCGGGTGCATAAGGAAGTCCTGCTGGCGCAGCGGCCCATCATGAGTCGCCGATCTCAATCGCTCCCTTGCTCACGGAATCACGGTTATCGGTGATAAAGCCACGGGAGTAGAAGTAGCTGCGTGAACTCGTATATGTGTTACCGCCGAGGTACGGCGTATAGACGCGGCACCCGGCTGGCTTCCCCCGGCGCGAGAAAAGCCAGTCCGAGGGATCCCAGATCCTACTGCCGGTCCTTCGTGGCGAGTGTTTGTAGCAGCTCCGCTTCGGCGTTTATGGTCTTTTCGAGCGTATCTATGCCGACGCTTTCATCTGCCGCGTGAATTCTAGAAAGCATGTCCGCTGGCCCGTAGAGAAACATGTCCACGTGGGGTGACATTTCTAGGAGTGCTTGGCAGAACGGAATCGACCCTCCGGACCCAATGAGGTCGACGTCGTTGTCAAAGCTTGCCGCCAATGCATCGACAAACATTCTAAAGGGTCGAGATTTCGTGTTCACGCTGATGCCGTTGCTGCATGCCAGATGGGTAACTCGAGCCTTCAACCCCCAGGGGGTGTGACGGTGGATGTGCTGTTCCAGTGCATTGGCCGCTTGCTGGGCATCGGCCGCGGGAGGGAGCCTCAGGTTCAGGATCGCTTTTGCCTTGGCTTGAATCACTGGCGCCGCCTCATCAAGACTTGGGGCGTCAATGCCCATGATAGTCAACGCCGGTTTGGCCCAGATCTGGGATGCGGGGTCGTGCGCGCCAATCGGGTGTGCTCCTTGTAGGAGCTGGGCGTCTTCAGCGAATTTTTGCGCAGGGTATGGTGCATGATCCCAACGTCCCTCGTTGCTTAGTCCGTCGACAGTCGTATCCCCTAATGCATCGCGCATTGAGGCCAAGACGGCAACCAGAGCTGCCAGTGCGTCGGGCGCCGCCCCGCCGTAGAGACCCGAGTGAAGCGGCGTTTGTCCTGACGAGATTTCAACCGTTGTAGCGAGAAGCCCTCTTAGGGTGATGGTGAGGGCCGGGCGTTCCTGGGATATGTTCCCCGCGTCTGCGATGAGGGCGACATCGATGTTTCGAAAGTCTTCCGGATTTTCGCGCATGAATTGAATCAGTCCAGCGCCGCCGCGTTCCTCGGAGCCTTCGCACACGACCAGTATGCGCAGACGGTCGGTTGGTCCGAGAGCGCGGAGGGCAGCGATGTGCGTAACGATGCCGCCCTTGCAGTCTGCCGCTCCCCTGGCGTAGAGCCGTCCGGCCGATTCCGTTAGCACGTAAGGGTCTGACTTCCAGGCGTCGCGGTCCCCTACCGGTTGGATGTCGTAGTGGCTGTACAGCAGCACGGTGGGAGCGTCCGGTGCAGCGGTGTTTGACCCGATGACGGTGTACGAGCCGTCCGGTGTTTCCTGCAAACGGATCTCACTGATGCCGACATCTCTGAAGGCTTGCTCCACTATGCCTGCGGTCCGTTCACATGCCGGATTGTCGTGTTCTGACCCACCAGCAACGGATGGTTCGGCTACGAGCTGGGCCAGTAGGTCGATCGTTGCCGGCAACCCCTCTGACACTGCCGACGTGATGGTGTTGGTTGTCCTCGGGCTCATGACGTTGCGTATGCCTCAATCAACCGGAGTGTGGCGTCGACATCTTCCTCGGTGACCATTTCGAAGGCGCTGTGTGTGTAGCGGGTGGGAACGGCGAGCAGAGCGGTGGGAATACCCTGCATCATGAGGTTCACTCCGTCGGTTCCGAAAGCGGTGAAGAGCGCGTGTTGGAAGGGGATGTCATTCTTTTCAGCCTGGCTGATGAGGGCATCGGTGAGCGTGGGATCGTAGTGGGCGGCAGCGTCTTCGTGGACGATGCAGGTTCCTTGTCCCAGGGCTACGGTGTCCGACCCTGGGGGGCTGAGCGGTGTGTCACCGGCAGGTCCGACCTCCAAAGCGATGGCGGCGTCGAAGTTGCCGAGGTCCGCGCGCAGCGAGGAGGCGCCGATGGCACCTGTTTCCTCCTGGACGGTTCCGACGAGGACTACGTTGTGAGTGAGTTTTGAGCGGTCAATTCTTTCTGCGAAGGCCGTCATGATGGCAAGCCCGACCCTGTCGTCAAATGCCTTGCCGATGATGTGTCTGCCCAGCTTCCGGGTTTCGGCTTTGTACAGGACGGGGCTGCCTACATGCACCCCGGCCGCCTGGACTTCTTCCCGGCTGCTGAGTCCGAGGTCGATCCAGACTGTTTCCCAGTCGGGTCCCGCGGACTCGCCCCCGTTGGTGCTGCGGAGGTGGCCTGTGGGGCGCGCAAAGATTCCCTCCACGGGGCCCGAACGGGTCAGGATGATGGCTTCACGGTTGACGGCTTCGGGCAGGATGCCGAGGTTTCCTCCACGGGCTCCTGTCGCCAGCCGGACGAAGCCATTGGGATCGATGCTGCGGACGCTGAGGCTCATTTCGTCCATGTGGGCCTGGATCATGAGCCGGGGGCCGTTGCCTCCGAAGTCGGCAACGACGTTTCCTACGCGGGTGGTCGTGACGTCCGCCCCTGCCAGGGCCCAGCGGTCACGGAGGTAGTTCGCGACGGGTTGTTCCCGTCCGATCGGTCCGGGCAGCTCGGTCAGTTCTTTGAGCAGTTCAAACATGACGTCTTACTCCTTGGTTCCAATGGTGGTGAGTTCTTCGGGGGTAAACCCCAACCGGGTCATGCGGGACTCGACGACGGCTCTGGCGATGGGATGGTATCCCTCCCTGTTGCGGCGGTAGCATTCAACAGCCAGCTTCTGGGTTTCAGTGTTGGCGGCCAAGGCATCGTAAAGCGGTTTCAAATACTTCATTCGACCGGTGGAGGAGAGGAACCGGACGGAGGCGTGGATTGCCGGCTGGTAGTTGGCCCGGACACCCAGCAGTAACCAAAGCCGCTGGATCTCCATATTCTGATGGTTGAGAAGGTCAAACCTAACTTCCATGTCTTGGAAGAATTCATCGGTTTTGTTGTCCGGATCCAGCTGGCCCAGGTACACCGTCCACATCGAAGCGTCCCAGTTGTAAGCGACATCTTGCTGGATGGGTGACTGACCGATGCCCCGGATCTGCCTCAGAGCTGCTGACTCGATGTGGGGAATGGTGTTTGGCAGTCCTTCGCCGTACAGCCATTGTTCGTAGTCGATGCCTGAATCCAGGTGGCTCTTGGCATATGCAATGAATTCTTCGGTTGACAGGCTGCCGAAGGCGAAGTCCCGGAAGAAGGCTTTGAAGAACGGGTCGAACCGTTCCCGGCCGACCGACTCCTCAAGTGCTCGGATGAAAATGCTTCCCTTTTCATGTGCCACCCAGGTGGACGTGGAGTCTGGGTCCCGGTCGCGCAGGTTCATCCGTAGCCGGCTGAGTTCCATACGATTCTGGAGGAAGTCGAAGTCTTCCTCCAGATACAGGAGCCCTATCGCTGATCTGAGTTCGGCGAGGTCGCGCCCGTACAATGCTTCGGTGATCCGGCGTTCGCCGTAGGTGGTGAAGCCTTCGTTGATCCAGAAGTGGTCCATGGAGGCACCGGTCACCAGGTTGCCGCTCCAGTGGTGGGCGATTTCGTGGATGAGAACATCGGTCAGGGATCGGTCGCCGGCGATAAGTGTCGGGGTGAGGAAGACCAGACCCGGGTTTTCGAGCCCGCCGTATGGATAGCTTTGGGGCATGATGAGCAGGTCCATTCGACCCCATTGATAGGGGCCGTAGAGTTCCTCAGCGGCGGCAAGCATCGTTTCCACTTCGGCGAATTCCCACGCGGCTGCTTCGATTTGGGCGGGTTCAGCCCAAATCCTGCTCCGCGGGCTGATTTCCCGGGATTCGAGGTGACCGACGGCAAGTGCCATCAGGTAAGGGGCTCGGGGGGACTGGGCGTGGAAAGTGAAGACGGCGGCGTCACCTGTTGTTTCTTCCTCGAGCATCTCTGCAGGCATCAAGGCGGTGTATCCGACCGGGACGGTGATTTTGGCCGTGTAGGTGGTCTTGGCTGACATGCTGTCATGCAGCGGGATCATTGACCGCGCGTGGATGGTCTGGCATTGGCTATAGAGGAAGTGTCCAGTTCCGGAGGTTGTTTGTTCGGGGGTTGCCCACTGCAGGGCAGTGGACTCACTGGTCGTTCGGTAATCCACGATGACGGTATCCAGGTCCGCGGGGAGCACAAAGCTCAGTCCTTCCCCGAGAATGGGGTCCCCGCCGCCGACGGTGAAGGGAATGGGAAGACCGGCAGGGGTGCGCACGGCCTGGATGTCCAGACGGCGGGTGTCGAGGTCGACGGTATCGGGGCCGGACCTGTCGAAGCGCAGCCTGACGCTGCACCGAAGCGTGCTTGTATCGAAGTCAACGGCAGCTTCCCAGTCGAAATGCGTTGTTCGGGGCTTGTTGGTCCGCAGGCGGGAGTGCGGGTCCGGGGTCAGGGAAGTGTCGATGACTGTGTTGGGCGTGTTCATGCGATGGGATCCAGATCGTCGAGGCCACCGGGCCGGGGAATGGAGGCGATCAATTCTTTTGTGTATTCGTTGGTGGGGTGGCTGATGAGGGTGGGGCTTGAGCCGATCTCAACCAGTTGGCCTTTGTACATGACGGCGGTGACTTCTGCGATGTAGCGGACCACAGCCAGGTTGTGGGAGATAAAGAGCATCGTCAGGCCGAATTCCTGCCGGATTTCACGCACGAGGTTCAGCACTGCCGACTGCACGGACGCGTCCAGGGCGGAGGTTATCTCGTCGGCAATCAGGATTTCCGGTTCGGCTGCCAAGGCGCGCGCCACCGCGACCCGTTGGCGCATCCCACCGGAAAGCTGGCTAGGGTACCGGTCGCGGATCACTGCCGGAAGCCGTACTGCGTCGAGTAGTTCGTTGACGCGGTTCCCGACGGCCGCTCCTTGGTGTCCGCGGGTGCGGGCGACTTCGGCGATGCTGTGACCAATTGACATGGCAGGGTTCAGCGAAGAATAGGGGTCTTGGAACACCATTTGCACGTTCCGTCGCCGGCGGTGTTCGACGTCCCTGATGTCAACCCCGCCGACACGGATCGTGCCCGAGTCCAGTGGTCTCAGCCCTGCTACGGCGCGTGCGAGCGTGGATTTTCCGGAGCCGGATTCTCCGACGAGACCTAGTGCACCGCCGGAGGGAATGGTGAAGCTTATGTCGTTAAGGGCAACGGTTTTCGACACGCCCCTGCCGAAGGTCAGGCACGCGTTGGAAATCTCAAGCGATGTCAAGGTTCTTCCTTTTGGTCGATGCGGTTTCAAGGCTGCGCGGGTGGAAGCAGGCTGCCCTGGTTCCTGGGCGGACGAGTTCGAGTTGGGGAAGTACCATTCGGCATTCATCGGTGGCGAATGGGCAACGGGGTGCCACAGCACAGCCGGAGAATGTTTCGCCGGGGTGGGGCGGTTGTCCCGGCAGGGTGGCCAGTGGTTTATCCACCGGCGTTTCCAGTGTCGGCAGGGAAGCCAGCAGGGCCTCGGTATAGGGGTGGGCAGGGCCTTCCTTAAGGAGCTGTTCGACCGATATTTCCTCCACGACCCGGCCGGCGTACATGACGACAAGGCGGGTGCAGAGCTCGACGAGGACGCCGATGTCGTGTGAGACGACCAATGCGGAACTTCCGCTTTCACGGCAGCGTTTTCGGATGGCGGCCAGGACGTGGTGCTGGACCGTCATGTCCAGGGCCGTTGTTGGTTCGTCGGCGATGATCAGGTCGGCGTCGGCTATCTGTGCCATGGCGATCAAGACTCGTTGCCGCATTCCGCCGGAGAGTTCCGACGGGAACTGGTTCAGCCGCTCCCCCGGCTTGGTCATACGTAGTTCCTTGAGCCCGGCGATGGCCCGTTCCCGGGCTTGAGCGCGGGTGCTGCGGCCTTCGAGAACTTCGGTGAGCTGGGTGCCGATGCGCAGTGCGGGGTTCAGATAGGTCATCGGATCCTGGAAGATGGTGGCGATCCGGGTACCGAGCTTCGTGCGGAGATCTTTGTCTTTGATTCCCAGCAGGTCGATGCCGTCGAAGGACAGTTGTCGTGCTTGGACCTGGCCCGGGTCGCTGATCAGCCTGTTGATGGCCATGGACGTCACGGATTTGCCTGATCCTGATTCGCCGACAACACCGACAATTTCCCCGCGGTTGATGGTGAGGCTGATGTCACGGACCGGGCTCACCCATCCGTCGGTGGTTGGGTAGTGGACGCTGAGGTGGCGAACCGTCAGGAGGGGTTCATCGTCGAGGGACCGACCAGGCACCAGACGTACGTCGGTGTCCGAGTCCCGGCGGCGGGCTTCGTTGCCAGTACCTTTCCGGGTGGAGTCTGGGGTATCGGTCACTGAGGGGTTCTGTGGTGCGGGGACGCCGCGGGGCGGGCGGGCGGATCCTCCACGGTTGCGGGAGAGCGAGGCCAGAGCCTCTCCTGCCAGCCCGAAGGTGATTCCTGCGAAGACGATGGCGATTCCAGGGACCAGTGCGGCCCATGGGCTGGTGTACACGTTGGGGAGGGCGTCCCCGAGCATCCGGCCCCAGTCGTAGTTGGGGGCCTGCACGCCCAGGCCGAGGAAGCTGAGGGCTGACATTGCCAGAAGCGCGTTGCCGATGGAGATCGTCACGTAGACCATCACAGGTTCAGAAATGTTGGGAAGAACGTACCGGCGGAACAAGCGTCCACGGCTGATTCCCAGCATCCGCCCGGACACGACGTAGTCGGCTGATTCGATCTCAGCTGCGAGTGTCTGCATAAATCGGCCGAAGGACGGAGTCATGGTCAGACCCATGGCGATGACAGCGGTGACAACGCCTGGGCCCATGAGGATGGTGATGAACAAGGCGACCAGCAGTACGGGGAAGGCCATCCAGGTCGAAAGGACTGAGGCCAAGAAACGCTGGGCACGGCGTCCCAGAACGACCGGCAAGGCGCCGAGCAGGGTGCCAAGCACCACGCCGATCGCGGTAGCGCACAGGGCCATGACCAGGGAGATCTGCCCGGCGGCCATCACTCGTGCCAGGACGTCCCGGCCGAGGGCGTCGGTGCCGGCGATGTGGTCCCCGCCTGGTGGGGCATTGAGTGCTGTGGGGTTTGGTGTATCGCCCGCGGCACCCCAGATGGACGGGCCGATCAGTGCGATCACGATCAGGACCAGCAGGGCGAGGAACGCAAACGCCCGCAAGGGTGAGGAAAAAGCGGTCCTCAAAAAATGTAGGCGCATGGTTACATCTCCACTAAGGCGGTTCGACGGTCAAGGGCGGCGAGGAGCACATCAACCAAGAGGTTGATCAGGATGATGAGGGTGGCGTAGACGATGGCGACGCCGACGACGACGTTGTAGTCCCTGGCAGAAATGGATTGGATCAGGGTGTATCCCAGCCCTGGCCAGTTGAACACCTGCTCGACCAGCGCGGTGGCGGCAACCAGGCCCCCGAGTGTGGTGCCGCCAAGGGTCAGCACTGCGGTGAGCATGTTTGGCAGCGCGTGTTTGAAGTACAGGGTGGTTTTTGGGAGCCGCTTTGAGCGGGCCGTGCGCATGTAGTCCTGGCCGAGTACTTTCAGCCCTTCCACACGTGCGATCCGTGCTATCAGCGCCGATGACGCGGCGCCCAGGGCGATGATCGGGAGGACGTAGGAAGCTGCGGAGTCCGATCCGGCGATAGGCAGGACAGGCCACATGATGCCGAAGAGCACCACCAGGCCCACGGCCAACAAGTACTCGGGGATCGACAGGAACAGTCCTGTGATGCCCCCGAAGCTGAACTCAGTCAAACGGCGGCGTCCATTCTGGGTCATGACCGCAACGATCAGACCCAGCGGTATGGCAACGATGAGCACAACAACTACCGCGATGAAGCCGAGCGCCAGCGTCTTGGGCAGACGCTCGGCAACAACGCTGCTAACAGACTGCCCTGTGATGAAGGAGGACCCCAGATCTCCTTGGAGCAGGCCAAGAAGATATTGCAGGTACTGATTCAAAAGCGGAGCATCGAGTCCGAGTTCGGCCCGTCGCTGCTCAACAAGCGCCAGGGGCGCCGTCGGCCCCAAGGCCTCCCTGACAGGGTCGCCACCGGACATCCGGACAACGAAGAAGGCAACAGTCACGATGATGAACAGTGAAATGATCATCCGGGCCGTTCTGCGGAGCAGGAAGCGGATCCACACGTGCGTGCGTGTTTTCTCGGCCGGTTGCCGTTTGGTGGCGGGCTCTGGGGTGGCGGCGACCGGTGGGTCTATGCCGAGCTCGTGACTCACAAGATGCTCACTTTCGTTGGGAGTCTGTTACTGGTAGTGGCTTGTTGCTACTTGGACATGCGGATCGACGTTGCGTCGACGCTGCCCAGGATGCCGAGGTTGAACTTGGCTTTGTTGCCGTAGATCGTCTGCGTGTTTGCTACCACGGGCACGATGTCGTTGTCCTTGATCAGTGCCGCTTCGGCTTCACCCCAGATGGGGCAGGAGGCCTCTCCGGCCTTTGTGACTGCTTCTTTCGTCTTGGCCTGGTACGTAGCGTTTTGGATGGAAGCGAAGTTGCGTCCGTTCGGCGGGGTCCCGCCGTTGACGAGAATGGTCCACACGCTGGGGTCTTCGGTGCTGAAAGGGCCCCAGACCATGTCCCAGTCGCCTCCGCTGAACAGGACGCTGGCGTAGTTATCCGACCCGACGAGGGCGAGGTCCACACCAACGGCCCGCAATTCCTTCTGGATGAGTTCGGCTGCGGATACCAGCTCCGTGCCGCGGTTGCTCGGGTAGAGGAACTTCAGCTGCAGGGCTTTTCCGTCCTTGCTGCGGATGCCATCGGATCCAGCTTTCCATCCGGCTGCGTCCAGGGCCTTGGCAGCGGAATCAGCGTCGAAGGAGGCAACATTTCCGGAAATGGTGTCGACGCTGCACACCGAAGGAGTGCCGGTGACGATGGACTTCAGGTCCTGCCCGCGGCCTCCGGAGGCTACCGAACCGATGGACTTCAGGTCCAGGGCCTGGCTGAGGGCGTTTCGGACTGATTTGTCGGCACCAACGCGTCCAGCGGCCTGGTTGAAGAAGATCAGACCCGGATTGGCGGGAATATCAATCTTGGCCAGGTTCTGGTTCTTTAGGCGGTCCCTATCCGCGCCGGAGAGCCCGGTGATGTTCATGTCTCCGCTGATCAGCAAGTTCGCGCGGGTTGCTTCGTTGGCCACAACCTTGACAGTGACCGTGGCAGGAACTCCGGCGTCGCTGGCCTTCGTCCCTCCCGGGCCCCAGGCATACTCCGGGCGGACGCTGAACGTGAAACTCTGGCCCGGGGTTGACCCGGTGAGCTTAAACATGCCGGAACCCGACGTCGTCGTCGCCAAGCTCGCGGGGTTGTCAGCGCCGGCGCCGCAAAGAATCGGCATGTAACTCAATGAGTTAAGAAGGAAGCTGGAAGGAGTCGCCGAGGTGACTTCGATGGTCTTATTGGCATCGTCGGCCGTGACCTTCGCGTCAACGGGGATGAACGCCCCAAGCCACGGGGAGCTGTTCTTCTTGTC
Organism: Paenarthrobacter sp. NPDC089714; assembly: GCF_044748905.1. Taxonomy (NCBI): domain Bacteria; kingdom Bacillati; phylum Actinomycetota; class Actinomycetes; order Micrococcales; family Micrococcaceae; genus Paenarthrobacter; species Paenarthrobacter sp. NPDC089714. Next base: position 9,967 of record NZ_JBIVGX010000006.1, read on the forward strand.
CAGCACCCAGGCAAAGGTCTTGGCTGCCACAGACGGGGTCAAGGCCGTTCCATCGGAGCACTTCACATCGTCGCGAAGCACAAACCTTGCACTCGTGGGAGTGGATTCCCAGGAAGTTGCAAGGTTCGCCTGGAACTTCCCGTCAGCATCCCGGGCGACCAGATGGTCATAGGCCATGGCCATCAACTGGTAAGAAGACGGAGACGGGTTCCCCGCCAACGGGTTCAGGGTACCGGGGTCTGCCGCGATGGCGATGGAGGCCTGTCCCCCAGTGACGGCCTCCTGCCCTGAGGTACCGTTGTTTGATCCGCCAGGGGCACATCCGGAGGCAGCAAGCAAAGCTACAGAGGCTGCTGCCACAGCAAGCGCTGGTCGTGCGTTCATTGTTTTGCTCTCTTGTCGGTTATTCAGATTCTCTCCCCGGCACCACGCCGGGTTGGAGAGGGAGGAGGGGAAAGTTGCTGTTTATGAGGGCTTCCGTGCGCCCATGACTGATTTGGTTTCCAGGAATTCCTCGAAACCCAAGGTCCCGCATTCACGCCCGTTGCCGGACTGCTTGTAGCCGCCAAAGGGGGCGCCGACGTCGAGGCCGGCACCGTTGATGCCCACGGTTCCCGTTCTCAGTTGCCGGGCGACCTCAAGTGCGCGTGACTCATCGGCGGAGAACACGCCGCCGGAGAGCCCGTAGATCGAGTCGTTGGCCAGAGCAATGGCTTCGTCGACGGTCTCGTACGGCGTAACCGCTAGGACGGGACCGAACACTTCCTCGTGAAAGAGCCGCATGTCCGGGGTGACGTTGGTGAAGATCGTTGGGTGCACGAAGGCACCATCCTCCAAGCCAGTCACTCCGCCGACACCCCCCGTGACGACTTCAGCGCCGTCCTGGATGGCCTGCTCGATGTGGAGCCGGACTCGTTCAAGCTGCTGAATGGACGCCAGAGGACCGAGGACAGTGGATTCTTCCTCCGGCCGGCCCGGGGTCCACTTGTGGGTTTCTTCGAGGGCCTGCTTGACCCAGAGCTCCTGCATCGAGGATGGCACCAACACGCGGGTCAGAGCCGCGCAGGTCTGCCCGGTGTTGGCGAAGGCCGAGCGGAGGACCGCCGAGACGGAGTCGGCGACGGGTGCGTCGTCCAGGATGACGGCCGCGGATTTTCCACCGAGTTCGAGGGTGACGCGCTTAATGGACGCTGCGGCGCGTATGGAGATCCGTTCGCCGACGTTCCGCGATCCCGTAAAGGTGACCATGTCCACCTTCGGATGAGTCACCAAGGGGTCGCCGACTCCTTTGCCGTCACCGAAGACGACGTTGAACACGCCTGCCGGGAAGCCCGCTGTTTCGACCATTCCTGCGAGCATCGCTGCGTTGAGCGGAGCGACTTCGCTGGGTTTCAGAACCACCGTGCATCCGGCCAGCAGAGCAGCCCCGACTTTAAGGCTGATCTGATGGAGCGGGAAGTTCCAGGGTGTAATCGCTGCAACGACGCCGACTGGTTCGGAGATCACCAGGGAGTTGGATATTTCCCTTTCGGCATGGTGGGTGCGGGCTGCGGCCACCAATTCGCGCAGGTCGGCGACAGCGACTCCTACCTGGGCCGCACGTGCGAACGCCAGCGGCGAACCCATCTCCTCGGTGAGAACCGCAGCGAGGGCGTCCCTGTCGCGTTCGATTTCGGTGATCAGGCGCTCTACCAGACGGATCCGTTCCTCGGGTAAGGTTCGTGCCCAGGCAGGAAATGCTGCAGAGGCCGCCTCGACCGCGTCGTTGACGTCCTCGTCCGTGCCCGCAACGACGGCGCCGACTTTGCGTCCGTCACTAGGGCTGATCACGTCGATGACGTTTCGGCCCTGTGCTGTGCCCCAGTGTCCGTTGATGTAGTGCCCGACGGCGGTGTCCGCAAAGCTGCCGGTCATTTCAAGGCTCCGGCTGCAACAAGATGGGCGTCCGGTTCCAGAGGGGCAGGGCGCGGAATGCCTTCGTGGATCAGGTGCCATGGAGATGGGAACTCTCCGACCGGAACCTCAATGAGAATGGGTTCGTTTGCAGGAACGGCTTCAGCAAGGACACCGCGAAGTTCGGCAGGAGTTGTCGCCATCGCCCGTGCGATACCGAACGCGCCGGCCAGTTCGCCGTAATCCGGGTTGGTCAGGTCGCTGGCGAAGTAGCGTGCCCCGTAGCGGTTCTTCTGGATTCGGCGGACGTTCCCGAAGAAGCCGTCGTTGAAGACGATGGTCACGAGCCCGAGGCCGTATCTCTTGGCCGTGGACAGTTCCTGCAGGGTCCAGGAGAACCCCCCGTCACCGTTGACGGAAACCACGGCACGGTTCCGGTCGGCTGCTTTGACGCCGAGCGCCGTCGCGAAGCCGTAACCAAGCGTTCCTTGGTAGCCGGGGCCGATGTATGTCCTGGGCGCGTAGGCAGGGTAGCAAGCGCTGGCGGCGTAGCCGACTTGGGTGAATTCGCTGACAAAGACACCGTCATCAGGCAACGAAGCCCTGATAGCGGACAGGTACTCGCGCTGAGGTGCGATGTCCTGGAACTGGAGATCAAGCCATTCACGCACCGAGGCGAATTCGGACTCCCTGGACTCGCGGGATAGGCTTCCCAACGCGGCCGTGATGGCCTTCAGGCCAGCGTCGGCGTCAGCATGAATGCGAAGCTCGGCCGGCCGGGGATCGGTCAGATCCGCCTCTTCTGCGTTCAACAGGATGACCTTGGCACTGCCCGTCTCCATGGCGGTGCCGAACGTGGACACAAACCGGCTGCCAACTGCAAGGACTAGATCCGCATCCTCACGGAAAGCCCTCAATGCAAGAGCGTCGAAAGCGAGCCTGTGCCGGGCATCCAAGGCACCGCGGCCATTTTCGCTCATCAACACCGGAGCTTCCAGCGACTCAGCCAGTGCCTGAAGCGCCTTGGACGCTCCCGAGGCGAGGACACCTCCACCAACGTAGATCAGGGGCCGACGGGCCTGCCGCAGCAGTGCCGCAGCCTGCTCAATCAGTCGCTGCTCGGGCTGGGTGGGCTCAAAGGAAACAATCCCGGGAATCGGGGCTGATCCAAAGGATGCAAGGACATCCGGCGGCAGCTCAAGCGCCACCGGGCGCGGACGGCCACTACGCAACTGGAGGAAGGCCTCCTGCACCAGTCCCGGGATCTCGTCAGCCGACCGGGCCATAGCCGACCACTTGGTCAACCTGGACAGGTGACCGGACTGGTCCGGAATCTCGTGCAAAGCCCCCAGTCCCCTGCCGATGGCCTTCGAATCGATCTGTCCGGCCAGAAGCAATACGGGCGAATTGGCCGAGTAGGCGGTCGCAAGGCCCGAAAGGGCGTTGAGCACGCCAGGACCTGGCACGACCATGGCCACGCCTTCTTTATCTGTGCTGCGGGCATACCCATCGGCCATGTACGTCGTAGCTTGCTCGTTGCGTGCGCAAGTGAAGCTGATCTTCTCGGTACGCGAGAACAGTGCATCTGCCGCCGCATCCAGCTGGACCCCTGGGATGCCAAAGATCTGGTCGACCCCCTGGGCTGCCAAGGATTCGGCCAAAAGGTCGCCTCCGGTCAATTGTGTCATTCGTCTCTCCTACGTGTTTAGGGGCTGCGGTTATCAAATGTATTGGTTATAATCATTTCAGGCAAGAGCTGTCAGAGCTTTTTTACAAGATTGAAACTTCTTGCCCCGGAAAGATCGGAGCTGCAGGCCGGGCTTCGGCAGGGTTCCGGCCACCTCGCCGATAAGATGGGGCCAGTAGGGCAATCGCTTACGGCCCCCCCGCAGAGTCAGGACACTTAAGATGACCGCCAATCCCGGTACCGAATCCCGCGCTGTGATGACTCCCCTGGCCCGGCTTCGGACTGCGCCGTCCGTGGCTGATGCGGTGGTAGAGGAGATCGAAGCGATCATCGCTCGTGATGAGCTGCCCTCTGGTCACAAGATTGGGACCAAACAAGGCCTGGCAGAACAATTCGGTGTCGCGCCGGCGACTCTCGCCGAAGCCCTGCGGGTGCTTAGGGGTCGAGGCGTCATTGAGGCGCGTCCCGGCCCTGGCGGCGGCCTGTTCGTGGCAAATCAGACTCCACTGCTCAGGCTTGCCCACAGCGTTCTGCAGCTTCGTCGTGAGGGCGCACCAGTGAACGACGTCATTGCCGTTCTGGATGCCCTGGACGAAGCGGTCGTCTTCGATGCCGCCAAACACAGAACCACCGGGGACCTGGAGGACCTGGACCGCATCATGGGCGAGCTTGCCTCGGTCTGGCATGATCCCGTTCGGGGGCTTCACTGCAACTGGACGCTGCATCGGCGGATCGCCAAAATTTCACCCAATGCGGTTCTTAGAACGTTTTATTTGAACCTGGTCGACTACATCGACGGCGAAAGCAGCCAACTCCAGATGCCCACTGCCTCCTTGGATGTCCCCGGATTTAAGCCCGACACCGATGTCCGCCTGCGTATCCACTTTGACCTGGTGGAAGCCATCCGCTCCCAGGATGAGGACGAAGCTCGACGGGCAGTCCTCGCGCACCGGACCCCCGGCTTCTAGGATTACAGAAGGGTTCTGCGTTGTTCTTCCTCGGTGAGGTTGCGCAGAACCCTTCTTGCACGAGCGGAGACTTACCGCTGTGCAGCTTCCTGAGAGGCATGCTCGAACGCTCCACCCGTTAGGCCCTTGTCAGCCAGGGCATCCACGGCCTTGACGATCACGTCTGCGGCGCCTGGGCCACCGATGGAGATCCGCAAGCCTTCCCCGGCGAACGGACGGACGAGGATTCCATGTTCTTCAAGAATCTGCGCAGCTTCGACCGTCGCAGCCCCCAAAGGAAGCCAGAGGAAATTCCCTTCCGCATCGGGTACCCGCCACCCCTTCTTCTTCAGGGAGTCGACGACGAAGTCCCTCTCACCCACGATCCAATCGACCCGCTCCCCCAACTCGGCTTCAGCCCGTAGTGACGCCAGGGCGGCGACCTGGGCCAGTTGTGTCACGCCGAAAGGAATCGCGACCTTGCGCAGCGCACTGGCCAAGCTCTCGGGTGCAATTGCGTATCCAACCCGAAGTCCGGCCAGACCATAGGCCTTCGAGAAAGTGTGTGCCACGGCTACGTTCGGGAACTTCTTGAACAAGCGAACCCCATCAGCCGTATCGGGGCGGCGGTTGAATTGCACATAGGCTTCGTCGATGACCACGGCAATGTCGCTGGGGACACGCTCAAGGAAACGCTCAACTTCCTCGTGCCCCAACATCGTTCCCGTGGGGTTGTTGGGATTGCACAACAGGATCAGCCGCGTGCGTTCAGTGATCCGCTCCAGGAATCCGTCCAGGTCATGCCCAAAGTCCTCATTCAGGGGAACCCGGACCGGAGTAGCACCTGCGGCCAGAACCAAGAGCGGGTAGGCCTCAAAGGAGCGCCACGCGAAGAGAACTTCGTCGCCGCTCCCGGCAGTCGCGCGGATAAGCTGCGATACCACTTCAACGGAGCCGCTTCCGAAAACCACGGCAGCCGGGTCAACACCGTAGCGCTCGGCCACTGCGGCGGTGAGAGCAGAGGCTGCCATCTCCGGATAACGGTTGATTGCGCCCACGTGTTCTGCCACCGCCTCCACCACCGATGGCAGAGGCCCAAAAGGATTCTCGTTGGAGGACAACTTGAACATGTCCTCGCCGCCCGTGGCCGAAGGCGCCGCCTTCCCTGCCTTGTAGTCGGGAATCACACTCAGTTCTTTTCGTAGCCGCAGTTCACCCACGTCATAGCCCTTCATTTGCTCTCACCGCATCGGTTGACACGGCGATGAATCTATAGTGACATATTGATTATAACCATTTAGTCTTATTGCTCAATACGATGAGGTGAACCCGCCCATGAACGATTCGCCACAGCGGCTTCTGGGTTGTGACGGGGCCGGGGTGCCCCAATGAGAACAGCATCCACGACCTTGCTAAGGGACAATGAAGTGAACGCAGACCAAGCGTCCGAGCAGCTCCAAATGCGCGTCCGCGCTATTCAATGGGAAGCTGATTCCGTCGTAAGCCTGGTGCTGGTTGCCCTGCACGGCGAAAGCCTGCCGGAATGGCAGCCCGGGGCACATGTGGACGTGCAGCTTTCCCCGGGCCTGTCCCGTTCCTACTCGCTGAGCGGCGACCCACGGGATCGTTTTTCCTACCGGATAAGTGTTGGTCTTGCATCCGACAGTCGTGGAGGATCGGCGCATATTCATCAGTCCGTCCGCGCCGGTGATGTCCTCACACTCAGCCGACCCCAGTCGAACTTTGAGTTCGTGGACGCAGAGGCTTATCTGTTCTTGGCCGGTGGCATCGGAATCACGCCGTTCCTGCCCATGATCACCCTCGCCGAAGCACACGGACGACCTTGGCGACTGTCCTACGCTGTGCCCTCGCGCGATGCCATGCCCTTTGGCCATGAACTGGCCTCATACGGCAGTACCGTCGCGGTCTACGCCAGCGACGAAGGAAGCCGGCTGGTTCTGGCCGATCACATCCACAGTGTCGATAGTTCAACCGCCATCTACTGCTGTGGGCCGGAACGCATGATCAGCGAAGCCGAACAGATTGCAGCGGTCGCCGGGCAGCGCGTTCGAACCGAGAGGTTCCGTGGAGCTGAACTGGCGCCGGCACTGCGCGAAGGTGCTTTCAACGTCGTATGCGCCCGCTCAGCCAAAACCGTCACCGTTAATCCAGATGAAAGCGTCCTGGACGCACTGGAAGGACAGGGGCTCGCCGTCCCGTCCTCTTGCCGGGAAGGCGCCTGCGGGACCTGCGAACTCGCGGTTCTTCGAGGAGAAGTCGACCACCGCGATTCAATCCTTTCACCAGAGGAAAAGCAAGCAAACGAAACCATGATGGTCTGCGTCTCGCGGGCCGTGTCTGAGGAGTTGGAACTCGATGTCTGAAGCAGTGCAGGAGAAATTCGATACCGGGACCGGCTATGGTCTCAAGCCCAACGGCCCGCTGCGTCACTTGGCCGAGGTAGGCCCTGGAACCCCCTACGGAGAGGTCTTGCGACGTTACTGGCACCCCGTGGGCCTCTCAAGTGACGCGACGTCCAGGCCCCGCAAGATCAAGGTACTCGGCGAAGAGTTGATTCTCTTCCGGACTCGAAAAGACGGGACGGCCGCTTTGCTGCACCCCCGGTGCATCCACCGGGGTGCTTCCCTGTTCTACGGAGCCGTCGAGGAGGAAGGCATCCGCTGCTGCTACCACGGCTGGCTCTTCTCACCCGAGGGGCAATGTCTTGAACAGCCCTGCGAACCAGGGCTTGGCCTTCACCGCGAAAAGGTCCGCCAACCTTGGTACCCCCTGCAGGAACGGTACGGACTTATCTGGGCCTACATGGGCCCGCCTGAAAAGAAGCCTCTGCTGCCCCGCTACGACGTCTTTGAAGATCTCGCTGACGGAGAGCACCTGATTGTCAACGACGCTGGTGTCGGCGGCGGCGGCCCTGCTGCTTTGGACTTCAACTGGCTCCAGCACTGGGAAAACGTCATGGACCCCTTCCATGTACCGATCCTGCACGCCCGTTTCAGTGGCGAGCAATTCACCGCTGAGATGGCACTGATGCCCGAAGTTTCCTACGAATACACGCCCAATGGTGTGCGCTCGACCCAGATCCGGGTACTCGACGAGTCCCGCGTCCTCCGTCGAGTCACGGAAGTGATGTTCCCGAACCTTCGGGTAGTACCCAGCCCGAAGCTTGCAGGCGGAACCACCAACATGATCGGCTGGGTCGTCCCGGAGGACGACTCGAACTTCCGGATCTACACCTTGGCAGTCAGTGAGGACCCGGAATTCCTGGCCAAGCTTCGCTCCACCCACGACGGAAAGCCCTGGGCAACTCTCACCGACGACGAGCACCAGAGCATGCCCGGTGACTACGAGGCGCAGAAGAGCCAGGGCGACATCTCCTTCCACGCCGATGACCACCTCTCAACGACCGACCAAGGTGTGGCGATGATCAGGCGCATGATGGCCAAACAGATCCGGGCCGTCGAATCCGGGGCAGATCCCGCAGGCATCATTCGAGACGCGGCTGTGGAAACAGTCGCCATCACGGGCGGCAACTTCCTGGTCCCTGCCTCATCCTCATCAACCGATGCGGGCAAAGATGACTAACTCCGAAGGCGCAGCCAGAACCCCGACGGAAGTAGCCGACGACAGAGCCCGTCCTCTGTTGATGCTTGGTGTGGGCGGAGTCATCGCTCTCGAACAAGCTGCCACGTTGCCCGCAGTGAACGAGCACGTCACGGCGGCCGGGAAGTGGTCAAGGGAGGTGCTGATTCCAGTCGGTACCAGGGAACTGATTTCGGAGCTTGCAGAACGCTACGACATTGTGTGGGTTTCGGAATGGGGGGCCAACGCCCATGTGGCATTCACCCCCGCACTATCCCTTCCCGGCAAGCCATGGCCATACATACCGGCCCAGTTCAACAAACTACGCCGCATACAGAGGTTCGCCGGCCATAGACCGTGGGTATGGGTAGACGATCCGCTCGTGGACCTGGATCCGTTGCCCGAAGAACCGGGCGGAGTTGTTGTGCGCACGAACCCTTCCCGAGGACTGGTTGGCCTGGGGACAGAGTCGCTCCATCGGCTCATGACAGGCACCTCCCTTCCGACTGAGCAATCTTCAGAACAGGCTTCTGAAACGTGAAAAGAGAATGGATCGGTTCCGTTCCGTTTCCCGCAGCAGAGAGGGACCACACCCCTGGGCCGGCAAACCACTTGCCCGGTCGCGGGTTGGTGGTCTCCCGAGCCAGCCGCAGGAATTGACGTCACTATCGCTGGGTCCGTGATGCCGCTCCATGATGGACAACGGGCCCCGGAACCGCCCCGCCGACGGTTCCGGCCGCGCGGCCCTTGGGAAGGCCGGCAACACGCCCTGCTGTGACCCAATGGCAACGTGCTGTTCAGCAGCGATTTCACCACAGATTCCGTGGTCTTGGCGGCCTTGTGCTTGTTCCATGAAGTGTGTGTAGAGTCGGCGCTGGTACCGGTAGTGGCCAGGGAGATTGATTTTGAACGCGCCCGCCAATCCGGGTTCGTTTTCCCAGGAGATGCTTAGCGGTTTCCCTACGATGTGGCTGCGGATGTCTACCTCGGGATAGATTTCGGCCAGGGCCCGCAGCATGGTCTCGGCGCGCTGCTCCGGGGTCAGGGGCAGCCACTTCAGGGCGTCGTCGTTCCAGGTGTAGGACAGGCAGATCAGGGCTTGTTGGTCTGGGCCGTTATCGAACAGGTACGTGCCGCGCGTGACTTTATCGGTCAGGGTAGTGCTCATGATGTTGCGGCCCGTTTCCGGGTTCGTGTCCAGCCAGAACGGCCGGTCAACAAGATCGGCTACGTCCATAATCGCGCCGCCCGGCAGCTGCGCGAAAACACCACAGGTGCCGTGGCACTGTACGTCCCGCAGCGGGTACGCAACATGTCCTTCTACATGCCTTTCGCTTTAGGGGCCGCAGACGAAGCCGCCAGGCACGGATACGACCTCACCCTTGTTTCGGATCACTCAGCGGGCCGGCCTGGTTGGACCCATGTGGACGGCACCATACTGGTTGATGCCATGATGGAAGACCCTAGAGATAGAACACGAAAGAAAATGCGGTGAAATTCTCGACGTGATGGCCTCCCAAGGCGCCCACCACGTCGCCCTGATCTGCCCTGAGCCCGGTGACGAATACTCGTGGGGACGGCAAATAGTGGCCGGATACAGACAATGGTGCACCCGCCAGAACATCCACCCTGTTGTGGAGGTCGTCAGCAATTTCCCAACGAACCGCGAACTTGACGCGTCGCTCGCCCATGCGCTCTCGGACGGCGACGTCGATTCAATACTATTCGGATGGCAGGACGTCGCCCTCCGCGCGGAGGCAGCCCTGACGCGGCTCGGCCGCCCGGCAGGAACGGTGAGTCTCGCAACGCTGCTCAGCTCCCAAGACAACCTTCACGACTCGTATCCTGCGGGCCTGGATTTGCGTCCCTATGAGTTCGGCCAAAAAACCGCCATCGTGCTTTGTGAAGCCATCACGAGGCCATCCTCTGGACCAACCCATCAGGTCCACGAAGCCAGCGTAGTTCTCGCCTCAGACCGCAGCCACCCATCGACGTGACCCGCTCTGTATCATCCCCAATGACCGTCCAAACCCTGCACCGGACGAACGAATCCAAATCGGGTGCAAGTGACCGCCCGCATCAAGCCGATTCGAATCCTGCGTTTTTCGACGTCGATCATTGGTGAGGTTTCGACCCGGGAGACGTGACTTCCCATGCGTCCGGGCCACCCAGCCCGCGAAGGTGACACGAAAATGGCGTTCGAGCTACAGTCTTCACCCATCTGGCTTGGATGATTGAAGTACACCCCAACCTGACGTCAGATTCTGTGCTGATTAGCGGCAGGTTTGGGTTCGATTTGCCGATACCTGACGGCACAGTATCGAGGTCATAGACCCTAAGTTGACAACCATTCGAGCACCCGAGCGCTGCTCCGTCGTCCCTCGTGACTCAGTGCCAGCCCCTGTCCTGGCACTGAGTCACAACGTACCGCTAGTCCCAGAGGTGCGAGGCCTTCAGTCGTCTCACACCTCTGGCATCCAAGGCCGGTGCCCCCAATTTGAGGAGAATCGTCATGCACGCGGCCGATGCCTGCACCATGAACGGTCGTGAACAAGAAGAATGTGGGAGCATCCGAAAGCCTAAAGCCGGAGGCAGGGCAGGACCGCGTTGATCGCCTAACCACCGAACTGCGCTCCCAGTCGACCGAACTCGAGCGCCTCCACGCCATCTACGACGAACTCGACACACGGAACGGCCTCCTCCACAACGAGGTCCTCCGACTGAAACGAGCCCAGCGTACGAACGTACAGGATCTCGCACACGTGGCGGCAGCCCTGGTTCATATGTCAAAAGTGAAGGGCGTAGCCCTCGACCCCACGACCGTCGGCATCCTCCGCCGTCGAGGCTGGCTGCCCAGGAAGAGCAGAACCGGGGCGCTTCGTGCATGACCATGTCCATCGCCCGACTATCAGTGAAGTCCGGGCTGAAGTACCTCTTCAAGTCGACAATGCTCGACGACGCCCGCCCCACTCCCGCGGACACCATCAGCTACTACATGGCCACCGGCACACCGCAGGGCCGCTGGATCGGTCGCGGACTCGACGGCATCAACCGAACGCCCGGACAGATAGTCACGGAATCCGACGCAAGGTCAATCTTCCAGGACGCCCAGTACCCCGACACAGCATCGCCCCTTGGCCGCGCTTACGGCGAAGCCACCATCACCCAAAAGAACCACGGCCAAACTAACACCAACCACGCCGTCGCCGGCTTCGACCTCACCTTCAGCGTCCCCAAATCAGTCTCCGCACTTTGGGCCCTCAGCCCACGCCGACTCCAAGAGCAGATCCTCCAAACCCACCACGAGGCAGTCGAAGCAACGCTCCGCTGGCTCGAAGACCTTGTCATCAACACCCGCGCCGGACGAAACGGCATCGCCCACCTCGGAACACGAGGAGTCATCGCCGCCGCCTTCGACCATTGGGAATCACGGGCCGGCGACCCGCAACTCCACACCCACGTCGTAATCGCCAACCGCGTCCAGCGCATCACCGACAACGCCTGGACCACACTCGACTCGCGAAGCCTCTACAAGGCAGTGGTCGCCGCCAGCGAACACTACAACGGCCTGCTCTTCGACGCCCTGAAACAAAACCTCGGAACCGAAACGGACATCCGCGCTCCTGTCCGAAACACCCACAACCCAAGCCAACAGCTGACCGGCATCGACGACGCCCTCATCCGCGAATTCTCCAACCGATCGAGACTCATCGACGTCGAGACCGACCGGCTGGTCAACGCATGGATCGCCGAACACGGCACCCGACCATCGGCAACAACCACCGTCAAGCTGCGGCAACAAGCGACCCTCTCCACACGAAACTCCAAAGAAGCCACACCCTCACCCCTACGCGAGCTTTCGGCTACCTGGCGCGATCGCTCACGGAGCAAAGGCTTTGACCCTGAGCGAGTCGTCGCCTCTACGATCCGCCGATCGCACAACCGACCCTTCCGAATAGACGACATTGCCCCTGACTGGATTGCCTCCGTCGGGCGTGTCACCCGTCAACGCGTGGCCGCTAAGCGCTCCACCTGGAATCGCTGGAACCTAATTGCGGAAGCCGAGCGCGTTTGCGCCGAGATCCGTTGCGCCTCCCCTGAGGACCGCAACGCGACGATCGACGGCGTCGCCACCGCTGCGGAGCTCCAGTCGGTGCCGCTCAACGACTACCGCTACAGCCTCCCTCCCGAGGCTGCCAACGATCTACGTTTCGCCAACCGGAGCGTCTTCGATTTTCACGGATCACGCGTCTACACGGATGAGGCGACCCTCGCCTTCGAGGACCAGATTCTTGCGGCAAGAGACGACGACGGCGGCCCGGCTGTCAGCGCGAATGTCGCCATGGCGTCACTCGCCTCGTACAGAAAGGACGGCACGTCGGAGCTGCACGAAGACCAAAGGTCCGCGGCCGCCGAAGTCCTGCTGAGCTCTCATCGACTGGACGCCATCGTTGGCCCGGCTGGCACGGGAAAGACCACAACCCTCGGCGCGATCAAAGCTACTTGGGAACTGCAGTTCGGTGCAGGCAGCGTTGTCGGCCTGGGTCCAGCGGCTGCGAGCGCCGAGGTTCTTGGCTCGGAGTTGGCCATGGTCACCGAGAATGTCTCCAAGTGGCTTTATGAGTCTGTGGGTACCGGAGCGGCGCAAAGGAGTTCGGCTTTCTTTGATGCAGAGTCTCAACTCACGTCACAGGGGACTACGAACGCTGCGAAGTCTCTTCTCGAGCAACGGATCACGCGGTTGGCAGCAGAGCAGGCCCTGTGGACCTTCAGGGCGAATCAGCTTGTTTTGGTCGACGAGGCATCTATGGTTTCAACTCAGCAGCTCGCGGCCATCGTGTCACAAGCCAAACAGGCTCAGGCGAAGGTGTTGTTGGTCGGTGATCCGGCTCAGCTTGATTCCATCGACGCTGGCGGGGTCCTTGGCTGGCTCGACCGACAAGGGAAAGCCGCCCGCTTGAGTTCGGTCTGGCGCTTCCAGCACGCATGGGAGGCGTCTGCCTCTGTGTGTCTTCGTGAAGGTGACATTTACGCGCTCAAGGAATACGAGCATCATGGGCGGATCAATCACGGCATGTATCTGGACATGATGGACCGCGCCTATGCTGCTTGGCACGCTGACGTCCTTTCAGGGCACGCTTCGGTCCTGATCGCTCCCGACAACGAGACGGTCAGCATGCTCAACCAGCGAGCCCAAGCCGACAGGGTGATCCTGGGCGACGCCGACGTAGAACAGACACTCGTGCTCAGGGATGGGCTGCAGGCGGGTAGCGGCGACATCGTCATTGCCCGTCGGAATGATCGATCCCTTATGGACGACCAGGGCGCATTCATCCGGAACGGGACACTCCTGGAAGTACTCGGTGTCAACGTACGTCACCGATCCCTGCATGCTCAGCGGACGGATACCGGTGCGACGGTGGAACTCGGTGCCTCATACCTGGAGTCGTCGGTAGAACTTGGCTATGCCACCACTGCCCACCGGTCTCAGGGCATCACGGTGGACTCCGCTCACGTCGTCGTCACGCCTGGCCGACTCACCCGTGAACTTCTGTACGTCAGCATGACCCGTGGACGACTCTCCAACACGGTCTATGTCAGTGAGAACGACCCCGACGAGGACGAGATCCTTGACCCGAGCGCGCGATCCAGCTGGCGGGCGGTACTTGGCGAAGTCCTGGCCTCGGAAGGCGCTGAGCGAACGGCCCACGAGATTCGCGAACGTGAACGCTCTCGCGCAGACAGTCTTGAGCGGCTCAACCGCGAGTATGACTATCTGGCCCAGATAGCGGCGAGCGCCGATCTGGCAAACAGTCTCGGGACCCTTTCGCCCGGCCTGGCTGACACCCTGCCGGCCTCCCCCGCATGGGGAGCGGCAGTAGCTGCATGGCGCCAAGCGACAAACACCAATCGCCCAGGCGCGCATCGGGTGCTCTCCGAATCTCTCGGGTCAGGTGCCACGGCCAATGACCTCACCTCAGTTATCCAATCACGCCTTCGCCGCTACTGCTCCGCGATGCCCCACGCATCCATCGATCCCCTGTCAGAACAGCTCTTCTTAGAGCGCGACGATCTGAAAGAGACTCTGAATCAAGTACGACGGCGGATTGGGAACCGTACAGATCTCGTCGCCAAAGCAGCACTACTTGAGGAACCTGAATGGAAGACAGCCCTCATTACGGAACTCGGGCCACATGCGGATGCGTTCGAGAACGCATCCTTGATTCGCGAAGTTGCCGTCTACAGAGATCGCTGGGGTATCCACGACTCCTCCATTCCTTTCGGTACGGCTCCAGACGACTGGGAGCGGGAACAGCGATCGCAATGGGAACACCTCCAAGTGGCAGTTCACGCGGCATCCGAATCGGCGCTCGAGACGCCAGACATCGTGACCTTCAGCGGAATGCCTACCCAGCAAAGCCTTACCAGCGCGGGTTGGCAGCTTTAAACTGGACATGGAGCAACAGATGCAAGTGAATCCAGTCCTCAAACCGAAGTTAGCGACACCCACTCTGATCGTCACGAGCGTGGTGACCCTGTCCTTTACCGTCGTTCTTGCTGCGATGGCCTTTGCTTTTCCCGCAACTGGCTTGGTCCTAGTCGTCGACTTAGCTGCAGGTCTCATCTTGTCCTTCGTCTGGTACAGGCGGATCCATGACAACCGCGTGTGGAAGACTACAAGCCACGCCCAATGGCAAGTACTGGAATCCTTGAAGAACACCGCGGGGACCACGACTGAAGTGACTGTCCTCAGCGTTGACTGCCCACAGCCAACGGGAACCTGGATCACAATCCGCTGGAACCGCTTCGACTACATCCAGCCCGCTTGGATCGAAGCGCTACCAGAGCCCATCTGGCCCGGCTCTGTACTGCTGATCCGACCGGATCCCTCCCAAGTGCGCCCAGGCACCCCGTGGCCCGCAACCTACTCGATAGCAGCTGACCACGTCCTCACGTGGGCTCCCCTCACATGAGAGGCCGTGGCTGAGTCGGGTAATCAGCGTCAGTTGTGAACCTAGAAGTTTCTCGTGGCGGATACGCACAATCTCGACTCAACGAGTCACCCTTGCTCGCTCCCGGTGCTGGTTCTGTAGGGTGTCCGGATGGACGACACTACAAAGTTCTTACTCACTCTGGCGGCTGGCGCCTTAGGGGGTGCTGTGGTTGCAGGAATCTTCGCCATGATTAACGCGGGAATTGCCCACAAACGAGAATCCGAACAATGGCGCAGGGCTCAGAAACATGAACACGACATATGGACGCGGGAGAAGAAGTACGAGGCGTACAAGTTGTTCTTTTACGAGATCAGCCGGATCCTGGATTGGACACAGGATGTCATGAACACGGGACGAACGGATAGCCTGTCCACGCGTGAAGAAGCTGAAGGCATATGGCGAATGTCCGCTGCAGTCAATTTGCACCTTCCCGAAGCACTGGCACCGGACTTTGCTCTTGTTGCAAACTACCTGGCCGATTTGGCTCAATGGGGTCGGAACAGCATGAACGGCGTTCATGACCCAGACCGATATCACCGACTCCACGAAGAAAACAAGGCCGCTTTAGACGGACTTACAGAGGCGATGAGAGCAGACCTAACAATTTAGGAGCCGAGCCCACGAGCAGGGGCGGCTTCTGTGAACAAAAATCGTGTAGAAGCCAGTGTTGATGTAGCAAGCTACAGCGGCCGCCCCCTCCACGATTCCTTGTCTACCCTCTTGATCTGCCCCGCCGGGAACCACTGAACGTGATAGGCCCGCCGGTCATCCACCCACTCCACCAACCCAAACGACCTCGTGTACTTAGTCGCCCGCCCATAGATTTCTCCCACTCGAACCAATGGCTGCTTACCAAGGTCGAGCTCGATGATCTTGCCGTCGTCCGGTTTGGGGTGATTGTCGTCGGCCTCGATCTGGGCCACCATGCGTGCGAAAGCGGTGGAGTCTTGCTTCGGTCTCATAAATCAAGATTAGAACATATATTCGAACGCGTGGACTCGACCCCAGACAGCGAGCTGCCCACGTCACCGACATGCGACGTGGGCAGCGAGTTGCAGGACCGAATCAGGCCGACATCTCATTCCCCGGCGTCCCCCCGAAAGGGGACGACACCACCGGGCTTTTGGTCGTCACGTTGTAAACGGGCCAACCCGTCGCGGTCGTAGCCTCCGGACCGGTCGCCTCCACGGTGGTTTCCGGTTCCGTGACGGCACGCGCAGAACGCTGGTAGGTAGCAGTCCCAAACCTAAGATCAGGACCAATCGTGTCCGCAATAATGCGACGAGCCTCGCGGCGCTCGCCGTCCTTGTCGTACGACCGGAATTCCAGTTCGCCCGAAACGGTCACCGGGTCCCCCTTCTTGAGAGATGTAGCCGCGTTTTCTGCCAGCATGCGAAAGGCCGAAACGTTGTGGAAGACCGGCTCGCCGTCACGCCAGGTGCCGTCTGGATTCTGGATGCGCTGGTTCACGGCGACCCGGATCTTCGCATGCGGCGTTCCGGACTCCCCGATCGTGAGCTCAGGATCCGCGACAAGGTTTCCCGCAATGGTGATGGGAATCTTTGTGTTCATGGTCGATCTACCTTCCTTCGCCGACAGGCTTCTCCCATCGGACATCTCTTTGGTTCAGGGACCGGCCAACTCCGGGCCGGGCATCGAGGCGTCCGGTCCAGGCACACCAGCGTACGTAGGTGAAGCCGTCACTGCAGGCGAAGCACCGACAGCAGCGAACTTCCCTCCAAACCCAGGCGGATCCGAAAAAGCGAGAATGCCTTTGGTTGCCGCCGTTACCCGCCCCAGCACGGACTTGGCGATGTCCACGCGCGACGTCGGAGCACGCCCCTCCTGCAGTTCCTTCTCGGTTCTGATGACCGCGTCAGCCCACCCGGCCAAGTAAGTGGCCGACTGTGGCCCACGATCAATGCCATGAGCCCTGAGGACGGTGTAAGCCACCGATTCGGCCTCTACTTCGGCCAAGCCGCGATGGTTCGCGCTGCTGCCGTAGAGGCGGCCAACACTGTCGTCGGGACCATGCAGCAGGACGTGCCCTAGTTCGTGGGCAAGGACAGCGACCCGCTCCTCGCTGCTCATCCACAGACCAACTTGGATTCGACGAGCGTCGAAGTCCGTATAGCCGCTCGTGTAGCCGTATTGAACACCTGACACCTCAACCCTGAAGCTGCGTCCTTTCGCGACATCACAAAGGGACTGCCACAGTTCGTCCAAGTTTTCCCCGGTTTCAACGGCGCCCCGCGGCACCAGGATCGGTGTTCCCTCCGTTTGAGTAACGTCAAAGACTGCCTGTCCCCGCCAGCCCGTGATGACGTTCTTCTTGCCAAGACTGACCGCATCAACTGGAACTGCCTGGGCCACGGGCAACAGCTTCCGCTGACCATCGGCCATCTTCAACTCCTGCATGGAAGCAGTCCGCGGTGCGATCACCCAGAGCGCGTGCTCGCCCCGCAGCACGGTCCGCCCATGGCGCGCCCACTCTTTGTAGCCAGCAACGAGAGTCGGTTCCTCGGCACCACGCTGCGCCATCTGCGCCATCAGCAGGGCGACGTTGCCCCCTGAATAACGCCACAAAGTGGCTGAGGCGTCGAGCAACACCTGCCATCGAGCCGGCGACTCAATAGCTTGCTCAAGTGCAGAGTGGAGTCCTTCGGTGAGACTGGCGATGCGCTCCTCCGGTGACATCCGGACGCTGGGCGCGGCCCCGCCGTCGTTAGTCCCGCCTGAACGGTGAGTGTTCGGTTCAGCTTCTGCGGCCACGACAGCCATCCTTCGTACTTCTGAGTCAGCCCCGAGAAGGGATCACCTATCCATGTCCGGTTCGGGCCAGGACGCCATGACCAGATCAGGCCCCGAACTGATGAGCGCTCAATTTCCAGTCATCGAAAGCCGGTTCCGCCGGTACAACCCTGGTGACCGGCTCCTTGTGGCTCTGCAGACCGACACAGCCTGCGGTTCTCGTGTGGGTTCGGAGACGCTCGACGGCGTGTGGGAGCCTCTCGTGGAAGGCCAGCGGACCGAAGCCCGAGTCCTCAGGAGTGAAAGAAGCCACCTCGGCACGCTGCAGCGCGTAGAGCTCGGCGACGACCTCCGAATGCCGCCACCAGCAATCCGGCACAACGGAGGTCGTCAATTGGTAGGTAGCGACGAACCATCGAACCCATTCAAATAGGCTCTGCCACACAACCTCAGCTTGTTCAGGCGACATATCCCGCCAGCGCCGAGTAACTCCTACGGTTCGGGGCGAGGACTGAAACGATGAGCGGAAGAGCTCCGCCGTTAGTTCGTCGTCAAGGTCAGAGATGCGGCCAACTTCGAAATCAGAATCATCCGCCTGGGTACTCATGAATCAGCCTCGCTGTTCGATTCCTGCCGGGTCAGGTGACCGGCAGCCAACTCACGCTCGGTCTCAACTTTCGAACGGCCCAGTTCAGCAGCGTCCTTGCGTTTGTGCCAGTCGCGCAGGTCAAGAAGTATGGGTCGAGTTCGTCGTCCGAGCATGAGGGCAGTACCAACGGGCAGACGACGGATCTCGTCCAGGCGGATTACCGGAGTATCCCGGATTTGTTCTCCGTCCTGGCGCCCTTGAGCGGACCAGGACCGGGTGTTCATGATAAGGCTGCGCTCCCCCAGCAGACCCGCCAGCGAGCGCAGGTCACGCTCGTCTGACCCTCCGCCGAAGATGACTTTGATGATGGCTGAGTCCCAAATTGTCGCCGCTTCCTCAATCGACCATCCGCTACGTGCTTGGGATAAGGACTGAAGGACGACAAGAGTCGAGATGCCGATCCCTCCGCCATCAGAGAGAACAACGGGCAGCCCGGGCCACGGAGACAGGTTGGCGATCTCGTCGAGGATCAGTGACAGCGGCGGATCCAGCCGCCCGCCGGCAGAGACAAAAGCCATCTCTCGGGCCGCGTTGTCGATGTCGTCAATCAGCGCGGAAAGATAGGGCCCTGCGGCCGCGGCTCCGGACCGGGTGCCTATCAAATACAGCGTCCCTCGCTGTCTGATGAAGGCCTTCGGGTCGAACTCCTGGGTTTCGTCCTGCGGATTCAGCGCCGCCAATACTCGTGGCGAGGACAACGGTGCAACCGCTGCAGAGACTCCAATCCAGGAGTTCGATGTATTGCGCGGATCGTCCTCCAGTATCCCCATCAAGTCAGCCTGCCAACCGAGCGCGGCTCCCGTGCGGCCGAGGACGTCCAAAGCCTCGCGTGCCAGGACTGGGCTGGAGGACCAACGGCGGAAAGCAGCAATACCCTCACCCGACAAAGCCGCGGCATGGAGGAGACACTGCAAAACAATCAGCGAGCGCTTCTGCCACGCCGCGTTCTCACCCTTCATCTCCGTATCTGCAGTAATCACCAAGGCTCGACGGGTTGCGATATCCGGATCACCACACCCCCGGACAGGCGACCACCGAAGCGTGGACGGCAGCCCCGACATGCCTTGGGGATCAAACACAGTCACAGGCCGCCCATCACTCATTCGGGCCCGCATGGTCACTACCAGGTTGTCTGCACGCGTTGACGTCGTGACCACCGCCCCTGGTGCATCGAGGATCGCATTGATGACCACATACAGGCCCTTGCCCGACCGCGGAGCACCTTGAATAACCATCGACTCCTCTGTGGACACGTGGATGGTCACACCCCGCGAGCGCCCAAGCGTCCACGACACGTCTTGAATACTCGGTCGACTCAGCCCGGGACGCGTGTACACGCCACGACGTCGGACGGCTCTGGAACCAAAGTCACGAACAATCTCCGCCCTTCCAGCCACGCCGTCCCTACCCAGAATGTCTTGACGGAGCCACGCACCTGATTGTTTCCACATCCTCCAGCCGAGCACTCCCCCAACGGCGAGCGCCGCTCCCACGGCAAGCACGCCGCCCACGATCCACCAGACTGCAGCCAGGTCAGGCGCACACTCCCGCGAGATCCAGTCAACGCGGCCTACTAGCAGCCCGACGCCGGCCACCGGATTAAAGAACGACGGCGGCCTGCCGCCACACTGCCGAGGCGTCGCCAATGAGGCAGCGGCCTGGGCGAGAAAGCAAAAGACCACATAACCGGCAATCCCCCACAAACCAACGGAGACCATCGGATTAGGACTTGCTGATCGTGTCCTCACAGGTGCATCCGATCATCAGTACCGAAGACCTCAAGCTCATCGGTCGTCACCCGGTTCGCGACGATAAACGACCGATTCCCCACCTTCCACAGCCCGACACCCTTGGGCAGGTTCTCAACGTGGTCGCACTCAGCCTCTGTGAGTCCCAGGGCCTCCTTGGTCAGCCGCATGGCGTCGTGCTTCTGCCGGTAGATGATGCGAGTGTCCGCCTCTGTCAGAAGACCAAGCGCTTTCTGCCTATGGCCACTCGTGCTGTCACCGATCTCGTTGAGGTCTGCCACCTTGTGCATGATCAGCAGGTTGGCGATCCCGTAGGTGCGCGCAAGCCTCCACTGCTCGCTCATCTTCGCCAACATGTAGGGATCGGCGAGCATTCGCCAGCCTTCGTCGTACACCACAAGCCGTTTGACGCCGTCGGGGTTTGTCACCGCCGCCTCAAGCCAGGTGGCGCTGCAGGCGGCAGCCAAGGACAGCGCCTGCTCGGACGCACCGATCAAAGCCGACGTGTCCATCACCATCATCGGCGCATCAGCATCGAACGCCACCGTCGAGGGCGCATCGAACATACCTTCCAAGTCACCCGAAACAGTCCTCCGCAGCGAATGACTAACGGCAACGCCCCCATCTCTGCCAACCAGGGCCAGCGTCTCCGGCGACGGTCGCAGCAGGTGGTCGAGCACCATGGGGAGTGTCGGCGTCGAGTTCTCCGCAGTCGTTTCCATCAGCGCCATGTCCAGAGCCGTGTGTTCAACCGGATGAAGCGGAGTGCCCTGCCGCATGAGAGAAACGAGAGCCACGAGTAATTGCCGGCGCCGCTGCCGCACGACGGCCTTCCACTGCATGTCCGTCAGCAAACTCGGCCTCGGTCCAGCATCCAGCGGGTTCACACGCGCCGACCGACCCGGACCAACAGAAATGACCTTGCCGCCCACAGCGTTGGCTACCGAAACCCACTCACCTTTGGGATCGGAGGCCACGGCCGCCTTCCTGCCCAAAGTTATGGACCTCGCAACAAGCGACTTCCCGCACATCGACTTACCAGTCCCCACCGTGCCGATGACAACGATCGACGGTCCGCTGATGATCCCCTTGTCGTAGAGAATCCACGGATCATACGAGAATGCGCCGGAGCCGAAGACATCCGTTCCGATGTAGGTACCTTCGTGGCCTAGGCCGGACTCCGTGATGAACGGGTAGGCGGCCGCGAACGTCATGGTCGATGCTCGGTGCGGTGCCGGCCGCAGTCGATGGGGACCCCACAAGGAGTTGGCTTCTCGACTCCCCCAGTCACCACGAAGGCGCTCGCGGTCTGGTTGTTCGGCGGCCTTGTCTTCGTCTTTCTGGAAGAGCTTTCTCTTGGGTTGAGCCGCCGCTGCCGCCGCCCGTTTGGCGTCCTTCCGCTCCGAGCGAGTGCCCGACGGCGTATAGGTCACCTCTTGATTCTTGAGGCTCATCGCAATCCCCGCCCCAAAGGAAGTCCTCCAGCAATGAACGCAGCCCACTGCTGGCCGGCAAGCAGACGCAACTCGACGAACGCACCAGCCGCCGCTGACTCTAGTTCATGGCGATGACGGGCCAGGTCTTCCAAAGACTCGGCGGTTATGGTGACGAAGGCCGTGGGTCTGACATCGCCGTGTCCTGCGACGATCTCCTCTTCCCGCTGAGAAACCTCTTCTTCCTCAGCACGTTGCTCTCGCGTCGTCGGCCGATCGAAACGAGCGTTGATACGCCTTCGCGTTTCGTGCACTTCTTGGGCAGAGCGGATGTCCCGGAGCGCTTCGACGGTCGGTACGGTCCTGATCACCTGGGTAACCGTATGTCTGAAGTCGCCGATGTAGACAAGCGGATGCAGGAAGCCCGGGTACACCTTCTGGCGCGGCCATTCCGCTACCCAGAATGTCTGGTGGAACCCCGAGTCGCTTCGAACGTACAACCAGTGCTCTTCGACCGCCATCGGACCGGAACTGTGACGGAGTGGCTGCATCTCGTCTCTGGGCTGATGCTCCGGCTCTGAGGAACCACGTGCGAGGGTCTCAGGATCAAATGCTCCGCGTAGGACGCCAAGCAGCTTTGACTCGGACAACCATTCATCAACCCTGACACCGTGAGTTGCCAACGACGTCGTGATCGCGCCAACCTCAAGACGCAGTAAGCGTTCGAGCCCGTTCTTCCCTCCGCCGGATTCCTTGATCCGTCGTCGGGACTTCGATGTGTCCACCACGAGCGACAGCAGAACATCGTGACTCATCGCCGACCCGGCCGCAGAGATCAGATCCTGATACGCAATTTGCCCCCACGAGCTGCGCTCGCCGTCTGCAACGGTGACAGTCCGATCGTAGAAATCCTGAAGCGCTGACGACGGGTACGGCACGGTGTAGTCCTGGACCGCAATGCGTGCGACGTCAGATCGTTGGGCTAGCCCCGCTTGCACCCTGGACCACGCCTGTGCAGCCCAGGCTTTGTCATCGTCGTCGAGCAGAGCAAACGATCGAGTGCTGCAACGGAGCACGACGATGGCTTCCTTGCCCGGGGCGTCGAGGACCACGCATTCCCCACGGGAAAGCGGTTGGACTTTGAGGTTACCCAGGCCCCCAGGCAGCGCAAGCTTTCCTGCTTTGACAGGGCGCTCTGGGCGAGCCAGGTAGCGAGTTTGCCCTAGAACACTCCGTACGAAGAACAGGACGATGAGGCTGCCCCAAATCGGATACGGAATCCGTGAGTACTGGAGGACTCCGAGCAGCACGAGTGACATCCACATCGGGGCTGTCACTACGAGGCCACTGGGACCGCCCGCAACTGAGGCAATTATCGCGACAAGAACGCCGGTGGCTACTAGCACTAGCTGATACCACTTCAGCCCCATGAAGATTCCACGCCGTTCGTACCTGGGAAATTTGACGGGTTCCAGTGCCCGCAATTCATCACTCATTGGACTTGTCCGGTGGTAGAGGCCTGTAGGTGTCCTTGTGCTTGATTGGCGGCAGTTCAGTCGCCGGCAAGGCTGTGTTCGGAGTCCTCACTTCGGGTGCCCGTGGGGTTGGGCGTTGACCGGCGAATGGTGCTTTGCCTGTGCCGCCGGAAGTGCGGTTCGTTGGTGCCGAGGGTGTGGAGCCACTTGAGTCAGTGACCACCTGTCCCCTAACGACTGAGGTGCTGGAGTCGGAACGGCCCGACGGCGCCCCCTCCAGAAGGGCGACGTCGCCGCCCGAGCGGTGTACCGGCGTCGTGCTTGAAAGACTCCGCGGCAGCGGCACGGATGGCGGAAGGGCTCTAGTGGGGATGTCCCGACGGCTCGACGGAACTGGCCGAGAGATTGCGGAACGGGCCATCATGGATGCGATCGTTAGTCGCCCGCCGAGTTGTCGACTGACTTGTCGCGAGGCAAAGTTGTTGCCGCGCGACAGGACGTGTCCGCCGCCAGCGGTCTGGGCTGCTGCGGCGAGTTCCCCACCCGCGAAGCTGACGAGCCGGAGCGCCATCAACGGAGCCCCGCAGGCAAGGACCATACCGACAGTGCCAGCAGCGAGTCCCGCGAACGATGTCGAGTCCGCGAACAACTTGATGGCGGTTGCCAGAACAGTCGCGGCCAGAGGTTTCGCCAGCAGGAGGGCGACGACGATTTCACACCACCGCCCGGCCCAGACCTTGGATTTCTCCCACGGCAGCATCATGAGGGCGACGGGCGCTACTGCGGCGAGGACTGCGAGTGCGAAGGTGCGGAAAATCATCGAGCACATGAGGATGAACGCCAGTATCCACACCACGACGACGGCCATCGCCGTCACGATAGCTCCACCAACCGCACCACCTTGGTTACCGGGTGCGAGGGAGATGACGTTCCATTCTCGGCCTGAGCCCTCAGGAGCTCGTTCAAAGCCGAACAGCCGCATGAAGACTACGTACGGGTCTGTGCCGATCGACTCCAGGAGCGCCGCCGAGGCCTGGTCGCTCGCTCGGGTGAGCTGACGGACGATGTACACAGCGGCGGCAACGAGAGGAACGGCTGCCGCTCCCCCGATCAGTGCACGTAGGAGTCGCCTGGGTTGCTGACTGAGCAGCCCCGACAAGAGCTGAATGATCATCACCACGACGAGCGGGGTCATCATGACGATGACCCACCAGTTGGTCAGTCCCCCGATGGCCGTCCACTGGGAGTCGTCGACGTCGGAGACGGTGAAGGCACCCGTAATGAAGCCCCACATCCACGATGCGATGTTCTGGAGGACGTTGGCGAAGATGGATGTGATGGAGCCTTGGATGCCGTCGTTCGCTTGGGAAACGAGTCCGCATCCTGGCGGCCACCAACCATTGAGGTCACAGTCGACAGGCATGGCTGATCAGAATCCGAGCGGGAACGCCGTCTGTGACCAAAGGATGTAGCCGTTGATCCCGCCGAGGATGGCCGCGACAGGACCAGTCCACAGCAAGATCACACCACCGCCGGAAGCGAGTCGCGAGGACTGGCTCAGCTTCCCGGCCAGGAGCATCGCGGCTCCGATGATTGCCACGATGGCGATGACGATGAAGGCCCCGACGAGGATGCCCCCGCCGATCTGCTTCAACGATTCAAGAAAAGGAAAATCCGCGTTTGGTGTGATCCCAGGATCCACCGCTGCCAGAAACATCTGGTGCTCCATCCAGTCGTCTTCCAATGGAATGAGCTGATGAGCTCACGACTTCATGGATGGGCAGGTAAGGAACGACATGACTTCCTATGTCACCTTGGCAAAGAATCGCAAAGGGATCGCCGAAGCAGACTCCGACAGGTCAAACAGAACTGGTCGGCATTACCGGAGGTTGCTATAGACCCTCGGACCCCGTCGACGTAGTGCCTCGTAAAGCGTGATCGCTCGAGAGTGGACGAAGTCCGAAAACGCAGGGTGGCCCACGAAGGAGTCGAGCTCTGATCTTCTCTTCAACCGTAGAACAAGCAGTCCTGCCATTCGCTCTAGGGTGGCATCGTCTACATCATTTACCAGAGAGCCGCAGATTCCAGAGATTGTCTGAACCAACGAGCGTTCCATCACTGAGTCACCTGCGGAAACGTCGTGGATGATTTGATTCAAAACCGGCTTCCAGTCAGTGCCGACTGCCAAGACCGGGAGGTCGACTTCCGCCTTACCCCACCAAATGCGGCGGCCATAATGGTACGCCCAGCCAGTGTCAGTCAGCGTGCGCAGGGCCTTTTTCTTGTCGATCAACTCGCCCCGGACGACTCCACTGATGGTAGGCACGCCAGTCCGCAAGCCGCCGGAATGCCAGGTTTTCATCACTGCATTGCGGTCGTCCAATAGAGCAAATACATAGCCAGGGGCCAACGAATCAGACAATGCACGCATACCAGCCGGAACGGATACGTCAGCATCCTCAAGTGATCCAAGCATTTCCGCTACTTCCATATCTGCGATGGACTCTACGAAGCGCCGTGGCACAAGTGCCCTAGCCGCGAAAGCATCAGCCTCCAATTCTTGGGCGCGAATTTCTTGCGACGTTACATCGAACCCAGAAATCCGGACCGGCAAATCTGGTTCCTCATTGTCATCACTCTCACCGTCGGCCACACAAAGCAGCTCATGCGCCTGGTGCCAGCCGATCAGTATATGACCCAACTCATGCGCCATTGTAAAACGGCGCCGCTGTCGCAGACGCGCCGGATTCAAAAAGACTTCCTGCAGGTCGCCATCGAGTCCCAGCAACAAAGCATCAATATTGGGTATGTCGCGAACAAGATCGTGAATGGCCGCGAACTTAGACAGAACTGCTTCAATGTCGACAGGCGGTTTCAGATCGTAGCGTTCAACGATGGTGTCCGCTAGTCGCTGGGCACTCGATATCCTCAGCAACGTCATCCTAGCCGTTTAACGTGTTTAACGCTTTCAAGCTTTACTTTCTTGATGCTCTCATTCAAAACAACAAAGACTTGAGAAACAACGCGGGCACCACTGAAAACACCTCTTGCCGCCAAGGCAAAGTCCTTTTTATTCAAGAGAGGCTTGTCTTTAGATTCTGAGAAGTCTGCTTGGTTAATTCTGGCAGCAAGGACTCCGCGCAAGTTCGCAGGATTCGCAGCGACAGCGGACGCCTCTTCTGGGCTAAGATAAGAGTCCAGATCAGATACAACTATCTCTTGTAGTTCAGGCAACGTGATAAGCCCCGAGATAGCGGCGTTGACGGGATCATTCTTGATCAAGCGTGAAAGAACTGCAGGACTAGGGGAACCCGCCGAAGACTCCCGAGCGTGTCGAAGATCCGCTTCTGCTGCGGCGATGGCCTTCGGGCTCCCCGAAACGTAGGCATAGACGAGCCGTTCAGACGCATCGCTCAGGGCAACTGCCCGTTCCTCGTTCATTCCATGACCTCCGTTCTTAGTCTAAGTATGGCTTATCGACAGTGATAAAGATCTGTTCACCGCTGCGTGTTTGGGGCCCGTTCATGCAGCCGTAGCGAAGTCGAAACCCGAACTCTCCAAGATCACAGGCTCTAGTGCACTCGTATCGACAACCGCCCAGCCGCTTGGGTTCGCTTCAGACCTCACGGCGTCCAGAGTCTTTTCCGGCACACCTACCTTGGCCAGTATTAGCGACGGCGGTACAAGTCGTCCGGAGGCGAGCGCCCTGTATTTTGCCCTGCTAACGCATGTTGCGGTATCGCATTTTGCCTGCAGGACGTAAACCTTACGACCAAGACGTCGAAGTCGCCGGACCAGGGGCGGCAGATGGTCAGGTGAACCGATAACGTCCACAATTGTCACACCACCAGCATTGAGTATGGCACCTTGGACGCCAAGCTCTGGCTTCGTTACTTGGCGGTTGTACATAAGTTCGGCACATTCGTCCTGCACCACCCCAGATCCTTTTCCGTCCGAATACTCAGGAAATTTCACACGAAGCTCATCAGCGTCACTCACTGTTATGGCCTCCAACGGCAACCCGCTATGGGTGGCAACGAGCGGACGAAGGGCAGACGACTTGCCAGAGCCTGGGAGACCGATGAGGAAGTAAATACTTTCGGTACCCGACCCAGTCACACTTGTATCGGCAATAGGCAACAGACCAGCCTGAAAACTCTTGCGTTCAGGCGACCAGATGCCTCGTTCCGCATAAACGTGGTTTGTGAAGGTCCTCTTACCAGCCAACACCCGCTGAAACAGCTCCGCTTTGAGCTTTGGCCGCGTGCTGAGGTAACTACGCTGAGGCTCTTCGGGCTCGGTGTGCCAAGTCTGTTCGTAGACTTCAACTTCGTCGCAGTACGCGTCGAACTCAGCTTCGTCGAAGACCGGACTGGACATAGATGCGCGCGTCTCCCCATATTAACGTCAAGCCGCAGCGAAGTCGCGCCGCGTCGTATCGAGTCTAGCCTTGCTCGAAGCAGTTCACGATTTGTTGCAACTGATCAACCGGGGAGATGGACTACAGCGGATCATGTGGCACCATGTCCGCGATAGCCCCACGACAATAAATTCAAGGAGACACTAACGCGGCCATAGTCTCACCCAAGCAGGTTGAAGTACGCAGTGCCACTATTCCACGAGATTGGATGGAGCAGAGTTCCAGCGGATGGATTGAGGGCGCTATACATCATGCCATTCCCCGCAAAGATACCAACGTGTCCCCAGTTGTTCGGACCTCCGGGATTCTGCACTACCAGATCGCCAATCTGCGGCTTCTCCGTTCTGATACCAACACGCCACTGCTCTACGCGTGGCAGCTCAATTCCGACCTGTCGATAGATCCACTGCACGAACCCGGAACAGTCCCATGCCTTGAAGGCCGTACCACCCCAGACGTAGGCACCCCCAACCCCCATCTTGGTAAAGCGAAGAATGTCCTGACGGATCTGACTAAGACTTACGCCTGAGACGACGCCGGAACTCGCGGACGGAGCGTCCGTACACGAGAGAGCTGGCCCAATCCCAAAGAGAGTATCCACGATCGCAGACGCCTGCGGCTCCCATCGGTCGTACAACTCCGGGAAGGCCGAAACCTGCACCGCCTGTGCAGCCTGTCCTTTACTCATGGAAGCCCACCCGGGGACATCCAATAGCCCCCGCGGGCTTCCGTGGTTCGGCCCCGACGTTCCTCCATAAAACGCTCTGGCGTTGTAGGTGACGTCCATCAACTCCTGGACACTCCCCCACCCCGCGGCAGGACGTTGCTGTGCCGAACCTACAGAGTCGTGATCGCTGCCAACGCCGTCGTGCGGAAAGTTGAACGACTCGGGAACGTTGGCATTGGCCAGCATCCTCAAACTGGACTCTTGCAAAGACATCATGATGGCGATGACCAGCGCCTCACGAGGCAAGCCGAGCCCTTTGCCGACTGAGACGTAGCCCTTGGCAACAACCGTCTGGGCCGCCGACAACCCGACGACGCCAACGCCGGCTGACAAATCGAGCACCTCAGCGGCGTTATCCCCATCCACAACAGCGCCGTGGACACAGGCGACGGCCGCCGTCGGACGATCCCCCACCAAAACAATCGCCACCGCACTGGCAACGACAGCAAATGCGAGCGCGACAACCGCCACGAACGCTCCAACCAGCCTGACGAGGGTGCGTCGTCGCACGAGAACTACAGCAAGTCCGGGATGAGGCATCAGTAAACGATTCGGCCGGATGACGCGTAGAAGGCGACCATTACGCAGCGATCAGCCGGCGCTGTCGGAGCCGGCGGACAATTCACCATGACACTGACGGGTGCGGAGTAGGAGTTGGTGGCTGCCGACGTGTGGTCCTCGACAGAGAGCCGCACAGTGCAGACATGTAGCCCTGGCCACGGGGCGGGCCGTTCGCGCACTTTGACCAGCTGCCCATCACACGTCAACGACTCCGACTTCGCCTCACGAAAGGCGCCTTGGCCCGCCAAAGTGACGAACGATCCAGCGTTCACGCCAGTTGCCTCAAACTCCTGAACCAGAACGGTCCAAGGATTGGAACCATCGGGAAGCAAGACCCAAAGATCGCGCACCCGGCCGTAGACCTCTGAGTAGGACGCGGTCCTCGTATCCCAGGTGTAAATGGCCTCGGCAGCGGTAGAGGCAACCGCACGGAAGTCCGTCGGCCCGGGCACAGGCGATACAGCCGACGGCTTGGTCGTTCCCGAAGGTTTAGCTGAGGGCCGTGGAGCGGCGGCCGACACGCTCGGCGTAGAAGCCGAAGCTACGGGAGGAGCCTCCGGCCGCGACTCCGTGGCCGGCCCCTTGGACGGCAGTGCGATTAACAGAGCCAATGAGCCAACAAAGAGAATGATCGCCAGTCCAAAGACCCACGGGCCTAAACGTGAACGAATCCCGTTGGCCTTGCGAATGCTCATGATCGCCACCTCAGACGCATTGGTTGTCAGCTGCGGAGCAAAGGCATCCGCCGATTAGAAGGAAGCCGCCCTGCGGACTAAGCGCCAAGCGGTTTGGTAGAGGCGACGTGCAGTTCCGATCTGGACAGCGACGTAGCGATCGGTGACGCCCAGCTTCCGGGCCAGCCGAGCAATTGCTGCTTGCCGTTCCGATCCATGAATGTCGGGAAGAACTATCGCGTTGGCGACCTCACGAAGGAGGACACTTGGGAGACACTCAACCGCACGCTGGCAGAGTTGGCCGATATCGCCAATGCTGCCCGAGGTGACATCAAGTGCCAGGCTGACTGTCTTCGCCGTCTGGCGCACAGCAGTCACGGCGTTCCAACGACGACGGTCGTGCGGCGTGGGGAGCGCATATTGGCGCGGCGCGGTGAGGCTTTCAACTGCCATCCGCCACGTCGGCGCTGACACAGCTTCTTGAGTCAACTGCAGGACCATAACCGCCCACTCATGGTCGATGATCTCTTGGTTTTCGGGATTGTCCTGCGCTATGAGGATTGCTGAGAGGCGTCCCCATGAACCCGAAACCTCGTCGCCCGTGGGGTCGAGCAACAGAGGTAGCGTCTTGTGGTTGAGCTCACGGCGGGTGTGGGCAGCGCAGATGTTCGACGTCACGCCCTGGACCCATGCTTCAAAGGGGACACCAGGCAACGCTCGGTAGCTCCCCCGAGCTACCCCATTCCAGACAGCCACACGGATGTCCTGCAGGACGTCGTCAACATCGCATGACCGTCCGATATGAGCCAAGTGAGAAACGACGTAGCGCCGCACTCCTTCAACCGCTCCCATCATCTGGTCAACGGACACGGACAACATCGGTTCCGGCGGACCAGTAAGGGAGATGTCCACCGTTCCGGGACGTGGCTGCAGTTGTTCGGCCCGCTCAATCTTGTCGCTTAGGCTCATCGCCCTCACCGCTTCGAATAGCTACTGTTCTCTAACGTCCGCCGCAAAGTGGCCCCGTTGTCGCGGCCGAACCAACTCAGCCACAAAACCAAAGCATCTAAAATTTATTGTCAAAGATACTTTAAGTATCGTCAAGAGTGCGATTCTTACTTTTTTCTTGTTGTTCGGCAAGAATTGAGCCATGCCACGGATTACGCAGCCTCACGACGACGCCTGGTCGCCCGACGTCGAGGCAGCCGTGGCCACCTTTGGAAACAGGGCACGGAACGAAATACTGAGGTTCCTCACGACTTTCGGCCCTGCGACACGGGGTGACATCGTGGATTCCGTCAGCGCTGGCGAACCAAGTGTGGCAAAGCATCTGGTTGCTCTGGAGCAGGTAGGGGCTATCGTCGTCGACGTTCCAGCCGGGCGCCGCCACGGCCGTTCCCCCCGGTACTCAGCGAATCCCGCTCGCATCAAGGAGTTGCTGGACGCTCACCTTCGCTATGTCTTGGAGGAATAGCTGCTGCCCTTTCTCCATGTGGGTGGAGGTCAATGTCCTTGTTCAGATACTCGGAGATAGCGCGCAACGTCTCCGGGGAGACATCCCCCAACGTCCTGACAGCAAATGACTTCACTCGGGCCGCCCTCAACGACTTCACAAACTCCAACTGTGAATCTATGCGCTCTGGAATGTCGCCTTCCACGCCGTTCAGCAGATAGGAAGGATCGACGTCGAACATCTCGCAGATAGCGGTGAGCAGCTGAGGATCGCTGACCAGACGTCCAGTTCCATCCTTCATGTAGAACCACCTGGCCCGGGAGATTTTGACACCCCTAGCCTGGAGTCCGGCCTCAACTTCTCTGAAGGTAACCGGCGATCCCCTCTCGGCAACAACCACGTCCAACAGGAGGTTCAATCGCCGCGCGAGCGTTGCCTGCGGTAGCTCGCCGCTGCGGCTGGCGTCTTTCGCCGGCATGCTCCACCTTTCGATCGCCTAAGTCCCCATTATTGTGGCTCCTTCGCCATCAGTATTCCGCGAGCGCCGTACGGAAACAATCAATTGCCGCTTGAATCTGTTGCGCCGATGACGGCAGACGTATCCTGTTGGTGTAGACGCGTCTACAGCCTCTCAACCTTCTCATCCCAAGCCGTGGTTTGCATGTCGACATCCGTCTTGATGAACCGAACACGTACCCAGATACTCCGCTTCTTGATAAGGAGCGGGCCGACCACCCGTACGGTCTTGGCCTCAGAACTCCGGACCTCCATGGCCACCATTCGACGCCATCTCAAGCTCCTCGAGTTAGCCGGACTCGTTCATGATTTGGGCGGTGAGCGAATCTCCGCGCGCTCCTCACTGATTGAGAGCCAGCTCATCGAGTTGGCCAACCAATACTCAGTGCAAATGCCTCCTAGGACCCCGCCACCGCCTGTTCGAGACTAGCGTTAGCCAACATGAGGCCGTGGAACCAGGCCTTCACGGAGTGCTCCCACTTATCGGGGTCGAAATTCCACTCGAGGGAGTGGCCCACTGACTCAAACTCCACCAAGCTGACGAGGTCGGGCCGTACCGTCGCAGCCCATTTGGATGCTTCGAATGGGGTGGTGTCATCCTTCCTGCCATGGAGGATCAGGATCGGCTTCCTCAGCTCCCCCGCCCGCGCTAGCCAATCCAAGGCATCCAGGTGTATCGGTTCGGCGAGGCCGGTCACCCACCGAAGCGCTTTCGACTGAAGGATGGCGAACCCCAACTGCACGAGCGGACGTGGCAGCCGGGCGGCCTTGGCGTTCGCGCGCAACGTTGTACGCCAGTCAAAGACGGGGGCGTCGAGAACCATCCCCACTATTCGAGGAGCGTGCGCTGAAAGGGCTGCCGCTTGTAGGGCTAAGGCCGCGCCCAACGACCACCCGAAGATCACAACGCGCTCAGCGCCTTCGGCAACGGCATAATTGATAGCCGCTTCGACGTCGCGCCACTCGGTTTCGCCGAGTCGGTACCGCTTATCGGACGACGGCGGTGCGTCGCCGTCGTTTCGGAACGAGACAACCAGCGAGGTCAGGCCCAGACGTCTGGCGACTGGTATGCCTCGAAGACAACCCGCTCTCCTGCCCCCCATTCCGTGGATATGGATCGCCCACGTCCCAGCCCTGTCAGAAGGAGGCGAGTCGAACCTCCAGGCCGGAGCCATGCCGTCGTCGACGGTAATCTCAACGTTTCGGTATGGCAGGCCTAGTTGTTCGGGTTCGGAGTAGACGTAACCACTCCAGATCCCTGCCGCCGCTTGAGCAAGGTTTCCGGAGTCCACGCGCTCCACCACGCGGGTGAGTGAGCCTCTGTCCTCGCTGGTTTCAAGCACTGGACCTAAGCACGCATGGCCGGTCCCCTGCGCAAACCATAAGCTGTGTCGTCCAGCAGCCTTGGTGTGGGTGGTTGCCGGCAGTTCAACGCAAAGTTGCCCATCGCTGCCGACATACACAGACCGAATGTAAAGGTCCTCGCGACGGCTGAACTTGGGTACGACTACTCTGCGCGCAAAGTATGCAGATCCACCGAGACCCGCAAGCAACGCGACCAAACCCATCGTCAGCCCGGCACCGATGGACAGGCGCCTATAAGCCGCCGACACCGTTCTCCCCCTTCTGCTTCCTTTGGTCGTCAATCACCTGGCGGAGCTTCTCCAATGTTTCGGGAGAAATCCCTTGCAGCTGTCTGGCGGCGAAATTGCGCACGCGCGACTCCCGCAAGGCCCGAAGAAGCTCCAACTGCGCATCCACTAGCCGCGGAATCTCCCCTGCATCGTCGAGAAGGTAGTCGGGGTTCACCCCGAAGAACTCAGCCAGATTTCTTAGCAGTGCGGCATCAGTAGCCAGCGAACTATCTCCACTGCGCATGTAAGCCCAACGAGATCGCGATAGCGGGGTTCCCCGCTGACTCATGTGCCTACTGATCTTTGGGTAGGTCAGAGTCTCTGCGCTACCTGCTTCATAGAGATCGAGGAGCAAGTTGAGCTTCCGGGCCAACTTGGACTGCGGCGTCTCGGAGACGTTGGCACCATCATCCGTCATAACGTCCGCTCGCCTCTTCTCTTCCGCACCCTTGTTCCATGGTCAATTGGTCCAGCCAGATAATTCTCCGCAGCACTCAAGACCCTAAGCTCGCGGATATCCAAGGAACTCGCCAATTCTGGCTCAACGAGAAGAGCGTCTTGCACCTCCACGAGCATCCTGTGCAGTTTGCGTGCTGGGTCCTGCTGCCTTAGTGATTCGACGCCGAGCTGCAAGCGCACGTCTTGCCTCAGCCCCGCTGTCTTTTCCCAGACTCCGCTGAGCCCGCGAACCAACTCATCCTGGGTCTCGGACTCTTTGTGGCGGACTATCCGCCGTGCAACAGGCGGGATGGCCAAGCCCACGCAAAGGAAGGCCATGGCCGCAATCACCGTTGCATCGTATGCAGGCGATACTGCGCGCATGGCATCGAGCTGGCCTTGCATGTGCAGGGCGTCCATAACGAGCACAAGCGTTACAAGCAACACGGCCAGCGCGCATCCAATTCCGATGAACGTGAAGGCCAGCCGGTAGTAGGGCGTCGACATGCCGGTGCGGAACCGGAAGCATGTAGCTCCGGTAACACCGACCACGTAACCGATGTAGACGAACTGGACCGCCGAGTACAACGCGGCTGGGAACTGATCGCCATAGTCCACCATGAAACGTGTCGAGCTTCCATGCGTAGAGATGAGGCTGAAGTTGAGCGAGAGCCCCAGAACCACGACGCCGAGGAGAATAATGCCTGGCGTGTCTCGCCTCTCTCCCACATCGTCAGGAGTCGCTGCCCGGATTATTGCCCTGGAGAGAAAGTAGATGCCAACGACCATGGAGATATTTGCAAGAAGGTCAACGTAGTTTCGGCCGCCGAACGCTGCGTCAAGACTCGAATAGACCTGGTCGATATTCAGCGTGAGTGCCACAGCAATCGTGATGGCCGCAGTCAACACACTGTGGTCTCGCCGTCGACGAGTTCCTGGCAGCAGACAGGCTACAAGCAGCCAAATCAACACCGCCGCCGCAACCTGAATCATCCGAACACTCTCTCGAAGGACCGTGGTTCCCGTGCACTATTTCTTATCGCTGCGGCGAAGAGGTCAGCGAGCGATTCCGCGGCCGCCTCCAACTCATCACTGAAGCTGGTACGGGCCAAGACGCGACGGATCAAACCCGCCGGAAGGTTCGGAAAGAGAACGCCCACGTAGTCAATCGGAACGACGAGTTCGTCGTGTCGCAGGACCATGTGTCCCAGCTCATGAAGCACGAACTGCTGTCGGTGCAAGCCAGACGTGCTAACTGCGTGCAGGATGACCTCTACTTCATCTGTCGAAAGCCATAGACCGCACACGGATCCACCATTTAAGAACCCAGCTGCCTGGATCTCTATGGGCCGCCGTCGGACACCCTCGACCACCCCGACCATGCGCTGCAGGCTCAGGTGCGCTGGCAGCGTCAACGAATTGAACGCACTCGCAGCGCGTTCCGCCGGCGATTGTTTTGCGACATATGTGTTGTTGTCCATAAGCATCCCGCCGACGCGCTTACCTATGGCTCGTAGAAAGCTCAACCTTATGGTGCTACTTGAGCCTGCTGCGAGCCCTCAAAATCTATTGAACGCCTCGGCTCTGGACATGTCCAGAGTCTAAGGGGATGGCTCGTTAGCAGTGGCACGAGAAGACCGATGGGACTGCGAAGCCTCTTCTCGAGGCACCGGACACCGGAATCCATTACCCCGTTCCCCGCTGCAGCCACCACGCCGACCGAGCCGCTCCACCGTGCGCGGCCCGAGCCGAGTTCCTGCAGGCCGCAAGCGAGGCAGGGATGAACCAGCTTCATGCGTGAGGCCGGGACGGCAGACGCTGGCAGGAGGACAAGCACACCTATAAGAACCAGGCCCGGGGGCCGGGCGCCCGTTCTGGACCCGGACGACGTCGAACTCCCGCCGCAGCTCCACGCCACCTGACCACCCACGGGCGGCGTGGAGGACGGGTTGTGCCCACTGTGGACAGATGCCCTCCGCACAGCTCAAAGCTGGGCGGCTTCTTGCTGCGCCGGAACGCGGTATCTACGCAGGGGCTGCTAGATTCCAGCAGCTGATGGCCGGCCTCTACCGCTCCCCCATCCCGCCGCAGCTCTGGGACAGGATCCGGGACGAATTCAGCCTCCCCAACCCGGACCAAGTCCGGGACCGCCTCGCCGCGGCGTTCCCGGATCCCGATACCGTGATGCGGCAGCTCATCCGGGTGTTCATCCTCGACCAGGGAACCTACTGCCCAGGGTTCCAGTTCCACCCGGACCTGATCAAGGGCGTGGCCAAGATCTCTCGTTGCTCATGCGCCGGGTGGTGTTCTGGACAGTGCATTGCTAGTGATAGGGGACCGCCCTTCAGCTGTTCACTCACGTCGACTAGGTCTTCATCATCTGGTGTTACTGGCAGTCTTAGTATATGAATCTAAACGAGCGCATCACGAAGAAGCTCGACGCAGGTATTGACGCTGACGTATTCGAGCGGTGCGCCGTGGCGCTGATGGCGAACCACTACGAGAACGTTGTTGGTATTGAAGGCGGAAGTGATGGAGGTCGCGACGGCGACATCATTGCTCCCATTGCTGACGATCCCAACTCTCGCGGGAGGATCCTGGTAACAACGGGCGACTCCCTCAGTAACCTCAAAAGCAGCCATAAAACGTGGAAAAAATTCTGGAATGCGGGCGAAACGTTCCGGGTAGACCAGCTGGTAATGATTACCTCTAGGAGCCTTTCGGACACGAGGCGACGCACCATCGAGACCTACTGCAGAACCAACAACCTCCCGGTTCCGCACATATATGCAAGGCAGTGGCTAGTCGATTCCCTGCGCCGCGACCCGGATTTACGCGTTGAGTTGACTGGGATCAAAGGTCGTCTTGAAGCGCTGACGATGAAGGCACCGGAGCCTTCATCAGCGTTTACCGACCTGTATGGACGGGATGAGGAGCTCGACCATCTGCGCGCCGCTGTAACGCTGATGACCGATGTCCTATTTGTGGGCATTCCCGGAGTTGGCAAGAGTCGTCTACTAACCGAGTTGGAAGGCAGTGCGCACTTCATTGACCGCCTTGCCCGGGATCACCTTGCCGACGACCTGTTCGCCATAGAACCAACGACCGTCGTGCTAGATGATGCCCACCTTAACCAAGAGCTCCTTGAGCAGCTGGTCAGCCTTCGCAGCAAGGAACAATTCAGCTTCACCATCGTCGCCGCGACGTGGCCAGGATCCGAAGCACCCGTCGAGGCTCTGCTTAACAAGCCAACGCGGGTCGAGGTAGACCGGCTAGCACGAGCAGCACTCGACCAGATGATCCAAGAGCTCGGAATTACCGGCGTCCGGGCGCGTTCACTGGTACTCGAACAGTCCGACGGCCGACCGGGCTGGGGAGCAATACTCTCTCGTTTGGTCATCAATGGGGCCGGCGACGACCTCGCAACCGGTCAATCGCTTATCGACCAGGTGGCCGGCCTCACTACCGCCATTGCAGGCAGCGCCGCACTTAACGACGCGTTGGCCTGCATTGCCGTACTCGATCCAGCCTCCCTGGAGGACATCGAAATAATCGCCAGCCATGCTGGCGTCCCGTACGCGGACTTGATTGCCTGGCTGGAGGTCACCGCTCAGGGAGGTCTGGTGGAGCGAACAAGTGGCAAGTGGTCTGTACTCGCTCCACTCCGCTCACTGATCGCCGCAGCAACCTTTTTCGGGGAAAGGAAGCGGAGGAGTTGGGCTTCGTTCACCGCGAAGTTTCCCCATGACGAACGACTCGACCGCGCTGTTCTTAAACTTGCTAACGACGTCCGAGATACAGGCGTTCGGGCTCTGGCGAAGACTTGGTTTGAAAACGTATCGACAATGGAAATGGACGAAATCCCACTTGATTTAGTCCATATCTACAGCGGCATTGACGAGACTTCAGCTGACCGCGCCGCCATCCTCGCGCGCGCTATCCTTGACACACCTAGGAAGCCTATGACCCTGTACGGCGGTGTCACGTACGACCCTCTTGGCGATTCTGCGCAAAAGATTCTCCGTAGTGCTTTCCGCCGTGCTTGCTCTCGCCAGGCCACTCACGGGCTTCTGGACCTCGCAATCACCGACGAGCGGCCCCGGCATCAGCATCCCGACCACCCGATGCGCGTGATCCAGGACATGGCGCACTACCTCGACCCCGACCTAGGGCCCGTGGACACCCTTCGCGACCAAATTTTGAAATACACGCTTGAGTGGTTCGATGAAGATCCTGACGCTGCTCGGTGGCAGGTGCTAGCAGAGGTCACACATTACGTTTTCGACCCCCGTGTTGAGGGTAACTGGAGTGATCCCAGCAGCCATCTTAACTT
Source organism: Paenarthrobacter sp. NPDC089714 (assembly GCF_044748905.1). Classification (NCBI taxonomy): domain Bacteria; kingdom Bacillati; phylum Actinomycetota; class Actinomycetes; order Micrococcales; family Micrococcaceae; genus Paenarthrobacter; species Paenarthrobacter sp. NPDC089714. The sequence goes on from NZ_JBIVGX010000006.1 coordinate 47,901, forward strand.
CACCATGTCGCAGGGCGTAATGGCGTCGGAGGCAATGGGGTCACTCCTCGGGCTTTGGGACACGATCGATTTCAGAGTTCAGGGGGAGGCAGGTTCAAGCATCACCTATCACGCAGTGGCACAACTCTGTGAAGTCTTTGATTCGTGGTCCGCGATCGCCGTTGGGGTCACCAACAATGGGGTCGCCGCCTCCACACAACACAAGGCTGTAGGAGCGAGGGGAGCCGATCTGGTGCTCAGCACCCTGGCGTTGCTGGCAAAACGCTTCACTGCGGTGCCGATTCGGGTCAACAAACAGCTCGCCCGTGTCTCCATGTGGAACGGCGGCCCTACAACGTTGGCGGAGCTCCAAGTCGATGACGATCGCCTCGCCCGCTTCATTGGAGTACGGGAGCCCGATGACGATATCGAAGTTTGGATGGCCGACCGTCGCGAGCAGTGGACGTCCCTTGCCTGTGAGCTGGACAAGCTAACTGCCGCAGAAGGCGTCACTGAGTACAACAGGCTTGTGGCCGAGGCCTCAGTTCTTGATGGCAACCATGAGGGCGCTTCCTTCGGAGGTACGCTCGCCGAGCATGTGACCAACCCTTCCACTTGGCTGGAAGCGGCTATTAGGGCAGTCGCCCGTCCCCTCGTTGCGCCGTTGATGACCAAGGCACGCGCAGATGGCGCTGATATCGATGATTTGGTTATTTCGGCAGTTGAAGTCCCTGAGCTGCGACCCGAGGTTCTGCGCGCAATCATGCACGAAGACGGCGAGCTGGATGATCTGGCCCACACTATTCTCGACGGTCTGACCGACGACGACGTACTGCCTATTGGCGACCTGTGGATCCATGAATCGTTGACCCCAATCCTGCGTGCGTTGCTCGTCCACCCATGCGTGTCAGTGCGAGCCCTCGCTGCCGTCACTTTCCGGGAGGGAGCACGAGGTCGCGGGCCGGCATTGCCTGAGGAACTCAGGCCAGCATGGCGGACAGCATTGGTCGGAGCAACTCCCGACCAGCTGCCACATCACTCGAAATGGCGCCTCGGTGAGATACTCAAGCACTCTGTTACCACCGATCCCGAGCTCTGCGCTGAGTGGTTCATCTCAAACGCCAAAACGCCTGGGTTCTCCTCTCTGGCGCGCCGACTAGTGCGGTCGTTCCCTAATGTGCTCAGGAACCTCCCTGAGGCTCAAAAACGGCAGGTCGTCACGACCCTTGGTGCCGAGACACTAATCCAGAGTGGCTACGCAGGAGACGTGCTCGGTACCCACGCAAAGCTTGCCAGTGATCTGCTGGCTGAAGGTGTTGTAGATGGAGAGGTTCTTCTCAGATCGCTGTCGGGCTATCGCGACCACACCGTAGAGGCCCTCGCGCCGGCTCTCTTAACTGCACAAATTGCTCCACAACGCATCGTCGATGAGGCACTCGGAAACCGCAGCTGGAGCGGTGACGAGTCGAATGCGATTCTCAGTGATCTCGAGTTCTTCGCAAAGCTAAACAAACGACAGCCCGAGCTTGGCGAAGTTTGTACCCTGGCAGCTGAAGAACTAGGTAGACAGCTTGAGGCCACACGGGCCCGGGAGAAGCGGGATGGACGCGATGGCTGGTAGAGAACCTGGAGGCAGGGTTTTTGGACTGCCCCACCCAACGGCACAGCGGCTTCTTCTGCATTTCTTGCCAGTCAGACACCTCACTCACGCAGTTCGGCGATTTCGCATGATGCGGCAACAAGGGAATCCGGCTCGTAGGAGAAGCAGCGACCACGTCTAGATCCGTTCCTCAGGCCGCCAACCAGATAGATACTTATCGGCGAGCTGAAGAATGGGTTCGTCACCCAGCGTGTTCCTTATGTTCGCAACAGCTCTCCTGATCGCTGCTTCCGTACCAAAGACCTCGACGAGGGGGTCCCACGCGAGGCTATCCTCGCGTTTGACCTGCCGTGAATCTTCGAATTGCGAACGTGCCGTCAACTTGGCAGCCCTGATCACAGATCGTGCGAGCACCGGGTCCGTCTTATTCGAGAGCGGCGGTTTCCCAGTCGACAGTCTGACTGCGTTGTAGATACTCCATGCGTCCCACTCACGGGAGGGTGCGACTGGGGGTGTTCTTTGCAGCCGCGCGACGAAGTCAGCTTCGATTGTCTGCGCAAACTTTTCGCTGACCAATTTGTGTCCGACGCCTTCCCGGTGGCCGACGCTGTCAATGAGATCGAGCTGCGCGGAATAGGTCTCGGTTCCGGCGAGGATATCGGTGACGAGCTTTTCGCGTTCGGCCTGGTCGTCGACACGGCGAAGGAGACGGAGGACCACTCGGCGGACGGTAACCTCGGGCCGGCCAAAATCGAAGAATCCCCGGTTCTTGTTTTCTGGGATCGCGTCAATGAGGTTCAGGAGTGTGATCGACCCCGGAACAACCATGTCAGTGCTGAACTTCGCTTCGTATGCCGTGAGTCCCTCCAGCACAGTCTCAAGCTGATTTGGATCCAACCCTGTGAGGTACGTCCTTAACGGGGATTCGTCGTTGAGCAGGGCGAACGCGCGCTCTGAGCTCCTGAACGCCACTAGTTCGTCAGGGGCAACTCGGTCGAAGTAGAGGTTGAGGAAATCGATGTGAGCGAGACGATGAGCGGTTCGCCACGTACCGAGCCAATCGGAACCGTAGTGGTTGTTTTCCACGTACTTTAGCGCGACAGGAAAGATCCTTTTGAAGAGCGCCCTGATCAGTTCTGAGTCGTCGGCAAACCTTTCGAAGAGCGAGTCGATGGACTTCTGCGCGCGGTCGCCGTTGCGCCGTCCGGTGTCGCTTGTTCGCGTAAGCTCCTTCCGCAGACTGGACAGATGCTGCGTGAGTTCGGGACGGAAAACTCGTAAGGCTTCCATAGCCAGCAGATCAACGAGGTCAATCTCCTTGCCGAGGCTTTTGATCGTTGCTCTTGAGGAAATCGCATATCGCGTGACATCTCGCATGTTTGAGAACAACGGATCGATAACTTCCCAGTAGACGTCGCTCCATCGGCTTTCATCGAGCACCGCGTCAGCCACCGGCGCCAGAACGCGATTGAGCTCGTCGACTACCTGGGATCTAAGCAACTTGGCAGGGGCCGCCGGCACGTCGAAGCTCAGCTGCACAATCTTCTCGAGATAGGCCCGCCCCGGGACGCCGTCCTCGGTGAGAGCCTGCTCTACACGTTCGCGATCGAATGCCAACACGTAGACGACGTTAGGAAAGCTGGCTGTTAGACGTACCAGCTTGAAGATTTCGCGTATCTCACCAGTCGTAAGGCGGTCGATGTCATCGATGACGACCACCACTGGCTGCTTAAGACCCCGTAGCTCGGCAGTAATCTCTTCTCGAAGCTTCGTGGCGCTCCGATCTGCGTGGGTGGTGCCCGACAGTCCGGAGAGTGCCGCCGCGGCCGCCTCTCCAACCGCCGCGGCCCCGGCCACCGGAATGAACTGCGAGACCGGTTTAAGGATTCCGGCGTATTGGGCGAGCCAGTCCGCGGTCTTACCGAAGCGACTCTTGTTGCTGATGTTGAGGCCAGCCCCGATTTCGGTTAGGAAGAAACTGACGAGCTGATCTGAGCCTGAGAACATCCACGGGTTGAAGTCAACAACCGTCAGCGTCGGTTCTTCTGCAAACTGTTCGCGCATTAGATTAATGAACGAGCTCTTGCCATGACCCCACGGTCCTAAGACGCCTATAACGAGTCCCTCACTAGCATCCAGCTCACGGATACAATCAGCGAAATGATGGGCAACGGGTGCCCGCCCCAGGTCATCATCCGCAGACGAGGTGATTGGGGCATCAATCGGAGGCTTTCCTTGAAGATGTTCGTCCATGTTCATCTGTACCTATCCATCCCGATCGAGAACCATGCCGTCCAATCAGTCCGCGCACCCATGGTCATTATGACCACGGGGTCTCAACGTTTTGGGGCCTGATCCGAAAGTACCCTATGGAGAATCTCTCCGCGGGCATCCTAAGCAGACGGCTGGCACGCTTCGACGCTGCCCCGCAACGGCTGCTCTTTTCCTTACCTGAGTATGGCAACGTTGACGGCGGGCAGGGACATTCACCGATAAAGGGCTCTTTTTCCGATACGCTTTCGCCAAACTAGAGGACTCCTGGAAGGGTAGGCAGTGGCGGAAAACAAGCGAATCACCCCGCTGAATTTCGAGATCGACGAGGTCGGACTCTCGGTGCTGGGCTGGGAAATCTCCAACTTTCAGGCACGCCTAGTCAAGGAGGACTACGGCCCTAGACAGGTGTTCTACCGAGTTGCAGCGTCGGCCCAAGTACACTTCCATGCTAACGATTGGCAAGTCCGCTACGATGCGACAAATCTCTCCGAGAGCGACTACCTGCCGTCGATCGTGTGGCAGCTACGGTCACGCTCGCGCGGGGCCCTCATGTCCTATCAGGAGGTGATCCTCCCGCTGAAGAAGAGGGAGCTTCGCGTACCGAAAATGGTTTCTGCCTCCATGGAGCTTTGGCAAGGCAAGGGCAAGGGGGACCCCGAAGACCTTTATGTATGGATCGGGGGCGTCGACTGGGAAGAGATAGATGGCTGGCACTCCAGGCCATCTTTCAATTGGCGTGACATGCCGTGCGAAGTCGTCGACTACACAACCCTGCGAGGGGTCACTATGGACGTGAAGGAACACTCCGCATTAGTGCGGGATGGCAAGAGACTCGAAGTTTCGGTGCGGGCCATCCATTCGCTGGGCAGCGCAGAAGACCTTTTTGCGGCATACAAAGACTCTGAGGAATTTTACGGCGATTCGGATGCAAGACTGGACCAATACGGAGACTTTGTGGCCCAAGCTCCCGATGTATTCGTGGACGTCTTTGACGCCACAGGCTTCCTTCTAGACCAGCGAGAGACCTCGAACTACAGGTGGGTTACAGTCGGCAATGGCGGTGCGGTCCCTAAACGCAACCCCTCATTCATACAGGTCGTCAGCTTCGATCTCCAAGACTTTTCAGGTGATCCTGCTCGTGTCGTGATTCGCATCCAGGATGCTGTGACGTGAACCCAGTCGTTAGTGCAGCCAGAGCCCTGCGCGCCCAGCTGATTCAGGAACATGCCTTAGCCCCTGGGCTGTTCCATGAGATGGCACGGATCGAGTCCCTCTTGGCTGAGACCTACCGCACCAGAGTGTTGTACGAACTCCTGCAGAATTCGGACGATGCGGGTTCCACAACCGTCGTAGCCGACATGAGCGATCCGACACGTCTGGCGTGGCGCAACAACGGGAGAGCATTCAACGAGAGGGACATCGAGGCGTTATGCCGTAGTGCCACTTCGAGCAAGAAGCGGGACCACAATACGATCGGCTACCGAGGCATCGGCTTCAAAGCTGTCGCTGCCCTCTCAGAAGAGGTAAGTGTTACTTCAGTCGGCGTTAGGCTCATCTTCAACCGTGAGGCTGCGGCTTCAGCGCTCCAAACGCCAGTCGAATCCGTGCCGCTACTCCGCGTCCCCGCCTCTGTCATGGAGACTGAGCCCGAGGCGGGCGCACAGTTCACGCTGAATCTCATCCCTGGCCAACGCGACCAGCTTGTGCTCGACCCAGTTGCAATGCTGTTCCTGCGCAACGTCACCGACCTGACCATCCTCCGGCCAGGCGGCCAACGGAAGATCCGCTGCATTCGTTCCACCAACCATGTCACACTGGAGATTGACGGACGCCTCGCCGAATTCGAGCGCTCTGCAGAGGGCGACTCCATCCTCCTGGTCCCGCTGAACCCCCATGCCGAGTCGATCACCGGACGACATGGCCGGCTATGTTGCTTTCTCCCGCTCGAAGATGAACTTTCACTGCCAATCGTGGCTTCCGGGCACCTTCTCACCGAACCTTCTCGAACGCATGCTATAGCGTGTGACGACAGCACCAGTACAGTGATCGCGACAATCGGAAAGCTTCTCGCCCAGATCCTCGCAGACCCGTCAAACCCCGTTTGCGATCGGCTCTGGTCGCTAATCCTGTCCGGCGAAGACCTGCGTACGGTAGTCATGGCCGATAAATCAACTCCATCCGGCATGCTGCTCAAAGCCATGAAGTCAGCATTCGCGACGATCAGTTGGCCCTTCGCGTTCTCCGAGGTCCCGCTTGAGTCCTCTGACGTGCCCCGGATCTTCCCTCAAGGCGCGCCAGTGTCCATCTACAGACAAGACGCTTCGTCTCAGGCTCGAGCGCTACGCACTATCTTCGACGCGCCTACCCTGCGGGCTAAGGAGATCGCTGAGAAGGTTGAGCCACACTCATTGTCCGGCGAGACGCGGGCTGCTCTCACCAAGCATCTCGTCGATTTGGCTCGAGTTGAGGGGCGTCCTTTGACCGTCAGGGAACAGCTTTTTGCTGGGCAGTCAGCAGCGCCATCGCAATCCAACAACCAGGCCCCTTCGACTGCGACAAACAGCACGCCACTCGTCCCATCCGAGGTCAGCTTCGGGGGCGCGCTCACTCGATGGCGTGCCGCAGAGATAGCCGCGATGGAACATCTCAACGCCCGTGGATGGAGCCTTCAGGATGTCAGTCGCCAGAACGTCGGGTATGACCTAGCAGGCACCAACGCTGACGGCGCAGATGTCCACATCGAGGTCAAGAAAGTCGAAGGCAAGGACGCACGCTTCGCACTGACCAACAATGAAATGGCCGTAATGGTCGGCGCATCCCCTCGCTATCTTCTGGCACTGGTCATCGGTGATGGATCATCCGCACAACTAGCGCTCCTCGATCCGATCCGTGACATGGTACCCAGAGAACGCGTATGCCGCCGCTGGGAGTGGGAGTACAGCGACTGGAGTCGGTACGTTGAGATCGTCCACTAGATGCTGCTGCTCACGACGTTCGTGAAAGGGTCAAGCCCCAGTTCCTTTAGTTGGGAGACAAGTCAGTTGAAGGTATCAGCGCGGATAACGACTAGGCCGGCCAACGATGTTGTGTCGAGTCCGACAGGTGAATGTCCGTTGAGAACGTTGAGAACGTACCCTGGCGGTGTTCGACGCAACCCCCGCAATATTTGGGGAAAGTAGGGCGCGGAAAGGTGTCCCCGGTCGAGCGGCAGGGACTCAAACACGAAATCCTCACTGATCTGATCGGTCAGGGTCTTTTCCATAAGATCGAATTGCCAGGATCGCCTCTCCCTCGCCTTGGACACTAGTTGTTTTGCCACAGCTTGGGGCACACCGGCCGCTTCGGTGGTCATGAATTCCGCCAGCTCCGGCGTTAGTCCGAAAGTCCATTTTTGTGCATGAGGCGTTTCGGTGTCCGCTTGTGGATCTGCGATGCTCTCCAGCGGGATGGACTGCTTATAGGCAACTGTGGGCCCTACTCCTATGCCGTCGGCCAACACTACGGGTAGAACGAAACCGACTTACGGATGCAACGGTCGCACTGCTCGTAGTCGGAAGGGTGATCCTTCACACCGCATTCAACAGGCTTCCTGTAGTTTGGGGGGCCAAGATAAAGCGCATAGCTCGGCGCTACTTTGAGGGCATCCGCCGTCGCGTGTAGATCTTGCCACTGCTTCCCGGACTTATACCCAAAGTCGATGGTCCATTGTTCCTTGTCTTTCTTGAGTCGCTTAGCTTGCACAATCATGCCGAAGGAAGTGCCATCCTGACCAACCCACCACCATAACCAGTCAGCCCCTACACCCGCTCCACCGTCGTTCAATCGCTTATCACCCCCCTCTTGATTCCTGGTGAAAGGAACGACGTGCACAAGCGGATGGACCTCTACGAGCATGACATTGGCAGTGGTTTCCTCATCCCAGCCCAAACCCGAACGCTCACCATTAACCATGTACTGATACGCGGCAGTTCGTGCTTGCTCCAGGACTTGCTGGAGCGTTGGGCTGGAGTCAGTCATCTTGTAATGATGACAGGTACGCTGGCGAGGATGCTGTCCCGGTTCCTTAGAAGTGGAAAACACCAGGTCGGGCCACTCCCCACACCCGGATCCGCATAACTTCGAGGAAATTTTTGTACCGGATGTAATACCAAAACCCGGGAGAACGAGGACCGTCACAGAAGCAACTTCCGGTTCGGTGCACGCATGGATATCGGATACGCCCGGGTCTCCAGGGCCAGACAGGAGCTGGCCGGCAGCTCGATGCCCTTGCATCCGCCGGCATCACCAAAGTGTTCGCGGACAAAAAGGGAGCGGAGCCACTACGGACCGGCCGGGCTCCACTCTGCACTCGAGCACGCTTCGGACGGCGACGTGATCGTCGTCCACACCATGGACAGCCTTGGCCGCACCGTCAGGGACACCCTGAACCTGATGCGCGAGCTCGAAGGGTGTGGCGTCGGTGTCCGAACCCTGGCCGATACCCTGCGCATCGGCATCTCGAACGCTGACAGCCCCATGGCGCAGCTCGTTGTCGGCATGCTGGCGCTTTTCGCCGAGATGGAACGCACCTACGCGGCCGAACGGGCAGTTCACGCCCCCGCCGTGGCCACAGCCAACGGCCGCCGAACCGGCCGGCCTCCCGTGGTGGACGCCGCCAAGCTCGAACACGCGTTTCTGCTGCGTGAGAAGGGTGCGCCCATGCGCGAGATCGTCGCAAAGACCGGCCTTGCGCGAACCACCCTGTACCGATACCTGCCGCCCCGCTCCCCCGCCCACAACACGGGCTTGTGAAGTCCCGACGGAAAGACCTGGTGCCTCATGCCGGGCACGACGTCGTGGGCCAATAGGCTTAAGCGATCAGGCAACAGCCTGCTGTGCCACTAACGAACATTGGACCCGACGGCCATCAGATCCATGTCCTGAGCGGTGCGCTCATTGGCGCGTTAAGAGGGGCTATAGAACCTCAAACGCCACACTTTGAGACGACGGTCCCTAGAACAGTCCCATGGTCCCACCTGGCAAAGTCGGAAGACTCAAGGAGCCTGCGGGGAAACGTGCGGCTTGATCACGTCGTCATGTCTGATTCCGATGGCTCCGAAATGAACTGTCGCGGCCAACAAAACGAAGGCGGACTACATGGACATGGAATTCTTCGAACCAGCGGAAGCTGCCGCACTTATGCGCTGCAGTGAGGGATGGCTCCGGGACGGCGCTGCGGCCGGCCGGTTCCCCCATGCGTGCTGGGGCAAGGGCAAGATCGTGTTTACATCAGAGCACATCGCAGAAATAGCCAGGCTCAGCGAGATCCCGCCTACCTCTCAACCGGCGCCAGCGGCCAGCGGCACCAATCCCACCAGCACCAGGCTTATCGGAACTAGGGCACGCAACCGCCTAGTCTCCTAGGGCCAAGGAGAAGCTTCACCGCATAAACGCCGCGACCTGGCGCTCCATCGCATCCGCACCAACCTGCAATGCCTCAGGCATGAGGTGTCCGTAGACCTGCTCCGTTGTCTTGATAGAAGCGTGCCCCAACCGCCGCGAGATCGTAAAGATCGGCACCCCATCCTGGATCAGCCACGACGCGTGCGTGTGCCGAAGGTCGTGAATACGTGGATCCTTCCGGAGCCCACGAAGCTGGGCAGCCTTCACTGCCGGCACCCAGTAGTGGTGCCAGTACAGCTTGTGCACGATCCGCTCCCCCTTGGGCGTGCAGAAGAGCAGATCCTTGCTTGGACGCCCAGCAACCAACGGAACCAACAGATCCACCAGCGCAGGATTCAGCCCGATCGTTCGCTTCCCAGCTCCAGTCTTCGTGGGCCCAATGTAGAACTGATTCTGACCATCACGCTTCCACGCCTTGTTGATGCGAGCCGTAGCCGGCTTCCCCAGCGAATCAATGTCAGCGACAGTCAGCGCCGTCGCTTCCCCAAACCGCGTCCCGGTCATCACGAGGAAGTTCGTGAAATCCCGGTACCGCTCCCCCATACCGTCCATGATCAGGCCGAACTCGGCGTGGGTGAGGAACATCATCTCGTCCTCAGCTTTCTCGACGCTCGGCAACTGGACTCCCCTGCACGGATTCCGGGTGATGTAGCCGAGCATCTCTGCTGTGCTCATCGCAGCGGAGATGAGCCCATGCACGTTCTTGATCGTCTTCGGCGAGCGTCCTTTGGCAACCATCGACTTCACCCAGTAGGCAATCATGCGGTAGTCCAGCTTGTCGACGGGGACGTGGCCGATGACGAGTTTCACATGGAGATCCAGCATGGTCTGGTAAGTCTTCACAGTGCCGCTGGACGGCCGAACCAGGAGGTCAATGTGCTCCTGGATAACGTCGGCAACGGTCGGCACGCGCTTCGAATTGTCGAGGAGTGCCTGCTGCGCAATTTCGAAGGATTGGCCGTTCGCATCGAGCAACCGCTTCAGGGTTTCGGCCTCGTGCTCGGAGTCGACAGTGATGCCCTGTTGCTTCCGGATTTTGGGGTCACGCCAGACCACCATGAACGACGATGAGCCGTCTTTTCTGACGCGTTTCCGGATACTAGCCACATGAAAATGCTAGTTCCGTGTCAACAGATTTGGGGGTTTTGTCAACAGTCAGGGGCCATATAGGCCCCTGACCTGCGACAACACAGTGCCCGAGGTGGGACTCGAACCCACACACCTTTCGATACCGCATTTTGAGTGCGGCGCGTCTGCCAATTCCGCCACTCGGGCGCGGAGATACCGGGTGGAAAGCAGCTACATTTCTGTGAGCAACGCGATCCGTTCCCAGCACGCGAAACTACTCTACATGCAGATAGGCTGTTTCAAAGAACCGGGCGCGCCGGGTGCAACAAAACCTGCCCCGGAAGCGTCCACACTAAGATGGACTTGAACCCGCCGAACCTTTGCAAGGAGATCCCGTGACCGAACAGACGGAGTCCGCCCCCACAGCCCAGCCGGCCCGACGCGTTGTCGTCGCCGAGGATGAGACCCTCATCCGCCTGGACATTATCGAGATCCTGAAGGGTGAGGGTTACGACGTCGTCGGCGAGGCAGATAACGGCGAAAAGGCTGTTGAACTGGCCGAAGAACTGAAGCCCGATCTTGTCCTGATGGACGTCAAGATGCCCGTAATGGATGGCATCTCCGCAGCCGAAAAGATCGTGAAGGCACGCATCGCACCGGTTGTGCTCCTCACGGCTTTCAGCCAAAAGGAACTCGTCGAGCGTGCCCGCGACGCCGGCGCCATGGCCTACGTCGTCAAGCCCTTCACCCCGGCTGACCTCGTCCCCGCCATCGAGATCGCCCTCTCCCGCCACGAGGAGATCAAGGCCCTTGAGAACGAGGTTTCGGACCTGCAGGAGCAGTTCGCCACCCGCAAGCTCGTGGAGCGCGCCAAGAGCCTCCTGACCACCAAGATGGGCCTGACGGAACCCGAGGCGTTCCGCTGGATCCAGAAGACCTCCATGGACCGCCGCCTCAGCATGCGTGAGGTCGCTGAGACCATCATTAACCAGGTCAACTAGCACCAAGCCAACGAAGGGCGGCTTCCGATTCGGAAGCCGCCCTTCTGCGTTCAAAAACCACGACGCCGGCAATCACCCCGGCGACCGTCGCGCCTCCGGAAGCAAAACCACGACGCCGGCAATCGCCGCTGCGCCGCACTCACCGGGGCGCAGCACACCAAACCCGACCACCCGCCGTCGTGCCGAACGGACGTCGTGCTTAAAACGAAAAGCAGGCCCCGCCACCCGGCGGGACCTGCCCATCGAAAGAACGAAGACTACGCCTTCGCCTTGGACTTCTTTTCTGGCCAAGGACCAACCGGTTCCTTGCGTGAGGAATCCACGGCCGAGGTATCGGCGAGGTCGCCTACCTTGTGGACCTTGAGCGAGTTGGTGGATCCGGCCTGTCCTGGAGGGGAACCGGCTGCGATGACCACCAGGTCGCCTTCCTCAACGAGCTTCATGTCCAGCAGGCTCTTGTCCACCTGGGCGGTCATCTCGTCGGTGTGTCCCACCATGGAGACCAGCACCGGACGGATGCCCCAGGTCAGTGCCAGCTGGTTCCACACGTGCTCAACCGGAGTGAACGCGAAAACCGGCTTGACCGGACGCAGGCGGGACAGGCGGCGGGCCGAGTCGCCGGACTGCGTGAACGCACAGATGTACTTGGCGTCCAACTGGTCGGCGATTTCCACAGCGGCACGGGTGATCGCGCCACCGCGGGTGCGGGGCTTGGTGCCCAGCGGAGGTACGCGCTCCAGGCCGTGCTCCTCGGTGGATTCGATGATCCGGGCCATGGTCTTGACGGTTTCGATCGGGTACTGCCCCACCGAGGTTTCACCGGACAGCATCACAGCGTCGGCGCCGTCGAGCACTGCGTTGGCGCAGTCGGAAGCCTCTGCACGCGTCGGACGCGGGTTGTCGATCATGGATTCCAGGACCTGGGTGGCCACGATGACCGGCTTCGCCCAGCGGCGCGCCAGTTCAATGGCACGCTTCTGGACGATCGGCACCTCTTCAAGCGGCAGTTCAACACCGAGGTCGCCACGGGCAACCATGATGGCATCAAACGCGTCGATGATTTCGTGGAGCTGGTCCACGGCCTGCGGCTTTTCGATCTTGGCGATGACGGGTACGCGGCGGCCTTCTTCGTCCATGATTTCGTGGACGCGCTTGATGTCGGCAGCGTCGCGGACGAAGGAGAGGGCAACCAGGTCAACGCCGCGCTTGAGGGCCCAACGGAGGTCGTCCTCATCCTTTTCACTCAGGGCGGGGACGTTGACGGCAACACCGGGGAGGTTGATGCCCTTGTTGTTGGAGACCTTGCCGCCAACGGTAACGGTGGCAACAACTTTGACGTCGTCAACTTCAATGGCGCGCAGGGCAACCTTGCCGTCGTCGATGAGCAAAGCGTCGCCAACGTTGACGTCCTCGGTGAGGCTCTTCAGCGTGGTGGAGCAGATGTCCTTGGTTCCGGGGACGTCTTCGGTGGTGATGGTGAAGGTGTCGCCAACAGCCAGCTCGTGCGGTCCGTCAACAAAGCGGCCCAGACGGATCTTGGGCCCCTGGAGATCGGCCATGATGGCCACCGGCTTCTGCAACTGGGCGGAAGCCTTGCGGACGTTTTCGTAGGTGTTGTCGTGCACGGAGTAATCGCCGTGGCTCATGTTCATACGCGCAACGTCGACGCCGGCCTCCAGCACCGCGAGGGTGTTGTCATAGCTGGAGATAGCCGGGCCGAAAGTTGCCACAATTTTCGCGCGTCTCATATACCTACCCTAAGTAGTGTTCTGCTGATTGAGTAAAAGAACATTCCTGCCGGCGCTATAAGACCGCGATTGCCCGGTCGGTGGGGGCGACCGGTGCCGGGAGGATCGTGCTTCCCATGAGGAACTTATCGACGGCGGCCGCGCACGCACGGCCTTCGGCGATGGCCCACACAATCAGAGACTGGCCACGTCCGGCATCGCCGGCAACGAACACGCCTTCGGTATTCGTCATGTAGTAGCCATCACGGGCAACGTTGCCACGGGCGTCAAACTCTGCACTTACTTGTTCGGTGATGCCTGCCGGCTCGGCGCCGGTGAAGCCGAGGCTGAGGAACACGAGGTCCGCGGGGATGACCCGCTCGGTTCCGGCCTTGGGGAGGCGCTTGCCGTCGACGAACTCCGTTTCGGCAACCTTGACTCCGGTCAGCTTGCCGTTTTCGCCAACAAACTCAACGGTGGACGCAAGGTAGGTACGCTCGCCGCCTTCTTCGTGGGCGCTAGCCACCTCGAACAGGGTGGGGAACGTCGGCCACGGCTGGTGCGACGCACGTTCCAGCGGCGGCTGCTTGCCGATCGCCAGGGTGGTGACCGAGGCTGCCTGGTGGCGGTGCGCGGTACCAATGCAGTCTGCACCGGTGTCGCCGCCACCGAGGATGACCACATGCTTGCCACGGGCGTCGATGTGGTTTTCGGGGTTCTCCCCCGCAACCACACGGTTGGAAGGCACAAGGTAGTCCATGGCGAAGTGGACGCCATCGAGATCGCGGCCGGGGATGGGGAGGTCGCGCGGAACGGTGGCGCCGGTGGCGATCACCACGGCGTCGTAGCGGCGCCGCAGTTGCTCCCACGTCACGTCCGTACCGACGGCGACGCCGGTGCGGAAGCGGGTGCCTTCAGCCTTCATTTGGTCCAGGCGGCGATCCACCTGGTCCTTCTCCATCTTGAAGTCGGGGATGCCGTAGCGGAGCAGGCCGCCGATCTTGTCGTCGCGTTCGTACACGGCAACCGTGTGACCAACGCGCGTCAACTGCTGTGCGGCAGCGAGGCCGGCGGGACCCGAGCCAACCACGGCTACCGTCTTGCCGGTGAGGCGCGTCGGCGGAAGCGGCTGGACCCAGTCGTTGTCGAAGGCTTCATCGATGATGGAAACTTCAACCTGCTTGATGGTCACGGCAGGCTGGTTGATGCCCAGTACGCAGGACGCTTCACAGGGAGCCGGGCAGAGGCGACCGGTCCACTCAGGGAAGTTGTTCGTGGCATGGAGGCGCTCAATGGCCTCCTCGCCCTTGTCCCGCCAAACGAGGTCGTTCCACTCGGGAATGAGGTTGCCCAGCGGACACCCCTGGTGGCAGAACGGAACGCCGCAGTCCATGCAGCGGCCGGCCTGGCTCTTCAGGACGCCCTTCTCCTGGGCCTCGTAGACTTCTTTCCAGTCCATGATGCGGACCGGAACGGGACGGCGTGGCTGCGTCTCGCGCTGCCGGACTTTCAGAAATCCGCGTGGATCAGCCACCGGTTACCTCCAGGATTCGGGACCATACTTCTTCGCCATCGGGGTCGAGGCCCTCTTCGATGGCGTTGAGGCGGGTTTGCAGGACTGCAGCGTAGTCGCGCGGCAGTACCTTGGTGATGCGGGCAGCAGTGTCGTCGAAGTTTTCGAGCAAGCGGCCGGCCAGGACGGATTCGGTCTCCTCGACGTGCTTGACGAGGAGGCCGTGCACAATGTCGCGGTCTTCGGCGTCCAGTTCAAGGAGCTGAAGCTCGCCGGAGTCCAGGGCGTCCTTGTTGACGCGCTCGGGTTGCAGGTCCAGCACGTAGGCCGTACCGCCGGACATGCCGGCACCGAAGTTGCGGCCCGTGCGGCCGATGATCACCGTCTGGCCACCGGTCATGTACTCGCAACCGTGGTCGCCAATACCTTCGACGACAGCGGTGGCACCGGAGTTGCGGACCAGGAAGCGTTCGCCCACCTGGCCACGGAGGAAGAGCTCACCGCTGGTGGCACCGTAACCGATGACGTTGCCTGCAATGACGTTGCGCTCGGCCTGGAATACGTTGGTGCGGTCCGGGCGGACAATGATGCGTCCACCGGAGAGGCCCTTGCCAACGTAGTCATTGGAGTCGCCGAACATGCGCAAGGTGATGCCTGCGGGCAGGAAGGCTCCCAAGGACTGGCCGGCCGTGCCGTTGAGCGTGACGTCGATCGTGTCCGTCGCCAGAACATCGGTGCCGAAGGTCTTGGTCACCACGTGGCCCAGCATGGTACCCACGGAACGGTCCGTGTTGATGACGTCCAGGGTGATCTTGACAGGCATGCGGTCGCTGAGTGCTTCCTGCGCCATGGTGATGAGCCGCTGGTCGAAGTGCTTGTCCAGTTCGTGGTTCTGGCCCACCATGTTGCGCAGCGGAACGTCGTCGTCGAACTCGAGGCCGTGCAGGATCGGATCAAGATCCAGCCCGTCGGCCTTCCAGTGGTCGATCGCGTCGCGGGTGTCCAGCACCTCGGCGTGGCCGATCGCCTCTTCAATGCTGCGGAAGCCAAGGTCGGCAAGGATTTCGCGGACTTCTTCTGCGAGGAACTCGAAGAAGTTGACCACGAATTCGGGCTTGCCGGAGAACCGGGCACGGAGCTCGGGGTTCTGCGTGGCAACGCCCACCGGGCAGGTGTCCAGGTGGCAGACGCGCATCATGATGCAGCCTTCGACCACCAGCGGAGCCGTAGCGAAACCGAACTCTTCGCCACCCAGCAGGGCGGCAATGACTACGTCGCGTCCGGTCTTGAGCTGGCCGTCAACCTGGACCACCACACGGTCGCGCAGGCCGTTGAGCATCAGGGTCTGCTGCGTCTCGGCGAGACCGAGTTCCCACGGCACACCCGCATGCTTCAGCGAGTTCAGCGGCGAGGCGCCGGTACCGCCGTCGTGACCTGAGACAAGCACGACGTCGGCTTTCGCCTTGGTCACGCCGGACGCCACAGTGCCGATCCCGACTTCCGAAACCAGCTTCACGTGCACTCGTGCCGAAGGGTTGGCGCGCTTGGCATCGTAGATGAGCTGCGCCAGGTCTTCGATCGAGTAGATGTCGTGGTGCGGCGGTGGGGAGATCAGACCGACGCCAGGGGTCGAGTGGCGGGTCCTCGCCACCCAGGGGTAGACCTTTTGCGCCATCAGCTGGCCACCCTCGCCGGGCTTGGCGCCCTGGGCCATCTTGATCTGGATGTCGTCGGCGTTGGTCAGGTACAGGCTGGTGACACCGAAACGGCCGGAAGCGATCTGCTTGATGGCGGAGCGGCGCTCCGGATCCAGCAGGCGGTCCACATCCTCGCCGCCTTCACCCGTGTTGGACTTGGCACCCAAACGGTTCATGGCAATGGCCAGCGTCTCGTGCGCTTCCTTGGAAATGGAGCCGTAGCTCATGGCGCCCGTGGAGAAACGCTTGACGATGCTGGAGACCGGCTCCACTTCCTCGAGCGGGACCGCAGGGCGGATACCGTCCTTGAACTTGAGCAGGCCGCGCAAGGTCATGAGGTTTTCGGACTGGTCGTCAACACCCTTGGTGTACTGCTTGAAGATGTCGTAGCGGCGTTCGCGCGTGGCGTGCTGCAGGCGGAACACGGTCTCCGGGTTGAAGAGGTGCGGCTCGCCGTCGCGGCGCCACTGGTACTCGCCGCCACCCAGGAGCGGGCGGTGCGGGTGCTCGATGCCACCCTCGGGGTAGGCCATCTGGTGGCGGGCCGAAACCTCGGCCGCGATGACTTCCAGGCCGACGCCGCCCAACTGCGAGTGGGTACCGGAGAAGAATTCGTCAACGAGTTCCTGGGACAGGCCCAGGGCTTCGAAGGTTTGTGCGCCGGTGTAGGAAGCAACCGTCGAGATGCCCATCTTGGACATGATCTTCAGGACGCCCTTGCCCAGGCCCTTGATGAGGTTGTAGACGCCGTCTTCCGGAGTCACGCCCACCACGTCGCCGTTGGAGATCAGCTGCTCCACCGATTCCATGGCCAAGTACGGGTTGACGGCGGAAGCACCGTAACCGATCAGCACGGCCACATGGTGCGTCTCGCGGACGTCGCCGGCCTCGACCACCAGGGCGGTCTTGGTCCGGTTTGCACTCCGGAGCAGGTGGTGGTGCACGGCGCTGACCAGAAGGAGCGACGGGATGGGCGCCCACTGAGCGTTCGAGTCACGATCGGACAGCACGATGTACTGCACGCCACGGTTGATGGCGCCGGAAACCTGCTCGCAGATTTCGGTCAGGCGGGCACGCAGGGCTGCTTCTCCACCTTCGGGGCGGTAGAGCCCGCGTACCTTCATGGCGATGCGGTCGCCGTCGGCGTTTTCGATGTTCGCGATCTTGGCGAGCTGGTCGTTGTTGATCACGGGGAACGGCAGGGAGATCTGCGGCTGGCGGACCTGCTTGCCGTCCAGAAGGTTGCCGTTGGGACCGATGGCGCACTTCAGTGACGTTACGAGTTCCTCGCGGATGGCGTCCAACGGCGGGTTGGTGACCTGCGCGAAGGACTGCACGAAGTAGTCGAACAGCAAGCGGGGGCGCTTGGAGAGCACGGCAACGGGAGTGTCAGATCCCATGGCGCCCAGGGGCTCGGCACCCGTACGGGCCATCGGTCCAAGCAGGATCTTCAGTTCTTCGGTGGTGTAGCCGAAGGTCCGCTGCCGGATGTTCACCGAGGCAGCCGTGTGGAGCACGTGCTCACGCTCGGGGAGTTCGTTGATGTCGATCAGGTTGTCCTTGAGCCACTCGGCCCACGGGTTGGCTGCAGCAACCTCGGCCTTGACCTCGGCATCGTCGATGATGCGGCCCGCCTCTGTGTCGACCAGGAACATCTTGCCCGGGGCAACGCGGCCCTTCTTGACCACGTTGGCTGGCTCGACCTCGATCACGCCGACTTCGGACGCGAAGACGATCAGGCCGTCTTCGGTGATCCAGTAGCGGCCGGGACGCAGGCCGTTGCGGTCCAGGGTGGCACCCACAAGGTTGCCGTCAGTAAAGGAAACAGCTGCAGGACCGTCCCACGGTTCCATGAGCAGCGAGTGGTATTCGTAGAAGGCGCGCCGTGCCGGATCCATGGTGGCATGGTTCTCCCACGCTTCCGGGATCATCATCATGATCGAGTGCGTGATGGGTCGCCCGGAAAGCCACAGGAGCTCGGCTACTTCGTCGAAGGACGCGGAGTCGGAAGCGCCCGGGGTGCAGATCGGGTACAGCTCTTCCGGGGTATCGCCAAGGAGCGGGCTGGCGAGCTGCGACTGACGCGCACGCATCCAGTTCCGATTGCCCTTGACCGTGTTGATCTCGCCGTTGTGGGCGATGGTGCGGAAGGGCTGGGCCAACGGCCAGGACGGGAAGGTGTTGGTGGAGAAGCGCGAGTGGACGATCGCCAGCTTGGTCTTGAAGCGCTTGTCCGAGAGGTCCGGGTAGAACGGCTCCAGCTGTGCCGTGGTCAGCATGCCCTTGTACACAATGGTGCGGGAGGACAGCGAGGGGAAGTACACGCCGAACTTGTTCTGGGCACGCTTGCGGATCCGCCAGGCGCGGGAGTCGAGTTCGTTCCGCTCAAGCTGCTCGCCAGTGGCCGAAGCAAAGAACGGCTGGGAGAAGTAGGGCATGCAGGCACGGGCCATGGCACCAACCAGGTCTGCCACCACGGGAACTTCGCGCCAGCCCAGGACCGTCAGTCCCTCGTCAGCAGCCAACGACTCGATGCCCGCCTTGGCCGTGGCAGCTTCCCGCGACTCGGCAGGCAGGAATGCCGTACCCACTACGTACTGTCCGGGAGCCGGCAGTTCGAATTCAGTGACGGCACGGAAGAACTCGTCCGGTACCTGCATGAGCAGGCCTGCGCCGTCACCGGTGCCCTCATCGGCGCCAACGGCACCGCGGTGTTCGAGATTGCGGAGGGCAGTCAGTGCCGCTTCCACGATGTCGTATCCCGGTTCCCCGCGGAGCGTGGCAATAATGGCCAGGCCGCAGGCGTCCTTCTCCGCATCGGGGTTGTAAAGCCCCTGGGCCTCCGGAAGCGCAGCGAAGCGCTTGAACGGAGACATGGCACCCTGGGGTTCGATGTTTTCGGACCAACCGGGGTTATGAAGATGGGTCATGGGAGACGTCCTTCCTCGTGATCGTGCGTATGGAAGGGACAACGTTGGCCCCACCTTGCTTGCCTGTGATGGGCACAACAAAGCGCTAGTTATTGGAAATTGTAGGCCAGCCAGCCTTGCGAAACTAACAGTTACGCAGACCACTGGCCCCGGCGAGACCGGTGAACATCGGTATGTTGCGATCCGGATTCCGGGGTGCCACGACGCTGTGGACTGGGCCCTACGAGCGGTGACTCTGTTGCCCCTTTACCGAAAGCGACTACTTGGTGTCGTCAGCCTTCGGCGTAGATCCGGGGGCCTTCCTCGCGGCAGTCGCGGCAGTTCCAGATACCGGCGTGGCCTGAGCCGCCTTGCCGGAATCCCCTGCTGCTTCCTGCGGCTCGTCAACGTGGCCCGGATCGCTTTGGTTATCAGGGAGATTATCACGGGAACCACTATCTGAGACAGATCGTTCCACATCATGACTCGTGACGCTCGTCACCGAAGTGTCATCTTTGGGGGATGCCGCCTCGGGCTCCCGCCCCGCCAAATACGGGGTATCAGGCACCGGTCGGCCACCGCGTCCCAGGACCAGGAAGATCGCCAGGGCCACCACGAACACCAGGATGCTCGTCCAAACATTAAGCCGGGTGGTGATCCCGAAGAGGGTGATTTGCTCGGCGTCGTCTATCCTTAGCGCTTCGATCCACACGCGGCCAACGGTGTAGTACATGGCGTAGAGCCAGAAGAGGCGGCCGCGGCGGAAGTGGAACCTGCGGTCCAAGACCAGGAGCAGGGCCACACCCGCCAGGTTCCATAAGGACTCATAGAGGAATGTCGGGTGGAACAGCGTGTCGGCAGGCATTCCGGCCGGGAAGTTCGCATTGGCAGGATCTATCTGCAGCCCCCAGGGAAGCGTGGTGGGCGCCCCGAACAGCTCCTGGTTGAACCAGTTGCCCCATCGTCCGATCGCCTGGGCGAGCAGGAGGCCCGGAGCCGCCACGTCGAGGAAAGCCGTCAGTTTCAGCCCGGCACGGCGGCAACCAATCCAGGCGCCAACTGCCCCCAGGACCACAGCACCCCAAATGCCGAGGCCACCGCGCTGGATCTGTGGGATCAGGGACAGGTCACCGGTGCCATCGAAGCCAGGACCGAAGTACGCGTCCGGTGACGAAAACACGTGGTACAGGCGCCCGCCGATGATGCCAAACGGAATGGCCCATATGGCGATGTCCCACAGGCTGCCCTCGGGAGCGCCTCGGCGCTTCCAGCGGACGGACGTCAGCCACAGGCCAACGATGATGCCCGTAAGGATGCAGAGCGCATACGCATGGATGCGCAACGTCCCCCACGGCAGCGGAATGTCGAAACCGGACCACGAGGGGCTCGGAATACTCAAGGGGACCATTGCCGCTGCGTGGAGGACGGTCTGCATGGGGCTTTGCTGTTCCTTTTCCTAGGCGTCTGCAGCTGCGCGGCCCAGGCCGGCGCTGAGGTTCTTGGTGAGTTGCCCGACGGCATCGACGCCGCCATCGCGGAGCGCCGCCACGAGGGCGGTTCCAACGATCACGCCATCGGCGTAGGCGGCGATTTCGCGGACGTGGTCCGGGTTGGAAACACCCAGGCCGACGCATACCCGCTCGGCCCCTGCTGCGTGTGCACGGGCCACAACGTCCTCGGCGCTGCTGCTGACCGACTGGCGTGCACCGGTGACACCCATGATGGACACGCCGTAGACAAATCCACGGCTGGCCTTCACGGTCATGTCCAGGCGTTCAGGTGTCGAGGAGGGCGCCACCAGGAAGACACGGTCCAGACCGTACTTGTCCGACGCTTCGAACCATTCGGCGGCCTCGTCCGGGATCAGGTCCGGAGTGATGAGGCCCGCTCCCCCGGCTTCAGCCAGGCGCCGCGAGAACTCGCCCACGCCCATCCGCATCACCGGATTCCAGTACGTCATGACCAGCACTGCCGCATCCGTGACCGCGGTGATCCCGGCTACGACGTCGAAGACGTTGGAAACACGGAAACCGTTGGCAATGGCTTCCGTGGTGGCTGCCTGGATAACGGGGCCATCCATCACGGGATCAGAGTACGGAATGCCGATCTCGATGAGGTCGGCGCCGTTGCGCGCCAGGGCAATGCCGGCATCGATGCTTTCCTGCACGGTAGGGTATCCGGCGGGCAGGTAGCCGATCAGGGCGGCCCGTCCTTCGGTCTTGGCGCGGTCGATGGCGGCAGCAGACTTGCTGGCAAATTGTTCAGTCATTAGTCCTGGTCCCCGTTCACGTCAGCAGTTGCCTCGGAAGATCGCTCCGACGGGCCTTTGGGCTTGCGTGTGGACAGGGTGGTCCCCCGCACGTGCCCCTCGTCGTCGAGCATGTTGAACCAGGCTGCCGCGGTTTCCACATCCTTGTCGCCACGGCCGGACAGGTTCACGATCACGGAAACCTCGGCGGGATTCTCTTTGCCTTCGGTGAGGCGCTGCCCCACCTTGATGGCTCCGGCCAGGGCGTGGGAGGACTCGATGGCAGGGATGATGCCTTCCGTACGGCACAAGAGGCTGAAGGCGTCCATTGCTTCGGTGTCGGTAATGGGCTCGTAGGTGACCCGTCCGATGTCGGCAAGGTAGGAGTGTTCCGGGCCAACGCTGGGGTAGTCCAGGCCCGCCGAGATGGAGTGCGACTCAATCGTCTGTCCATCCTCGTCCTGCATGAGGTAGGAGCGGGCACCGTGGAGCACACCCGGGCGGCCCAAGGAAATGGCTGCGGCGTGCCGGCCGGTTTCCACGCCCTCGCCGCCGGCTTCGAAGCCGTAGATCTTCACGGATGCGTCATCCAGGAAGCTGTGGAACAGGCCGATTGCGTTGGATCCGCCGCCGATGCACGCGCAGATGGCGTCCGGGAGCTTCCCGGTCTGCTCCAGGATCTGGGCGCGGGCCTCTTCGCCGATGACCTCGTGGAAGAACCGGACCATGGCCGGGAACGGGTGGGCTCCAGCGGCTGTGCCGAGGAGGTAGTGGGTGTTCTCCACGTTGGAGACCCAGTCGCGGAGGGCGTCGTTGATGGCGTCCTTCAGCGTCTGGGAACCGTTGGTTACCGGCACCACCGTTGCACCAAGAAGCTGCATCCGGGCAACGTTGAGCGCCTGGCGGCGGCAGTCCTCCGCTCCCATGTAGACAACGCATTCGAGGCCAAGGAGGGCCGCCGCAGTGGCACTGGCTACGCCGTGTTGTCCAGCACCGGTCTCGGCAATGACGCGGGTCTTGCCCATGCGCTTGGCCAGGAGCGCCTGGCCAAGGACGTTGTTGATTTTGTGGGATCCGGTGTGGTTGAGGTCTTCCCGCTTAAGGAAAATCCTTGCCCCACCGGCGTGCTTCGAGAAGTTCCTGGCCTCGGTGAGCAACGACGGACGGCCGGAGTAGTTCTTGTTGAGGTCCTTCAGCTGGGCGAGGAACCCGGGATCGGCCTTTGCCTTCTCGAACGTGTCCTGGACCTCGTCGAGGGCGGCGATGAGGGACTCGGGCATCCAACGGCCACCGTACTTGCCGAAGTAGGGCCCAGCGGCATTGCGCAGCGAGGTGCCACCTGCCAGGAATGCGTCGGCCGCATTCTGCTCCGAGCCGGCTGTTGGCGCGTCCACCATCAGTCTCACCGTCCTGTTCCAGTTAGTTGGGTAGTTCACGTACCACAAGGCAGCCTCGGGCGATTGCCCGGGCTGCCTCATGGCTGTCGCCTTGCTTCAGGTACTGCCTCAGTTCCTGACGGCGATGGCGGCAGCTCCAGCTGCCTTGAATTCAGAAATGCGTTCGCGGGGCGTCTGGTCGCTGACCAAAGCCTCGCCCACCAGGATGGCGTTCGCGCCGCTGGCGGCGTAATCGCTGACGTCCTCGGCGGTGCGCACGCCGGATTCGGCGACCACAACCGCCTCAGCCGGGATGAGTCCCGCCAGCGTCCCGAAAACCGAACGGTCGACGTCGAGCGTCTTGAGGTTGCGGACGTTGACCCCAATGATCCGGGCCTCAGCCGCGATGGCGCGTTCGATTTCCTGTTCCGTATGCGTCTCCACGAGCACGTTCATGCCGAGTTCGTGGCTCAGGGCGCTGTAGTCCGCCAGTTGGGCATCGGACAGCGCAGCAACGATCAGGAGGATAAGGTCCGCGCCGTGGGCACGTGCTTCGTGGATCTGGTACTCGTCCACCGTGAAGTCCTTGCGCAGCAGAGGGACATCGACGGCGGCCCGAACAGCATCGAGGTCGGCCAGGGAACCGCCGAAGCGGCGCTGCTCGGTCAGCACGCTGATCACGGAGGCTCCGCCATCCGCATACTGGACCGCAAGGGATGCGGGATCGGAGATCGGCGCCAGGTCCCCCTTGGAGGGACTGCGGCGTTTGATCTCGGCGATGACCTTGAGTTCATCGCGGCTGGCAGACGGACCACCCAGGGCGGCCCATGCATCACGGGCCGGTTTCGCTGCTGCGATGCGGTCCTTGATCTCTACCGGGGACACCAGCCGGCGACGGGCCTCCATGTCCTCTTTGACGCCAACAATGATGTCATCAAGAACGGTCACGATCAGTGGCCGTTGTTCTGCAGCTTGCTGCCGCCTACTCCGTAGCCCGCCTTGCGCATGGCCCAACCAACAATGAGGCCGATGACCATGACCACGATTCCGCCAATGAAGATCGGGGTGCTGGCGATGACGAAGGCAATGGAAGAAATCAGGGCGCCAACGAGCATCACAATGACGCAGGTCCAGGCAGCCGGGCTGTTGCCGTGACCAATGGCGTCAGCGTGGCTGGCCATCTTGGACTCTGCTTGGTTTGCGGACACGGTGGTTTTGCTCATGTGAAATCTCCTCGGGATGAATACTGCTTACATTCTGCCATTTATTGACGGCGGCCGGGACATCGTCCGACGTCAGGGCGAGCGTGTGCTCTTTTATTGCACGACGCCGGCCCGCAAGGATGGCGGATGGCTTACGTGGGGTCTTCCCCGCGGGAGAGGCTGTCCCAACTGTCGATCTCGTCAACCGGCCCACTGCCACCGGCTACGCCGCTGCCCGCCTTGTCGTACTTGGTGCGGCTCTTCCAGTAACGTCCGGAAAGCGGCAGCATCACGGCGCACACCCCCAGGAAGGCCCCGGCCACGATTGCCACTACCGGGAACAACGTCGTGGCCACCTCTGCCTGGCCGCCCGACACGCCTGTTGCGCCTGCGATGGATCCCTGCGCGGCACCGAGTGGGTCGCCCAGTACCGTCACGGCGGCCAAGATGATGCCCACGGCCGACAACGCGATGATGGCAGCAATGATCCACCGGGCAATGCGGCCCGCAATGGACGCCGCCAGCCCACCTGCCAGGGAGACCAGGGCAAGCGCAGTCACGGCCGTGGCAGCCTTGTTTCCCTGAACCTGCAGATCGGCAGTGGAGGCCGTGGCAGGATCCAGATGGACAGTGATCCAGGTCTGCGTGGTGGTACCAAACACTGCGAAGGCCAGCAGGGTCGTCGTCAGTACCAGCGTGGATTTACTGGCCCAACGTGGTTGGGTGGAAGCCGCTTTGACGGGTGCCTTGGCCGTCATGAGGCGGGCGTCCCGCCGTCGAAGGTTCCACCGTTCGTTGTTCCAGCGTCGGGGACGGTTTTGGCCGCAATGTTCTGCAACGAACCGGCCGTGTGCACCGCCCGCAGCGGGGCCGCGGCCTTGTTGACAGTTTCCAGCGCCTCGGATGGCTTGTGGGAATCGGCCACGATCCCTCCGCCCGCCTGCACATAGGCGCGACCCTCACGCAGAAGTGCCGAACGGATGGCGATTGCCATGTCCATGTCGCCGGCGAAGTCCAGGTAGCCAACTACGCCACCGTAGATGCCGCGGCGGTGCGGTTCGAGTTCATCCAGCAGGCGCAGGGCCCGCGGCTTCGGAGCGCCGGAGAGGGTGCCCGCGGGGAAGGTCGCCTTGAGGACGTCGTATGCCTTTGCGTCAGGCGCCAATTCACCAACCACCGTGGAGACCAGGTGCATGATGTGGCTGAAGCGCTCAACTTCCATGAACTGGGTGACGTCCACCGTTCCAGCGACGCAGACCTTGGAGAGGTCGTTGCGGGAAAGATCCACGAGCATCAGATGTTCGGCGCGTTCCTTCTGGTCCGCGAGGAGCTCGGTT
This sequence comes from Paenarthrobacter sp. NPDC089714, assembly GCF_044748905.1. NCBI lineage: Bacteria > Bacillati > Actinomycetota > Actinomycetes > Micrococcales > Micrococcaceae > Paenarthrobacter > Paenarthrobacter sp. NPDC089714. The sequence continues at coordinate 73,274 of NZ_JBIVGX010000006.1, forward strand.
GCCAAGGCCTTGTCCGCTTCCACCGTCTTGCCACGGGGACGCGACCCGGCGATGGGGTGGGTGATGACTTCGCCGCCGGTGACGGTGACAAGTGCCTCCGGAGAGGATCCCACTATCGAGTATTCCCGGCCATCGGCATCAGCCAGGCTGAAGACGTACATGTAAGGGCTCGGGTTGGTGTTGCGCAGTACCCGGTAGACATCCAGCGGGTCGGCGGCGCATTCCATTTCGAAACGCCGCGAAATCACCACCTGGAACACTTCCCCGTCAACGATCGCTTCCTTGCCACGGTCGATCGCCTCCAAGTACTGGTTCTCGTCCCAGCGTTCCTGCACGCTGGACGCGAAGTCCAACGCAGCTGCTTCAAGGACGGAGACCGGCTGGGCCACGGGTGTGCTGACCTGATCCAACAGGGACTTCACGCGCGCCACGGCGTCATGCCACGCCTCATCCACGCGCTCGGTGCTGTTGTCGAAGTTGATGGCGTTGGCAATGAGCAGCACCGTACCGTCCACGTTGTCATGGACGGCCATGTCCGTGACCAGGTTCAGGGCCATTTCCGGCAGGTGCAGGTCGTCTTCCGGCGGCGTCGTCAGGCGTTCCCAGTGGCGCACGGCCTCCCAGCCCAGGAATCCAACCAGGCCGGACGTGAAGGGCGGAAGGCCTTCAAAACGGTCTGTCTGCAGGGCAGCGATGGTGTCGCGCACCGCTTCAACAGGGTTGCCGCCCACGGGGACCCCGACGGGCGGTTCACCGATCCAGTGCGCCTGTCCGTCCTTGGTGGTCAGGGTGGCACGTGACTTCGCGCCGATGAACGAGTAGCGGGACCAGGCACCTCCCACAGCCGCGGATTCCAGGAGGAAGGTACCCGGCTGGCCCTTGGCCAGCTTGCGGTACAGCCCGATCGGCGTCTCGGCATCGGCCAGGACTTTGAGTCGGACGGGGATGACACGGCTGTGGACGGCGAGTTCGCGGAACTCTTCCAGGCCCGGGCTGATGATTCCAAGGTCCTGCATGGCTATTCTTTCCGCCTTCGGTATGAGGTGGTGCGTCAGTAAAAGGATGGGTGCCTAGTCGCGGTGACCCGTGACGACCGTAAAGTCGCGCCCGTCGAAGCAGGTCCGGGTCCCGGTGTGGCAGGCCGCGCCAACCTGGTCCACGCGGACCAGCAGGGCATCGCCGTCGCAGTCAAGGGCGACTGACTTCACGAACTGAACGTGTCCGGAAGTGTCGCCCTTGCGCCAGTACTCCTGGCGCGAACGGGAGTAGAACGTCACCCGTCCCGTGGTCATGGTGCGGCGGAGTGCTTCGTCATCCATCCAGCCCAGCATGAGGACCTCGTTGGTGTCGTGCTGCTGGATGATGGCGGCTACAAGACCGGCGGAATCGCGTTTAAGGGCGCTCGAGATCGCCTCTGGAAGGGTCACTGCGGGGTCGCTGGGGAACTCCACGGCAGGAGTTGGACTGGGTGCGGACTGCTCTGACATCAGATCAAGTCTAGTGCCTTCGGGAGACCCCGGTTTATGCGGCGGTTCCACTAAGCAACAGAGCCCTGATCGTGCTAGTTTCACAAGTGATGCATTTCGTCGATCCTTCCCGTGAAGTACTGGCCGAAACACTGATGGCGGCCGGGCCTGACTCCCCCACGCTCTGCGAAGGGTGGCTCACCCGGGATCTTGCCGCGCACCTCTACCTGCGTGAACGCAAGGCGGCAGTAGGGCTGGGCCTGCTGATCCCCAGCCTCGGCAAGGCCTCGGACAAGGCCACCTCCAAGCTGGCGGCCAGGTTGAAGAGCACGGACGACTACGCCGAGTTGGTCAAGACGTTCAGGGCAGGCCCTCCGGCACTCTCCCCCCTGAAGATCAAGGCCCTCGACGAAACGTCCAACCTCATCGAATATTTCGTGCACACGGAGGACATCCGCCGCGCCGGGGACCGCTGGGCACCCCGCGCCCTGGACGAGGCCTACTCGGATGCCCTGTGGGATGAACTGATCAAGCGGGCTGCCTACTTGTACCGCGGCGTGGACCTGGGCATAGTCCTTGTCCGCCCCACGGGACCCCGGCACGTTGCCAAACGGGCACCCGTTTCGGTGGCGATCGTCGGCGATCCTGGGGAGTTGCTGATGCACGCCCATGGCCGGACCAACCAGGCCTTGGTCACCTTCGAAGGCCAGCCGGACGCCGTCGCCCTCTTGCAGTCGGCCGACATCGGACTTTAAGCACCAACGCGGGGTCACTTCCGGCCCATCCCACCAGGGATGATGGGCCGGAAGTGACCCCGCGTTGCTGTCTGATGCTTAGCGCACTTCGAAGCCCGCCGCGCGGATGGCGGTCTTTACCTGCGCAATCATGTCATCCGGACCGAAGTGGAATACGGAGGCGGCCAGCACGGCGTCGGCTCCGGCTTCCACGGCGGGCGGGAAGTGCGCTGGCTCGCCGGCGCCGCCGGAAGCGATGATCGGAATATTGACCGCGGCACGGACCAGGCGGATGAGCTCCAGGTCGAAGCCATCTTTGGTACCGTCCGCATCGATCGAGTTCAACAGGATCTCGCCGACTCCACGGTCCGCGGCTTCCTTGGCCCAGGCGATGGCGTCGATTCCGGTTCCCGTGCGGCCACCGTGGGTGGTTACCTCAAAACCGGACGATGTCGGGACGTCGCCTTCGCGGGTACGGCGCGCGTCCACAGACAACACCAGCACCTGCGAACCGAAGTGGCGGGTGATCTCACCGATGACCTCGGGACGTGCCACGGCAGCGGTGTTGATGGACGCTTTGTCCGCGCCGAAGCGGAGCAGCTTGTCCACTTCGGCCACGCCACGTACGCCGCCACCGACGGTGAGCGGAATGAAGACTTCCTCGGCAGTCCTGCGCACAACATCGAAAGTCGTTTCCCGGTTGCCGGAGGAAGCCGTGACGTCGAGGAACGTCAGCTCGTCGGCTCCCCCGTTGTCATAGCGGTGGGCCAGCTCAACCGGGTCCCCGGCGTCGCGCAGGCCTTCGAAGTTGACGCCCTTGACCACGCGGCCGGCGTCAACGTCGAGGCAGGGAATAACGCGTACGGCTACAGCCATGTGTTGCTCCTCTGGAGATCGGGGCCGGGTCAGATACGGCAGGCGTGGATGCTGCTGACCAGGATGGCGCGGGCGCCGAGGTCGTAAAGCTCATCCATGATCCGGTTGGTTTCCTTCTTGGGAACCATGGACCGGACAGCCACCCATTCGGAGTCACGCAACGGCGAAACGGTGGGCGACTCCAGCCCGGGGGTCAGCGCAGCAGCGTCTTCCACCAGGTCCTTGCGGATGTCATAGTCCATCAGGACATACTGGCGGGCCACGAGGACACCCTGCAGGCGACGGATCAGAACGTCGATTTCCTTGGCGGTGCCGTTTGCGGCGCCACCGGGTCCTGTGCGGCGGATCAGGACAGCCTCGGAACGCAGGATCGGATCGCCGAAGATTTCCATGCCCGCAGCCTTGAGGGTGTTGCCCGTTTCCACGACGTCGGCGATCGCATCGGCCACGCCGAGGCGCACCGACGATTCGACGGCGCCGTCAAGGCGGACCACCTTGGCGTTGACGCCACGTTCGGCGAGGTAGTCCCGCAGCAGGCCGTCATAGCTGGTGGCCAAACGCTTGCCCTCGAGTTGCTCGACGCCGGAGAAGTCACCAACGGGACCGGCGAACCGGAACGTGGAGGGGGCAAAGCCCAGGGGAAGCAACTCTTCGGCTTCCACCTTGGCATCAAGCAGGAGGTCGCGGCCGGTAATGCCTACATCAAGGGTTCCCTGTCCCACATACACGGCGATGTCGCGGGGGCGCAGGAAGAAGAACTCGATGTCGTTGTCGGGATCAACCATCACCAGTTCACGGCTGTCGCGGCGCTGGCGGTAGCCGGCCTCGGACAACATGGCGGAGGCGGCTTCTGACAGGGATCCCTTGTTCGGGACTGCTACACGGAGCATGGGAAAGACTTTCTGTTTGGAAGGGAGGTTTCAGGCACACGGCCACGCGGAAGGCTCCGGCTGGGCTGCCCCACCCATTGAAGGGACGGGCGAAGCAGGCGGAGTGGCGTGGCTAGAGATGCTTGTAAACGTCCTCCAGGCTGAGGCCCTTGGCGAGCATGAGGACCTGCAGGTGGTACAGCAGCTGGGAGATTTCCTCGGCAGCGGCTTCGTCGGATTCGTACTCCGCGGCCATCCAGACTTCGGCGGCTTCTTCGACGACTTTCTTGCCGATGCCGTGGATTCCGGAGTCCAGTTCAGCGACCGTGCGCGAACCTGCCGGGCGGGTCGCTGCTTTCTCACTCAGTTCTGCGAACAGCGTCTCGAAATTCTTCACGCCCTACAGACTACTTGCTTCGTGGCTGGCCCCGCTTGTTGGGGCGTTGCATGACGAAGGGGATGTGAGTGAACACACACCCACATCCCCTCCCTGCAAGCAACCAGGCTAGCTGAACTGCTTGAGGGTGACCGCCGTGGCCAGGGCCGCAGAGACTGCTTCGTGGCCCTTGTCCTCGGTTGAACCGGGAAGCCCGGCGCGGTCCAGGCCCTGCTGTTCGGTGTCGCACGTGAGGACCCCGAAACCTACCGGCACGCCGGTGCGTACGCTCACGTCGGTCAGCCCGGAGGTGGCCGCCTGGCAGACGTAGTCGAAGTGCGGTGTGCCACCGCGGATGACCACACCGAGAGCTACTACGGCGTCAAAATGCGGGGCCAGCCGGGCTGCTGCCACGGGGAGTTCGAAACTCCCGGGAACCCGCAGCACCGCGGGTTCGGCGATGCCGGCTTCCTTGGCGGCGCGGAGGGCGCCATCCAGGAGGCCATCCATGATCTGGGTGTGCCAGCTGGCCGCAACGATGGCCAGCTTCAGTTCCGAGGTTTCCTCGGGGTTGAGGGTAGTGAGGTCGATGGTGGGCGCGCCGTGTCCGCTCATTGTTTCCTGGAAATCCGTTCAGTCTTGTTTGTTGTCGAAAGTGTGGGGTTTGTTGCCGTTTCCTGCAGGCTCGGTTTCAAGCGTCAGCAGGTGGTCCATCCGGTCCTTCTTGGTCTGCAGGTAGCGCAGGTTCTGCTCGCGGGACGGCACCTCGGTGGGGACCATTTCCACCACAGTGACGCCGGCCTGGGCCAGCCGGTTCTGCTTGTCCGGGTTGTTGCTGAGGAGCCGGACCTCATGGAGGCCCATTTCTGCCAGGATCTGGGCAGCAGCGTTGTACGAACGGGCGTCAACGGGCAGGCCCAGCTGTTCATTGGCCTCCACAGTGTCGAATCCGGCTTCCTGCAGGGCGTAGGCCTTGATCTTGTTGGCCAGGCCAATGCCACGGCCTTCCTGGCCGCGCAGGTACAGGAGCGTGCCGCCTTCGGCATGGATCAGCTCCAGGGCAAACGCCAATTGCTCCCCGCAATCGCAGCGGTAGGACCCGAACACGTCACCGGTCAGGCATTCCGAATGCAGCCGGACCAAAGGTGCGCGTCCGTCCTTGGGAGGGTTGGGCGAGCTGACGGCGAGGTGTTCAACACCGGTCTCGTGGTCCGTCCATGCCTGGGCTACGAAATCACCGAAAGCGGTGGGCAATTGCACAATCGGCCCACCGGAAACCGGATGGGGTGTGCGCTCCGAATCGCTGCTGCGTCGCGTCGTGGATGCCGTCATCGCTTCTCCTCGTCTGCCACCGAAATGTGTGCGTTGGGATTCTGTGCCCCTTCGGACTCTACCGCCTCCACGTATGCCACCAGGTCCTCGATCGAAATGAGGGGACATCCGTGCTCGGCGGCGAAGTCGCGCAGGCTGTCCAAGCGCATCATTTCGCCATCGTCGTGTACCAACTCAGCGATCACACCCACGGGAGCCAGGCCGGCGAGTCGGCACAAGTCCACTGCCGCTTCCGTGTGACCGGGGCGTTCACGCACTCCTCCCTTAACCGCGCGGAGGGGGAAAATATGCCCGGGACGGGTTATGGCGGCCGGCGTACTGCCCGGATCCGCGAGGATCCTGGCCGTCAATGCGCGGTCCGTGGCCGAAATGCCGGTGCTCACGCCTTGGGCGGCATCGCACGAAACCGTGTATGCCGTACCCTTCGCGTCCTCGTTGACGGCCACCATCTGCGGTAGCGCCAGAGCATCGGCCCGAGCGCCTTCAAGCGGCACGCAGATCACGCCGGACGAATAGCGGATAGTCCATCCCATCAGGGCAGGAGTGGCGTGCTGGGCCGCGAAGATGATGTCGCCTTCGTTCTCGCGGTCTTCGTTATCCACCACGATCACGGCCTTGCCCGCGGCCATGGCCACGATGGCTGCCTCGACGGGATCCAGGCCCTGGCGGTGGATGGTGTCCGGGGTGGTCTTGGCTGGCGTGCTCATCGCGCTGCCTCCTGTGTTGCTGCTGTGATGGTGTCATCTCCGGCACGGTGCGCGGGGTTTCCCTGCGGGGCAAAGGAGAGCAGGCGCTCGGTGTACTTGGCCAGTACGTCCACTTCCAGGTTCACGTTCGCCCCGAGGGCCTTCGCGCCGAGGCCGGTTTCCTCAAGCGTGGTGGGGATCAGCCCTACTTCGAACCACGGTTCCGCTGCCGCGGCAGGGCTGACAGCGGTGACGGTCAGCGAAACACCGTCGACGGCGATCGAACCCTTTTCGGCGATGTACCGGGCCAGGGGGGCCGGGACGCCAAAGCGCAGGCGGTCCCAATTGCCCTGCGCTTCACGTTCCCGAAGTTCCCCGACGCCGTCCACGTGCCCTTGGACAACGTGTCCGTCGAGGCGGCCTCCTGCCGGGACGCAGCGTTCAAGGTTGACGGAGTCGCCCGGCGCCAACTGTCCGATCGTGGTTCGGACCAGGGTCTCCCCCATGACGTCCACGCTGAACTCCTGGCCCTCAATCTGCGTCGCCGTGAGGCACACGCCGTTGACGGCGATGGAGCCGCCCAACGGCAGGCCGTCGGCCGTGCTTGGCGCTTTCAGGCGCAGGGTGGCGCTGGTTTCGCCTTCGTGTTCAATGGCCAGGACAGTGCCCTGCTCGGCGACGATTCCGGTAAACATCAGTGTCCTCCTGAGACATATTCCGCGGCTTCACTGCCGGGACGGGAATTCGGGGTTGTGCTGGCTTGAGGCCGGGTTGGCCGCAAGTGCAGCCGCAGGTCGTTGCCCAAGGTACGGACGGAGCCGCGTCCGGCCTCGTCCCATGCCCAGTGCTGGGCGTCGGCCAGCGTGGAGATGCCCAGGTCGTGAAGGGCCGGCGTACCGGAGCCCAACAGGGTGGGGGCCAGGTAGACGATCAGTTCGTCCACCAGTCCCGCCGCCAGGAAGGTGCTCAGGATGCTCGATCCGCCTTCCACCATGACGTGTCGCACGCCTTGTTCGAACAGCAGGGAGAGGGCTTCGGCGGGGTCGCGGGTCGGAAGGTGGAGGAACCGTCCATCCGTCCCCCGGACCGCCGCGTCTTCCGGAACATCCCGTTGTCCCATGACCACCCGAAGGGGTTGGCGGCCGGAGAGGCCACCGTCGGGATCGCGGGCGGTGAGGCGGGGGTTGTCGATCAGGACCGTGCCGGTGCCCACGAGGATCGCATCAATCAGTCCCCGCAGGCCGTGGTTGTCGGCCAGGGATTCCGGGCTCGAAATCCACTGGCTGGTTCCGTCCACCGCCGCAATGCGGCTGTCCAAGGTCTGTGCGATGTGCAGGGTGACGAAAGGACGCTTGGCGGCAACGGCGTCGAACCATTCCCTGTTGAGATGGAGCGCCTCGGCCTCTGCCAGCCCGGAACCAACCTCCACTCCGGCGGAGCGAAGCGTCCGGGCGCCGCCGGCGGCGGGATCATGGGGATCGTCGACGGCATAGATAACCCGGGCAATGCCGGCCGCGATGATCGCCTGGGCGCACGGTCCGGTACGTCCTACGTGGTTGCACGGTTCCAGGGTGACCACCATGGTGGTTCCGGCCAGGTCCACTCCCTGCTTGCGGGCTTCATGGATGGCATCCGCCTCGGCATGCGCGGTGCCGGCACCACGGTGGTAGCCAACAGCCAACTGCTCTCCCGCCGGGCTGAGGATGACGGCACCCACCAAGGGATTGGCTCCCCGGGGACCCGCCAAGGCCGCGGCCAGGGCAGCGTCCATGGCGGCGTGCTCGGCGGCGCTGAAATCCAGGGAACCGGTCATGACACCGCTCCCGCCGTCGACTGGATCCTCGGCGCTGCTGGACGTTCACGCTTGTCAGCCCGCCACCAGACGAAGAATCCGGCCAGGGTGAAGAAGCCATAGAACAGGTACATCACGGCGCTTGCGTAGTAACCCGCGCTGAACAGCAGGGGCACACCGACAATGTCCACCGCAACCCAGATCAGCCAGAACTCGGTCCAGCCGCGGGCCATGCCATAGGTTGCCAGGAGGGATCCCATGAAGGTCCAGGCATCGGCCCAAACAGGCGGGTACGAACCCAGGGCATCGAACAAGGGGGTCAGCGCTGCCGTCCCGGCAACCATCGCACCGATCAAGGCGATGCGGACTTTAGGGGTGGCCCAACCAGGAACAATGGCGCGTCCGGCACTGCCGGAGCTGCGGCCTTGCTGCCACCGGTACCAGCCATAAACGGCCACGGCGATGAACATCAATTGGCGGGCGGCCTGTCCCCACAGGGTAGCCGGCGCCGCTGCGCCGAAGACGTTGCCGAGGAACACGGTCAGCAGCAGGATGTTGCCGAGAATGCCCACGGGCCAAGCCCAGACTTTACGGCGCATTCCGCCGAGGGCGCTTGCGAGCCCAAAAATATTGCCAAGCACTTCGCGTAGTACAAGCGCAGATCCTCCAACAGGTATCTGTGCTTCGAAGAGCCATCGCAGAAAATCCATGCCGTTCCTTCCCAGTCAGCCGCGATGGCTCCGGGGGTGTACGACAGAGCACGACCGGAACGTCCTGTTGGACGCACACGGCGTGACTGTACGTGCTTCTCCCATCCAGACTTTAACTGTCGGTACCGGAATTCCACCGGTTCAACCGTCTGCCTCCGGCATCCATTGCTGGATTCCCTTGGCGCGCGGGTCGCGGACTATGACCGCCGGTTCGGACTTACACCGACCCCGGAGCACGTATATGTGTGTTGATATTCTGCCACAACCTTGAAGATGGCCGGACTATTCCCGGCCATCTTCGTAACATCCGGAAGCGGACGTCACCGAGTGGCTTGGCCGGCCTTTGAGCCAGCTGTCCGGAGCCGGTCAATGGCAGCAGCCGGATCTTCGTGGCCGTAGACGGCCGAACCTGCTACGAAGACATTCGCTCCTGCTTCGGCAGCGCGCACAATGGTCTCCTCCGTGATGCCGCCATCAACCTGGATGGCGACGCCCAGGCCCGAGCCGTCAACGGCAGCGCGGGCACGGCGGATCTTCGGCAGGGTGACGTCCAGGAAGGCCTGGCCGCCAAACCCCGGTTCCACGGTCATGATCAGGAGCATGTCCAGTTCACTGAGCATGTCCAAGTACGGCTCCACCGGCGTGGCGGGCCGCAGCGCCATGCCTGCCTTTGCCCCGCGGGCACGCAGTTCGCGCGCGAGCTTCACCGGGGCCATCGCTGCCTCGGCGTGGAAGGTCACTGAGGCAACACCGGCGTCCGCGTAGGCAGGTGCCCAGCGGTCGGCGTCGGAAATCATCAGGTGAGCGTCCAGCGGCACGGGGCTGACAGCTTGGATGCGCTGCACCACGGGCAGGCCCAGTGTCAGGTTGGGAACAAAGTGGTTGTCCATGACATCCACGTGCACTGCGTCCGCGGTGCCGATGCGCTGGAGTTCGGTCTCAAGGTTGACGAAGTCCGCGGAGAGGATGCTCGGGTTGATACAGCACTGGGACAAGGAATTTCCCCTTCGATGTAGTAATGGACTGACGCGTGCGGGCAGCGGAGCCGGTGAAGTCCGCAGCCCGCAGGAGCCTGCTACGGCTTCTTGCGGATCAACGCCAGGAACATGGCGTCGGTCTGGTGGACGTGCGGCCAAAGCTGCGCCGTCAATTCGTGGCCCGCGCCCAAATGACCGCCGAGGCTCACATCGTCAAGTGCCCTGCCGGCGTCGAGCAACTCAAGGTCCGCGCGCTTCGTCAGGACATCCCCGACGACGGCGGTTGTTTCCGCGGGGTGCGGCGAGCACGTGACGTACCCCACCACTCCGCCGGGCTTCACGGCGTCGATGGCCGAGTTCAGGAGTTCCCGCTGGAGCGGACCCAAATCGGCCACATCCTTGGGGGCACGGCGCCAACGGGACTCGGGGCGCCGGCGAAGGGCGCCCAGGCCGCTGCAAGGAACGTCCACCAGCACCCGGTCAAAGGACTCCGGCTGTTCGGAGCCCACTTCCCTGCCGTCTCCGGTCCGGACTGTCCACGAGTCCTGGGGAACCGCGGACAAAGCCTGTTGGACCAGCTTTGCGCGGTGGGGAGCGGGTTCGTTCGCCAGCAGGGTTGCTCCACCCTGGTGGGCCAACGCCGCCAACAACGCTGCCTTGCCGCCTGGTCCTGCACAGAGGTCCAGCCAACGCTCGCCCCCGGCCGATCCGGTGTCCACACGGGCCTCCGCTACTGCACGGGCAACCAACTGGGAACCAACGTCCTGGACCCGGGTGGTCCCTGCACGGACGGATTCCAGCCTGCCGAGGTCTCCACCGGACGAAAGGGCCGAGCCTTCAACAAGTTCACCCGGGGTGGCGCCCAGCTCGAGGGCTTCTTCCAGGCTGCCAATCCCCGGCAACGCCACAAGGTTTACCACCGGCGCGGCGTTGTCCGCCTCCAGCAAGGCTTCAATCTCGGATACGGGCCGGCCGTGGTTCACCAGGGACTGGCGCAAGGCCCGGACGATCCACTCCGGGTGGGCGTGGCGCAGTGCCGCGACTTTGGTCGCATCGTCCTCCTGGTCCAGCAGTACATCCAGCCACTCCTGGAGCGAGCGGGCCGTCACTTTTCGAAGGACGGCGTTGATGAGCGACGACGGTCCGGCGCCGATCACGGCACGGGCCAGGCCCACTGTCTGGTCCAGGGCCGCATGGGCCGGGACGCGCATGGACAGCAACTGGTGGGCGCCGATCCGGAGGGCATCAAGGATGGCGGGGTCGAGTTGCTCCAAGGGACGGTCGACGCAACGGGCCAGGATGGCGTCGTAGGTGCCTTGGCCACGCAAGGCCCCGTAACTTAGTTCGGTAGCGAAGCCGGCATCCCGGCGGTCCAGCCGGTGCTCGCGGATGCGCGCCGGGAGAACCAGGTTGGCGTAGGCGTCCTCCGAAGCAACCGCCCGAAGCACCTCGAAGGCAACCAAACGGGCCGGATCCGCGCGCCTGGTGCGCTGTGACGGGGCACTGGAGGAGAATCCCTTCTGCGGGCCCCTGTTCCGTTCCCTGCCTTGGGCGTTGCGCTTGCTGTCGCCGCGGGGACCTTGTTTCCCGGATGCGGCTTGGCTCCGGCGGCCATCCCGGCTTCCGCCGCTGTTGGGGCCTCGGCGGCCTGACTCACTCATTCAAAAACCACTTTCCCGGCTGCTGCCAAGCCGCGGGCCCAGTCGGCCGGCGGCATCATTTTCTTTCCTGCGGGCTGGATGCGGCCCAGCTCCACGGCATGGGAGCCCGTACCTACCAATACAGACTTACCTTCAGCCCGGACCATGCCGGGATCCAGGTCCTTGACGTCAGGACGCAAGGACACCGGTTCCAGCTTGATCCGCTGCCCTTCCAGGATGGTCCACGCGCCTGGCTCGGGGGTGACCCCACGGGACCGCCGCTGCAATGCAAGGGCTGGCTGCTGCCAGTCCAGCCTGCCGTCCTCGAGGGTGAGCTTTGGCGCCAAGGAGATGTCGCCTGATTGCGCCTGCGGGGCTGCCTGGCCGGCGTCGATAGCAGACAGGGTCTGGCATAACAGCACCGCACCGCTGTCAGAAAGCCGGTTCAGGAGATCACCGGCAGTATCGTCATCGCGAACCGTTTCAGTCAGGGTTCCGAAGACCGGTCCGGTGTCCAGCCCCTCCTCCAGGCGGAAGGTGGCCGCACCGGTGACATCATCGCCCGCGATGATGGAGCGCTGTACCGGCGCCGCGCCCCGCCACGCCGGGAGCAGCGAGAAGTGGAGGTTCACCCAACCATGGGTTGGAACGTCCAAGGCTGCGCGCGGAACAATGCCGCCGTAGGCCACGATGGCGGCGACGTCCGGTGCGATGCCGGCTATTCTCGCCGTGACCTCAGCGTCCACTTTTGCCGCACGGATCACCTCGATACCCAGTTCTTCAGCACGGGCCGCCACGGGCGAGGGGGTAAGCACCCGCTTGCGTCCCAGCGGCGCGTCCGGCCGGGTCAGTACGGCTACAACATCGAATCCCGCGTTCACCAAAGCGTTAAGGGAAGGAACAGCAACCGCCGGCGTTCCGGCGAACAGTACCCTCACTCCGGAATCCCGAAGCTGCCGCCACCAAAACTGGAACCCACTGAAGTGGCCCGCTTGGACGTGGTCTGTTCAGTAACCGCGTGGTAGTTGCCATTGCGGATGGCACGCAGTGCGGACTTGCGGTCCTCACCTTCCAAACGGTCGGTGTACAGGACTCCGTCCAGATGGTCGTTCTCATGTTGGAAGCACCGCGCCAGCATTCCCTCGGCCTCCACCGTCACCGGATTGCCGTTGAGATCCACGCCAGTGACCGTGGTGGCCCGGTGGCGGCGAACCGGGAAGCCAAGTCCTGGAATGGACAGGCACCCTTCAACCTCATCCGGTTGGAAGTCTTCGCTGTTGTCCAGGACAGGATTGATGATGTGTCCTTCTGCCCCGCCGATGCGGTAAGTAAAAACGCGCTGGCTCACGCCCACTTGCGGGGCTGCCAGGCCTGCACCGTCAACATCTTCCATGGTGTCCATCATGTCGGCTACCAGCTTGGCGAGTTCCGGTCCGAAGTCGGTGACGGGATCCGCCACGGTGCGCAACACCGGATCCCCGATGATTCGGATACTCAAAATTGCCATCTGCTGTCAGTCCTCACGATCGTCTGTCTCTGGTCCGGATGCTGCGGAGCCTTAGCCAGTTTAGTTGAGAGGAAGGATCAGGGGCTTGGCCCGGGTTAGTTTCCTGCGGCGCCGGCACCGATCCTGACCCCCGAGGCGGCAAGGGGTGGCGGGGCGATCGGCAGGAGGGCCTGCCCGGCGGCCGAGACATCGGCGGACATTTCCCACACCCGCCGCAAAGCGCAGAACTTCCACCAATGGTGCTTCAGCACCTCAGGGTTGGCCCGCTGCGGACGTACCTCCGTTTCGCCGATTGCGACAGCCAGGAGCATGGGGTTCTCACCAAACCTCCATTGTTCCCACTCCCCCGCCACGGGATCCACCAGGCTTTCCTCAGCCTTCATGCCCGCCACCAACTGCATGACTACCTTGTCATCGAGGGCTTTCACGGTGCCGTCCCGGGAGGTTCCCTTGGTCTTGTAGTCAATCAGGCAAATGCGGCCGTTGATCCGGGCCACCAGGTCCAATGTTCCGGCGTAGCCCACACTCTTGTTCCACACGGTGATTTCCGGGGCAAGGGGCTCAACGCCGTACATCTCCCACCATTCGTCGAATCTTGCGGCAAAGGCCTGCTCACCGTTGGCCGCGAGTTCGTCCCTGCACTCCGCCATGCGGTGCGGGCGTCCAAGGGCGCGCAGTGCCACCTGCTCACAATAGGTATGCACGCGGTCCCCGCGTGCGGCAGCCTCGTCCCGGTACGTTTCGGCGGCCTTCGACGCCTTGTTCACTGCCTGCCTGATCCGGGCGGGGCTCCCGATAAGCGCGGGCAATTCCGGATCGGCCGCCAGGCTGCTTGCTCCCATGAAACTGAACCAGCCGTCAAGGGAGTGCGCCTGCTGCGCAATGACAGTTGTTATGGAAGGCACCGAAAACTGTTCCGTAGTGGAACGGGCATACATTCGGCCGTAGTCAGTAGCGTGGGCAAGCAGTGGAGCGGTCATACAAAGACTCTGACACAGAGCACCGACAGAATGCGCCCCCGGCCGGGGAACCTGCCCGGAGAAACGAAAGAACCCCGCCGGACTGGATCCAGTCCGGCGGGGTTCTGTTGGTGGGCGATACTGGGTTCGAACCAGTGACCTCTTCGGTGTGAACGAAGCGCGCTACCACTGCGCCAATCGCCCGGGTGATCGTGCATCAACTGCCCGGTGCATATAGAAGACTAGCCCACGCTGCCGGGAATGCAAAACGGGTCGGCCAGCACGAACTACAGGCGTGGAATTACAGGCGTGGAAGTCTGCATATTCCGCGCAAATTCAGGGATCCAGCCCCCATGGTCGGGAAATCACCGAGCTCGATTTGGAGTTTGCTGGAACCTCCTATAGAGTTTTTACTCGTCGGAAAGCGACGGAATGCCTGAAGGGCGGTCCGGAGCGAACCACGATGCGGACGTAGCTCAGCTGGTAGAGCACCACCTTGCCAAGGTGGATGTCGCGAGTTCGAATCTCGTCGTCCGCTCGCAAGGCACTGTCAGGCATGAATTCCCCGGAATCCTGCTTACACGGTGGGTTGGCCGAGAGGCGAGGCAGCGGCCTGCAAAGCCGTATACACGGGTTCGAATCCCGTACCCACCTCGGTGAAAACCATGCCTTCCAGGTCATTCTGGATGCATGGGCGATTGGCGCAGCGGTAGCGCGCTTCCCTGACACGGAAGAGGTCACTGGTTCGATCCCAGTATCGCCCACCAAAACAAGGCAACTTGTTTGTT
>NZ_JBIVGX010000006.1:88082-267733 GCF_044748905.1 Paenarthrobacter sp. NPDC089714
GAGCAACCAGGCAAACAACATGTGCGGACGTAGCTCAGCTGGTAGAGCACCACCTTGCCAAGGTGGATGTCGCGAGTTCGAATCTCGTCGTCCGCTCTCCTTATCAAAGGACCCGGCAACGGGCGATTGGCGCAGCGGTAGCGCGCTTCCCTGACACGGAAGAGGTCACTGGTTCGATCCCAGTATCGCCCACCAAAACAAGGCAACTTGTTTGTTGTTGGAAGCCCGGTAGCAACCAGGCAAACAACATGTGCGGACGTAGCTCAGCTGGTAGAGCACCACCTTGCCAAGGTGGATGTCGCGAGTTCGAATCTCGTCGTCCGCTCCACGGAAAAGCAGCTCCTCGGAGCTGCTTTTTTTATGCCCTCATCCAGCCAGACGGGGTTATAGGGCCGCAATTCATCAGCCCACTTAATCTATAAGGCTAAGAAAAAATCGCTTTATCCAATGTGATTGGTCTCGCATAATGTACTGCGAACTCATCACCAATCGCCCCTTGGCAGGAGTACCCATGAATCAACAGACCGCTTCGCAGTCGGTCCTCAGGCGCAAGCCGATAGACGACATCGAAGAAGAAAGCAAGCACAGCGGACTCTTCAAGAGTCTTGGCCTCTGGCAACTGACGGCCATCGGCGTTGGCGGAATCATCGGCGTCGGCATCTTTTCGCTGGCCGGACTGGTGGCCCATGGCGACGCCAACAACCCCGGCGTGGGCCCGGCGGTACTCATTTCCTTCCTGGTGGCCGGCCTTGCCTCCGGTGCGGCCGCACTGTCCTACGCCGAATTCGCGGGAATGATTCCGCGGGCCGGTTCTGCCTACACCTACGGGTACGTCGCCCTCGGGGAGATCATCGGCTGGTTCATTGGCTGGGACCTCCTGCTGGAGTACATCGCGATCGTTGCCGTCGTCGCCATCGGCATCTCCGGCTACTTCGACGCCTTCCTGTCAGGCATTGGCATCCACATGCCCACGTGGATGACTTCCACTGCGGATGAAGGCAAAGGCGGCGTCATCAACCTGCCCGCCATCCTCGTGTGCCTCCTGGTCACCTGGATCCTCAGCCGGGGAACCAAGGCCTTCGGCCGTTTTGAACTCGTGGCGGTAGCCATCAAGGTGGTCCTGATCCTGTTCATCATTGGACTGGGCATCTTCTACATCAACACCGAGAACTTCAACCCGTTCATGCCCAGCGGCTTCGGTCCGGTCCTGGCCGGCGCAGCCACGGTCTTCTTCGCCGTGTTCGGCTACGACGCCATGAGTACGGCCGCCGAGGAAGCCAAGGATGGTAAGAAGCACATGCCCAAGGCAATCGTGCTGTCACTGATCATCGCCATGTTGCTCTACGTGGCCGCCACCCTGGTGCTGACGGGAATGCAGAACTACAAGGACATCGATCCCAAGGCAGGCTTCGCTTCGGCCTTCGCAGGAGTAGGCCTGCCCGTGATCGCCACGATCATCTCGGTGTTCGCCGTCCTTTCCATCCTCACGGTAATGCTCACGTTCCTCCTGGGCGTCACGCGCGTCTGGTTCTCCATGAGCCGGGACGGGCTCCTGCCGGGTTGGTTCGCAAAGACGGACAAACACGGTACCCCGCAGCGCGTCACCTGGATCGCCGGCATCGGTTCAGCCTTCCTTGCCGGGGTCTTCCCCATCAAGGAAGTCGCGGACCTGACCAACATCGGCATCCTCGCGGCCTTCGTGGTGGTCTGTGTCTCGGTGATCGTCTTCCGCTACACCAAACCGAATGCACCCCGGACCTTCCGACTTCCCCTCATGCCCGTGGTCCCCGCGTTCGGTGTCCTGGCGTCGGCCTTCCTGATGGCCCAACTGCACTGGCAGACGTGGCTCCGCTTCGGCGCATGGCTCATCATCGGTTTGATCATCTACTTCTTCTACGGCAGGAAGCACTCCTTGATGAACCCGGACAGTCCTCGCCATCTGGAGTCCAGTAAGCCCTTGGCGTAGCGGACTACCGGATCCTTGGCACCCCCGCCGACTGGTGTTAGGGTCACTCTCGGAGGAGCGAACTGGCTCCGCGACGGAAAGGAGGTGCCCGTGGGATTAATTGACGACCTGAAGGGCAAGGCTCAGGGTCTCATTCAGGGCAACGAAGAAGCCATCCAGAATGGCATCGAAAAGGCCGGAGACTTCATCGACGAAAAGACCGGCGGCAAGTTCGCCAACCAGGTCGATGCTGTCCAGAACGCCGCTTCCGATTTCGTGGCCAAGTCAGATGGGGACGCCGAACAGGCTCCCGTCGCGGATGAGCCAAAGCAGCCATAGCTGCCTGAGCCGCCACACCAGATACGTCAAGGGGGCACCGGTCCCGCCGAGAGGCGCCGCCGGTGCCCTTGGCGTTTAACGAACCGCACCAGGGCAGGCCCTCGGGTAATTTGGAGACTATGCCTTCACCCTCTTCAGCGGTCCAACGCCCCACCAGCAAAGAGGGACTCGGCCCACCCCTTTCCGCCGGCATCGTGACGGCGCTGGTCGGATTCACCTCCTCCTTCGCCGTGGTCCTCGCAGGCCTGCGTGCTGTGGGCGCCAACCAAGAGCAGGCATCCAGTGGCCTCCTGGCGCTGACCCTGGCCTTTGGACTTGGCATCCTATGGCTGTCGTGGCGGTCCAGGCTCCCCATAACCCTTGCGTGGTCCACCCCTGGCGCGGCGCTCCTCGCCTCTGCAGGAATGGTCGACGGCGGCTGGCCCGCGGCAGTAGGTGCCTTCCTGGCCGTCGGGGTGCTGATCCTCCTGACAGGCCTGCTTCCCGTGCTCGGAAGGCTGATGACCAGGATTCCCACAACCCTCGCCCAGGCCATGCTTGCCGGCGTCCTGCTCCCGTTGTGCCTTGCCCCGTTCAAATCACTGGGCTCCGCTCCCCTTCTGGTTGGCCCCGTGGCGCTGTGCTGGTTGCTGATGATGAAGTTCGCGGCACGCTGGGCGGTCCCTGCTTCCCTGCTCGTGGCACTGGGGGTCATCGGCATCCATATGGGGTTGAATGGCGTCCAACTCCCCCTCGATTCACTGATGCCACGGCTTGAGTGGACCACACCGGCTTTCACCGTGGAAGCCGCAGTCGGCATTGCCCTGCCCCTGTTCATCGTCACCATGGCATCGCAGAACATTCCCGGCGTTGCGGTCCTGAAGTCCCTTGGATTCACCACCCCGTGGCGGCCGTCCATGCTGGTGACGGGAGCCGGAACACTTGTGGGTGCGCCCTTTGGCGGCCACGCCATCAACCTTGCTGCCCTCAGTGCCGCCTTGGCGGCTGGTGAGGAAGCCGGACGGGACCAGGGCAGGCGCTGGATCGCCGCCTTCACCTCCGGCGTGGCCTATCTGCTTCTGGCAGTCTTTTCCGCGGCCCTTGTCACGGTGGTGGCCGCCGCGCCTTCGGGCCTCCTCGAAGCGGTTGCGGGCCTGGCACTGCTCGGCACCCTGGCCTCCTCCATCTCCTCGGCACTGGCCGTTGCCGAAGACCGCATTCCCGCATCCGTGACCTTCCTCCTCGCTGCCTCCGGGCTCAGCTTCGCCGGAATCGGTGCCGCTTTCTGGGCGTTGGCCGGCGGCATCCTCATCCGCTTGTTGCTGAAGTCAAGGGAACCACTGCAGCCGCGGTAACGGTTGGGCAAGGAAATGACCGCCCGGGCAAAGCCCGGGCGGTCATTTTGAGTCAGGTCCTGAGAGATCAGGCGGGCTCGTGGTTCTGTCCCTCTCGGGCCAGCGCGGTCAACCTGGAGACCGCCCGGAAGTACTTCTTCATGTAGCCGCCACCCATCATTTCTTCGGTGAAGAGCTTGTCGAACGGGACACCGCTGGCGAGGATGGGCACATCCTTGTCATACAGGCGGTCGGCAAGGACAACGAACCGCAGGGCGACGGCCTGCTCCGTAATTGTTTCCACATCCCGCCAGACCACGGCCTCGATCCCGGAAATCAACTGGCGGTAGCGGCTCGGGTGCACGCCGGCGAGGTGGTCCACCAAGGTGCGGAAGTCGTCCACGGCAACGGTCTTGCCGTCGAACTCTGCCTGCATGCGGTGCTTGAGTTCTTCGGTCTTGAGTGGCGCAGGAGCGGCGGGCAGGCCGCGGTGCCTGAAGTCTTCGCCATCGATCCTCACCACGTCGAATTGGTCCGCGAGGACCTGGATTTCCCGCTGGAAGTCAACAGCCGCGAAACGGCCTTCACCCAGGGAACCCGGCAGCGTGTTGGACGTAGCAGCGAGCTTCACGCCGGCGTCGGCCAGTTCCCGCATGAGGCGGGACATCAGGACGGTGTCACCGGGGTCGTCCAGTTCGAATTCGTCAATGCACACCAGTTTGTAGCTGCTGAGCGCCTCCACCGTCTTCCGGAAGGACAACGCGCCAACCAGGTTGGTGTACTCAACGAACGTACCAAAAGCCTTCGGACCCGGGGACCTGTGCCACAAGGAGGCCAAAAGGTGGGTCTTGCCCACACCGAAGCCGCCGTCGAGGTAGATTCCGGCCCGGGTGGCAGCTTTCTTGGCAAACAACTTCTTGAAGAGCCCGCCGTTGTCATCGGCTCCGACGCTGTCGGCAAATGCCGAGAGCAGCTTGACCGCGTTGGCCTGGCTGGGCTGCGAAGGGTCCGGTCGGTAGCTGTCGAACGAAACCTCGCCGAACCGCGGAGAGGGGTAGAACCCTTTAAGGAGCTCTTCCACTGAGACTGCCGGTGTGCGGGCAGCCAATTGTTCGATCTGTACCACGGTGGTCCGTTCTTCAGGTTGTGGGTCCCCAGCAAGAATACCGGCATCGGGGGCTCCACGAATGGGCACGTGACCAAGGCCATGTTTCACCATGTGAACAGCCGGGAAGCATTGGCTGCGGCCCGTGGTTAGTGTTGGGAGCAAGCCCGGCAGGCAAGTGCAGCACCATCGAAGTGCCTGGCTCCGTCCAATGTCAGTGAAAGGCCACCAGCATGTCCTACCCCGTTGAACAGAACGAAAAGTTCGCCGCTTACGCGAACCCTGAACGACTCGTATCCACCGAATGGCTCGCCGCAGCACTGGCAGAGGGCGCCCTCGCCGACGGCAAGCTGGTGGTCGTGGAGTCCGATGAGGACGTCCTCCTGTACGAAACCGGGCACATCCCCGGCGCCGTCAAGATCGACTGGCACACCGACTTGAATGATGAAGTCACCCGCGACTACGTGGACGGCGCAGCGTTCGCGGCTTTGGTTGCCGCCAAGGGCATCTCCCGCGACAGCACGGTGGTTATTTACGGCGACAAGTCCAACTGGTGGGCCGCGTATGCCCTGTGGGTCTTCACCCTGTTCGGCCACGAGGACGTGCGCCTCCTCGACGGTGGCCGCGACAAGTGGATCGCCGAGGGCCGCGAACTCACCACCGACGTCCCTGCCCCGGCTGCCGGAAGCTACCCGGAAATCGAGCGCAACGACGCCCCCATCCGCGCCTTCAAGGAAGACGTCCTGGCCCACCTCGGCAACCCGCTGATCGATGTCCGCTCCCCCGAGGAGTACACGGGCCAGCGCACCCACATGCCCGCGTACCCCGAGGAAGGCGCCCTCCGTGGCGGCCACATCCCCACTGCCGCATCCGTTCCCTGGGCCAAGGCAGCAGCCGAGGACGGCACCTACCGCACCCGTGAAGAGCTCGAAGCCCTTTACCTCGGCGACGCCGGACTGCAGGCGGGCGACGACGTCGTGGCCTACTGCCGCATCGGTGAACGCTCCAGCCACACCTGGTTCGCACTGAAGTACTTGCTGGGCTTCGACTCCGTACGCAACTACGACGGTTCCTGGACCGAATGGGGCAACGCGGTCCGCGTTCCGATCGTCAAGGGCGCGGAACGCGGTTCTGTTCCTGCAGCCCTGGTCCGTAACTAGCGCGTCATCCGGCGGAGCAGTGCGTAAGCTGGAAGTGATGAGTACCAACACTTTGCCCGCCGCGTTGGCGGAAATCGTCGATGACTTCCAGGCACTGTCCGAGCCGGAGCGGCTGCAGTTGCTGCTTGAGTTTTCCCGTGGACTGCCGGAACTGCCGGAGCGCCTCACCAACCATCCGGAATTGCTGGAGCAGGTTGTCGAGTGCCAATCCCCGCTGTTCCTGACCATCGAGTCCGAGAAAAACGGGACGGACCCGGCTGGTGCCCGTGCCTACCGGTTGTTCTTCAAGGCACCACCGGAGGCTCCCACTACGCGTGGGTTCGCCGGTGTCCTGCATGAGGGACTCGATGGCCTGACGGCACAAGAGATCCTTGCGGTTCCGGACGACATGCCGGAACTGCTGGGATTGACCCGGGCCATCACTCCCCTGCGCATGCGCGGAATGACGGCCATGCTGGGACGCATCAAGCGGAAAGTGGCAGCGGCCAGCAGGCTGGAACGCTAGGCCATGGCCAAGAGAACGGCTTCACAGGGAACGCCGGCTACAGCAGCTTTGACTGCGGCCGGCGTTCCTTTCGTTGCGCACCCCTACGCCCACGATCCCTCGGCCGCCAGCTACGGGCTGGAAGCTGCGGAAGTCCTGGGCATGGACCCTGCCAGGGTCTTCAAGACGCTCATGGTGGAAGTCGAAGGCCGGCTCGCTGTGGGCATCGTTCCCGTGTCCGGCAACCTGGACCTCAAGGCCGTGGCGGGTGCGCTCGGCTCCAAGAAAGCCGCCATGGCCGATCCCAAGGCCGCCGAGCGTCGCACGGGCTATGTCCTCGGTGGGATCTCGCCCTTGGGCCAGCGCCAGCCTTCCCCCACGGTGCTGGATGAGTCGGCGTTCGCCTTCGACACGATCCTCGTTTCAGGTGGCCGCCGCGGCCTGGACCTTGAACTGTCTCCGGCCGACCTCGTCCGCCTGACCCAAGCCGTCACGGCAAGGATCGGCACCGTCAAGAACTGAGGTCCCCCGATCCGGGCCGCGGTGCGGGGTCTCCCGGGTTGTTGCGGGGAGCCAGTTGCCGTTGCAGCCAGGACGCGACAAGGCGTTCCCACTTGTCCGGGTCGACGTTCCATTCCTTGGTGTGGCGCGCCCCGTGGAAGGGTTCGAACGTCACCATTTCCGGGTTCTTCTCCGCCAGGCTCGCTGAGGGTTCAAAGGGCACATAATCGTCGTCGACGCTGTGGATCACCAGCGTGGGCGTTCGCAGCTCAACTGCCCTGGCTTCCCAGTCCATCGCTTTGAGGTCAACGGGCGCGGCGAGGCCGGTCAGTCGGCGTCCCAGCGGATGGGTGAGCATCAGCTGACCGTACCTGCCCACGTTGTAGGGAATCTTGTTCATCTCGGCGTGATGGGCCATGACATTGACCCAGTTGATGACCGGGGCATCGAGCACCAGCGCACGGATCAGGTGCCTGTGCTTGGCAAGGTCTGCTGCCTGGAGGCTGATGGCTCCGCCCATTGACCATCCAAACAGAACCACTTCTTCGGCCCCATGTTCCAGGGCGTACTCGATCGCGGCTTCCACATCGCGCCATTCCGTAGAGCCAAGGCCGTACCTGCCGTCCAGGGCGGAGGGCGCCAGGCCGTCGTTCCGGTAGGAAACCAGCAGGCTGTCCAGGCCCAATGCCTTGGCCGTCCGCACCGCCCGCAGTCCCTCAAGCCGGTTGGCACCCCGGCCATGCACCATGATCGCCCAGACTTTCGCGGGTGCCGCCGCGTCCGCCCTGACCAGCCAGGCCGGAGCCTTGCCGCCGTCCACTGCAATGTCCACGTCCTCGGCAGCCAGCCCGATCGCTGCCGGGTCAGGATAGACGGCACCGCTCCACCAACCGCGCCTTGCCCCGGAAAGGTCTCCACTGTAGACCTGCTCCACCTCGCGGAGCACGGTCTGCTCGGCGGGCGAATAGGACACGATCCTGCCGATCCTGGCATGCCCCCTGCCGCCGTCGAAGAAGAGGCTGAAGACGCCGTCGATCGTCGTGTCCGGCGTGGCGGCGAGGATAACCTGTGGCCCCTTGTCCCCTCGGATCACCGCCAGGACCTCCTGGTCCTCGTTACGTGCCGCCGGCGTAATGACCCGGCGCGCGAAGTAGACCGCGAGCGCCGAAGAACCTGCTCCCACCAAGGCCGCGAGGGACCCGCCGGTGAGGATTCCCGCGATGGCCCATTTGGCGCGAAGGGAGAGGGTGGAGTCTGCAGAGTCGCCCGCTGGCGTGTTCTTCGATGCCATGGCTCCATTCTCTCTGCTCGGTCGCCTTGGTGCGCACACGCCTGCGTCGGGCGGAGGAGAATTGCTGGTCAAAAGCCTGCGGTGTGGAGTTCGGCGGGTCTACGCTGTAGCCATGAGCGATCCCATCGTCATCCTGACAGAAGAGCCCCTGGGGCACGACGACCGTGCGAACATTGCCAAACTGCTCGACGACGGCGACGCGCCGATCGTCGTCCTGGTTCCGGCCAACACTGAGCGGCATCTCCTGGTGGACTTCCTGGAGAACCTTTCATTGCTTGATATCGCCAAGGCGTTCAAGGAACTTGGCGCGAAGTCGCCGGACCCGCAGGTTGAGCGGGCGGAGGCTTCGGAGGCGCTGGCAACGTCGTTGGCCGCCCTCGCCGGCTTGGGCAGCGGCGTCACCGGCGAGATCGTGGACGGCGGTGCCGTGGCCGGCCTGGTGTCCAAGGTAAGGTCCCTTGAGGCCGCCCAGGCGGTAGTGGTCACCCGTCCGCATGCCATTGCCGACACTTTCCATACGGACTGGGCCAACAAGGCCCAGGACCAGCTGGGACTCCCGGTGCTGCATCTGTATGCCGGTTCGGGATTTATCGGCGACTCGTGAGCGTTGCATAAGACATGACGTCATCTGAGAACACCAGCGCGCCCGTGGAGAAGTCCGATGCCCAATGGCGTGAGGAACTGACTCCTGACGAGTACCGCGTGCTGCGGCAGGCCGGAACCGAGCGTCCCTACACGGGCGAGTACTGGGACACCCACACAAAGGGCGTCTACCAGTGCCGTGCCTGTGGCGCCCAACTGTTTACCAGCGGCGAGAAATTTGATTCCCACTGTGGCTGGCCCTCCTTCTGGGCGCCGCTGGCCGAGGGAACTGTCCGCTACCTGCACGACCGGACCCTTGGCATGGAACGCATCGAGGTGCGGTGCGCCAACTGCGATTCCCATCTTGGCCACGTCTTTGAGGGCGAAGGCTATGACACCCCCACCGACCAGCGGTTCTGCATCAATTCAATTTCGCTTCGCCTGGTGGAGACCGACGCCTCCTGATCGCTCCGGTGCGGGCTCCGGTCGGGAGCCCGCACCTTTCAGCGGCTTCCGCTGGAGCTTGAGGGTCCACCGTCTACGTTTTGCAACAGTATCTCTTATGCTCCACCCGATTTTGAATTAGCGATGCTTCTCCCGTTGCTACGCTCGCCTCAGAAGCATTACCTACTTCGAAAGGGCTGAGTTCCATGACAACCATCGCTACCTCCACCCTTCCGCTTGTCACTGCCGACAACGCGGACTGGAAAGCACTCAAGGCCGCTGCCACGGCCCTCCAATCGTACCAGGAGCAGGACGGTTCCATCGCCGATCCCGCGGTCCACGGCGAAGCTGCTGCCCTCGTGGCCGCCCTCTCCGAGGCAATCACCAATCTGGCACCCAGCTTCCCGCACGACGCCCTCTACCTGGAGCTCCTCATTGCCGACTTCGCACGCTGGGCCAAGGACGGCTTCGGCGTTCCGGACTTCCTCGACTCGCTCCAGGCCTTCCAGCCGCAGCAGCAGCGCATCGACGGCCTGCAGCACCTGGTGGTGTTCCCCATGTACACCCAGAACGGCAGCACCAACCGTCTGGTGGAGGCCGTCCTGATCGAGGTCATCTGGCCGGAGTTCATTGGCGGCCTGGAAGCCGGCGAGTACTCCAACAAGCTCTTCGTACCGATCCGGTTCGTCGATTTCACCGCCGGTTACGACACCAACTCCGCCGTGCTCTTCCCGGAAACGGTCGCAGTCCGGGAGACCCCGACGTTCACGTGGGGTGCCATTTTTGCCGACCGCGAGGCGGCCCGTTTCCGGCGCGTCCTGAAGGCAGCTGCCGCAACCACCTCCCTGGAACTGCCTGAGGACGCCGCCCAGCTCCTCGAAGACCAGGAGCTGACCCAGCGAACCTTTGTCATGTGGGACCTCATCCACGACCGCACCCACATGCGCGGCGACCTGCCGTTCGATCCGTTCATGATCAAGCAGCGGATGCCCTTCTTCCTCTACTCCCTCGAGGAACTCCGCTGCGACCTGACCGCCTTCCGCGAAGCGGTCCGGATCGAAAAGGACGAAGAGGCCGACGCGGACGCACGCAAGCACGCGAAGCTGGTCCAGTACGCAGTGATCTTTGACCGGATCTTCCGGTTCGCCATCACCGGCAACCGCGTCCGGAACTACGACGGCCTGGGCGGCCAGCTGCTGTTTGCGTGGATGCACCAGCACCGCGTGCTCCACTGGACCGACAGCAAACTCAGCATCGACTGGGAGGAAGCTGCCGCCGTCGTGGTTGAACTGGGTGCCCGCATCGAGGACCTGTACTGGCGCTCCATCGACCGGCCGAAGGCTGCGCACTGGATTGCCGCCTACCAGCTCATCTCCGAGACCGTCACCCCGCACCCCGCCTCGGTATGGGCCAAGGGCCCCGACGCGCTCCCCCTCGCCGGACCCCCGCGGGCGCTGACCGACCAGGTCCTCGACGACGAATTCCCGCTGTCCATGTTCTACGAGGCCCTGGAAAAGAAGATGCGCCCCGTCATCGAGTCCACCACCGGCATCACAGGCGCGATGGCGGCCTGATGCCACCACTGACAGTCCTTGTGACCGGCGGAAGCAGCGCTTCGGGTGTAGCAACCGCGCGGGCGTTGGCGGCCGCCGGCCACAAGGTATTCACTGTCGGCTCGGACTCCGCCAGGATCGGCGCGGCCGCCACCGACGCCGGACACGGCGTCACACCGCTGACATGCGACCTGGGGAGTCTGGCGGCCGTCCGCGAGCTCGACGCGACCCTTCGCGGACTGGGCGTGGAACGTGTGGATGGACTCATCCACCTGGTGGGAGGCTGGCGGAGCGCCACCGGCATCGAAGACCAGGGCGACGACGATTGGGCGGACCTGGAATCCAGCGCCATCACCACCGTGCGCAACGTCTCCCGCGTCTTCTACCGGCAGCTGGCATCCTCACCCACCGGGCGGTTCGCCATGGTGTCATCGACGACGGCGGCAGCTCCCACCGCGGCAACGGCAAGTTACGCCGCAGCCAAGGCAGCGGCCGAGGCGTGGACCCTGGCGGTTGCGGAAGGGTTCGCGCGGGACCAACAAGGCGACGGCACCGGCCCGGCGGAGCAACGGAGCGCAGCGGTGGTCTTCGTGGTGAAATCCCTCGTGGACGCCGGCATGCGGCGTGCCAATCCCGGCCGGGAGTTTCCCGGCTATACCGACGTCGAAGACCTGGCGACCGCCGCCGTCGGGCTCTTTGACCAGCCCGCCGACTCCCTGAACGGCCAGCGGATCCTCCTGGCGAAATAGACTTGAAAGCGTGAATGAACAAGTGACGAGCACAACAGAAGCTATCCACTCGGCAGGCAGCACAACGGATAACAGCCGGCTGCACAACCCTTCGGTCCGCGGATTCGCATCGGACAACTATTCCGGCGTCCACCCCGAAGTCCTCGCGGCCTTGGCCAGTGCCAACGGCGGACACCAGGTTTCCTACGGCGAGGACGTTTATACCGCCCGCCTGCAGGAGGTCATGGAGCAGCAGTTTGGTCCTGGAATTGAATGCTTCCCGGTCTTTAACGGCACGGGCGCCAATGTCCTGTCCCTGCAATCGCTCCTGCCCCGCTGGGGAGCCGTGGTGTGTGCCTCAACGGCCCACATCAACATGGACGAGAACGGCGCGCCCGAACGCATCGGCGGCATGAAGCTGCTCCATGTCCCCACCACGGACGGCAAGCTCACCCCCGAGCTCATCGACCGCGAGGCTTGGGGTTGGGGTGACGAACACCGGGCACAGCCATTGGCCGTTTCCATCACGCAGACCACGGAACTGGGTACCTGCTACTCCCCGGAGGAGGTCCGCGCCATCGCCGACCATGCCCACGCCAAGGGCATGAAACTGCACATGGACGGCGCCCGGCTGGCGAATGCGGCGGCGCACCTGGGCGTCCCCCTGCGCGCGTTTACCCGCGATGCCGGTGTAGACATCCTGTCCTTCGGCGGGACCAAGAACGGCCTGCTGTTTGGCGAAGTCGTGGTTGCCTTGAACCCGGATGCTGCGCACGGCCTGAAGTACCTGCGCAAAATGAACATGCAACTGGCCTCGAAGATGCGCTTCATCTCCGCTCAGTTCATCGCCCTGCTGGAGGACGGACTCTGGCTGCGCTCGGCCGGCCACGCGAACGCCATGGCGTCGCGTTTGCGTACCGCCATCAACAGCATTGACGGCGTGGAGCCCACCCAGGAGACCCAGTCGAACGGCGTCTTTGCCATCCTTCCGGAAGGCGTTGCGGACCGGCTCCGTTCCTCGTTTGCCTTCTACGACTGGGACGCAGCCCGGCGCGAGGTGAGGTGGATGTGCTCTTTCGACACCACCGAAGATGACATCGACGCGTTCGTCTCTGCCATAAAACGGGAGCTGGCCGCCGGATAATGCCGCATTCCGGGGCGGCGAGCCTGCACAGGATCGCCGCCCCGGGCACATAATCTGCGATGGTGAACGCCCTCGCACAGGTTCCCGCGGATTTTCTCTTTGCTTTGGGAACGCTTCGAAAAGCACAGTGCCGCAGCGAATTGCGGCTGGACGAGATCCCTGCTCCCGCCCGGTTGGCGCCGTATGCCGTTGCCCTTGGCGCAGAGGTCTTCCGGCCCACCGCCGCCACCCGCCGCGTCCCCGTCCACGGACCAGCCGCCAAGGCCTTCGTCGACAACACCGGCGGGAGCCCGTCTGACGACGAAGACGACGAACTGGCTACCGGCCGCTTCATCCTGCTCCATGATCCGGATGGCTCTGCGGTCTGGGAAGGCGAGTTCCGGATCGTTACCTACATCCGCGCCCAGATGGATGCGGAAATGGGCAATGACGCGATGTTGGGCTCGGTCGCCTGGACCTGGCTGGTTGAAGCCCTTGAGAACCACGCCGCGCCATACCGGGCGGCGGGCGGCACTGCCACCCGCATCCTGTCGGAAAGCTTCGGCACCCTGGCCGAACGCCCGGACACCATCGACATAGAACTCAGGGCGTCCTGGACGCCCGCAAACTCCAACGTCCAGGCTCACCTGGAAGCGTGGTCGGACATGGTTTGTACCTTCGCAGGCCTTCCCCCCTTGCCTCCCGGGGTGACCGGCCTGCCCAACAGGAGGCTCAATTGACCCCTGCCGCCACCCCTGTCCCGGCCGTCTCCGGCGGGTATCGGTAAGCTTAAGCAATCATGACCCCTGAAAACCTGGAAAAAACCACTGCCGGCGACCCGGTTGCTGATCCCACAACACACATCAAGGTTGAAGGCTTCGACGGCCACGTACCTGTTGTCATTGAGCTGGACACGCCTCGAGAGGGCGTGCCGTTGGTCATTGACACACCGTCCGGCCTGGAGCGCTGCGCAGCTGCCATCGCGGCAGGGACCGGACCGGCCGGCGTCGATGCAGAACGGGCGTCCGGTTTCCGCTACGGCCAGCGCGCCTTCCTGGTGCAGATCCGCCGGGAAGGAGCCGGGACTTGGCTCATCGACCCCGAACCCTTCGACAACCTGGACATCGTCAACGACGCCCTCCGCGGTGTTGAGTGGATCCTCCACGCGGCCACACAGGACTTGCCGTGCCTGTCTGAACTGGGGATGTGGCCGGACAAGCTGTTCGATACCGAATTGGCCGCCCGTCTGGCCGGACTCCCCCGCGTAGGACTCGCCGCAGTCATCGAACAATTGCTTGGCTTCGGCCTGGCCAAGGAACACTCTGCGGCAGACTGGTCCACCCGGCCCCTCCCTGAGCCGTGGCTGCGGTACGCGGCCCTCGACGTGGAAGTCCTCGCCGAACTCCGGGAGGAATTGATCGAACTCCTCGAAGCCGACGGTAAGCTCGACTTCGCCGAGCAGGAGTTCGCCGGAATCCTCGCCGCAGGCATCGCCCCGCCGCGGGTGGATCCCTGGCGCAAGACCTCAGGCCTCCACCAGATCCGCGACCGACGTCAACTGGCCGCGGTCAGGGAACTCTGGCTGGAAAGGGACCAATTGGCGCGCAAACGCGATGTTGCCCCCGGCCGCCTCATCCCCGATTCCGCATTGGTTGCCGCAGCCAAAGCCCTGCCCACCACGGTTCCCCAGTTGCTGGCCACCAAGGGCTTCCACGGCAGGTCCGCACAGCGCGAGGCCCCCAGATGGCTGCGCTGCATCAGTGCAGCACGCACCCTGACCGATTTGCCGCCCCTGCACCTGCCCACCAATGCTCCGCCACCCCCGCGTGTCTGGGTTGACCGGGATCCCGAAGCCGCAGCACGCCTGGCCACGGCCAGGCCAGCCCTGCAGGAAAAAGCGGACACGCTGAAGCTGCCCGTCGAGAACCTGCTCACCCCGGACTACCTCCGCCGCGTCATGTGGCGGCCGCCGTCGGATGCCTCACTCGAAACAGTGTCCACGGAATTGCGGACACTGGGTGCACGCGAGTGGCAGATCGCCCTGACCGCGCCCATCCTGGCCGAGGCCTGCCTCAACCCGCAGCCGCTTCCACCCAAGGAGCCCAAGGAGCCAAAAACCAAGGACGCATCCTGACTCCATGCCAAAGGGAGGCCCGCTTCCGAACCCCGGTTCGGAAGCGGGCCTCCTGCGTTTTCCCAGCCTTGCATGCTAAGTTACTGATGAGTAACATAGCAGCAATGCCACCCGGTAACCGCCCCGCGGTCCCGGCACCATGTCTCGATGAGGAGTACCGCATGAGTCCCACCCGCACCGCTACACGGAACATCCGCGACGTCGTCTTCGTGGACGGCGTCCGCACGCCCTTCGGCAAGGCCGGAGAGAAGGGCGTCTATGCCGGAACGCGCGCCGACGACCTCGTGGTGAAATGCATCCGGGAGTTGCTCCGCCGCAACCCCTCCCTCCCGGCCGGCCGTGTTGACGAGGTAGCCATCGCGGCTACTACCCAGACCGGAGACCAAGGCCTGACCATCGGCCGCACCGCCGCCCTCCTCGCGGGGCTTCCGCGAACGGTTCCGGGCTTCGCGATCGACCGCATGTGCGCGGGCGCCATGACCGCAGTCACGACGACGGCGAGCGGCATCGGTTTTGGCGCGTACGACGTCGTCATCGCCGGTGGCGTGGAGCACATGGGCAACCACCCCATGGGCGCCGGAGCCGATCCCAACCCCCGGTTCATGTCCGAACGGCTGGTGGATCCGGCAGCGCTCAACATGGGCAACACAGCTGAGAACCTGCACGACCGCTTTCCCGCGATCACCAAGGACCGGACGGATGCCTATGCGGCCGCCTCGCAGGCCAAGCTGGCCGCAGCCTACGGCAAGGAACAGATCCAGGGCGACCTGGTGCCCGTGGCCACCCTCAAGCCCGGCCAAGGCTGGGCCCTCCACACTGTGGACGAGC
The DNA here is from genome assembly GCF_044748905.1 of Paenarthrobacter sp. NPDC089714. Taxonomy (NCBI): domain Bacteria; kingdom Bacillati; phylum Actinomycetota; class Actinomycetes; order Micrococcales; family Micrococcaceae; genus Paenarthrobacter; species Paenarthrobacter sp. NPDC089714. The sequence goes on from NZ_JBIVGX010000006.1 coordinate 103,613, forward strand.
CACCGCGTCCAGGGACCACCGTTGAGGATCTGGCCGGGCTGCGGACACCGTTCCGCGCCCACGGCCGGGTCACCGCCGGCAACGCTGCCGGATTGAACGACGGCGCCACCGCCGCGCTGCTCGCCGCCTCCGACACCGCCGAAGAGCTCGGCCTGCCGGTCAAGATGCGGTTGGTCTCCTACGCATTCGCAGGGGTCGAGCCGGAAGTCATGGGCATCGGACCCGTTCCGGCCACCGAAAAGGCCCTCAAGAACGCCGGACTTGGCATCGACGACATCGGGCTGTTCGAAATCAACGAGGCCTTCGCCGTCCAGGTCCTGAGCTTCCTGGATCATTTCGGGATCGCGGACGACGATCCCCGCGTCAACCGCTATGGCGGGGCGATCGCCGTCGGGCATCCCCTGGCCTCCTCGGGAGTCCGCCTCATGAACCAGTTGGCACGCCAGTTCGAAGAAGATCCATCGGTGCGGTTCGGCATCACCACCATGTGCATCGGCCTCGGCATGGGAGCCACTGTCATTTGGGAGAATCCGCACCACGCCGACTACGGAACCAGCACGCACACCACAGAAGGAGCCGCCGCATGAGCGCCAACGACTTCCGGAAACTAGCCGCCCTGTTCCCGGACGAGGTAGTGACACACTCCTACGTGCAGGACATCGCTCTGCCCGGTGGTGCCGGAACCTTTGCCCTCGTCACCTTGGACAACGGGCTGGACCACTCCAAGCCCACCACGTTGGGCCCCAACACCCTGGTGGAGCTCGGCAACGTCCTGGAGGCACTCCGGGAACGCGCCGGCCGCGGCGAGATCGTGGGCGTTGGCGTCACCGGCAAACCCTACTTCCTCGTGGCGGGCGCGGACCTCTCGGCAGTGAAGAACCTCAAGGAACAGGACCACGGCCTCTGGATGGCGCAACTGGGCCACGATGTCTATGCGACCCTGGCCAACCTCGGGGTGCCGAGCTTCGCGTTCATCAACGGCCTGGCCTTGGGCGGCGGCTTGGAAATCGCACTGCAGTCGAACTACCGGACGGTGTCAACCGGAGCGGGCGCACTGGCCCTGCCCGAAGCTTTCCTCGGACTGGTGCCCGGCTGGGGTGGCGTCTACATCCTCCCCCGCCTGATCGGTCCGGAGAACGCCGTCAAGGTGATGATAGAAAACCCGCTGAGCAACAACCGCACCTTGACCGGTCCCCAGGCCTTCGAGCTGGGAATCGCCGATGCCCTGTTCGAACCGGCCGATTTCCTGGAGCAGTCCCTCGCATGGGCTGCGAGCGTTATCACCGGCCACACCACACCCTTGCGGAAGAACGCCGTCGACCCTTCCGAAGAAGCCGTGGCCGGCCGTTGGGCCTCCTCAGTGGAGGCAGGACGGGCGTTCGTGGAGTCCAAGACCTCCAACGCTTCCCCGGCACCGGCAAAGGTCCTGGACATCATGGAAGCCAACCGGACCATGAGCCAATCCGAATCGGCCGCCCTTGAGTGCGAAACGCTGGCGTACCTGATGCAGACGGATGAGTTCCGTTCCACCGTCTATGCCTTCCTTGACCTCGTCCAGAAGAGGTCCAAGCGCCCGGCAGGGGCTCCCGACCGGAAACTTGCCCGGCCCGTCACGAAGGTGGGCGTAGTGGGCGCCGGCCTCATGGCGAGCCAACTTGCCCTCCTCTTCGCCCGGCAACTCAAGGTGCCCGTGGTCATGACGGATATCGACCAGGCCCGCGTGGACAAAGGCGTGGCCTACGTGCACGCCGAAGTGGATAAACTGCTCGCCAAGAAGCGCATCAAGCCCGACGCCGCCAACCGCACCAAGGCGCTGGTCACCGGTTCGGTCTCGAAAGCAGCCTTCAGTGACGCCGACTTCGTGATCGAGGCCGTGTTCGAGGAACTGAACGTCAAGAAGCAGGTCTTCGCCGAAGTGGAAGCCATCGTTTCCCCCGAATGCATCCTGGCCACGAACACCTCTTCGTTGTCCGTCACCGCCATGGCGGAGGACCTTCAGCATCCGGAACGCCTAGTGGGATTCCATTTCTTCAACCCCGTGGCCGTCATGCCGCTCCTGGAAATCGTCAAAGCCCCCGCAACGGACGACGCCGTCCTGGCAACGGCCTTCGAGCTCGCCAAGGGCCTGAAGAAGACTGCGGTACTGGTAAAGGACGCGGCTGCCTTCGTGGTGAACCGTGTCCTCCTCCGCCTCATGGGCGAAGTCATCGCAGCCTTCGACGAAGGCACACCTGCCGATGTGGCAGACACCGCACTGCGCCCCATGGGCCTGCCCATGACACCGTTCACCCTGAGCGCCATGGTGGGCCTCCCCGTCGCCCAGCACGTCCAGGAATCGCTCCATGCAGCTTTCGGCGACCGGTTCCCCGTGTCCCAGAACCTGCAGAAGCTGATCGACAACGGGATCACCACGTTGTGGGTTCCGGACGCCGCCGGAACGCCCGCCATCCCCGCGGAGACCCTCGCCATCCTTTCCTTTGGAAGCACCCCGTCCACCGGCGCAGACGTCCTGCGCCGGACGCAGGATGCGCTGGCGGAAGAGATCGGGCTGATGCTCACCGAGGGTGTGGTTGCTGGACCGGAAGACATCGATCTTTGCATGATCATGGGCGCCGGCTGGCCGATGTTCCTGGGCGGGATCACGCCGTACCTGGACCGCGTGGGCGCCTCGGAAAGAGTGAACGGCAAGCGGTTCCTGGCCCCCGGGGTGGCCTCCGCGGCGGTCTAGTGGCGCGGCGGCGGCCTGGCGGCAGCGCAGGGTCCGCCACAGACGCCGGAAGGGCCGGGGAACGGATTTTCCGTTCCCCGGCCCTTCGCTGGCTACGAGGCGCTTCTGCATCGCTCCGCCGGGCGGCCGTCCGCCACCTGACTGTCCGCTAAAACAAGGCCACCTTCGGAGACTTCGGGAAGATCCCGTCCAGTTCTTCGCGTTCCTCCTGCGTGGGCACCCACCGCACGGCTTCGGCATTCTGGCGAATCTGTTCCGGCTTGGTGGCGCCTGCGATGACACTGGCCACGCCCGGCTGCGCGGCAAGCCAGGAGAAGGCAAGCTCCAGCTCACTGAGGTCACGTTCCTTGGCAAACTGACCGAAACGGCCCAACTGCTCCCAGTCGGCGTCGTTCACCAGGTTGGTCCGGGTGTGGCTCAACCGCGAACCTTCCGGTGCCTTGCCTGCCGAATACTTGCCCGTCAGCAGACCGTTGGCCAGGGGAAAGTACGGCAGGACGCCCAAGGAGAACTCCGCCGCCGCGGGCAGGACTTCCAGTTCGGCCCGGCGGTCCAGCAGGTTGTAGTGGTTTTGCGTGGAGATAAACCGTGCTCCGCCCAGCTCCCTGGCGACGTACTCGGCCTGGGCGATCTGCCATCCCGCGAAGTTGGAGTGGCCTATGTACCGGACCTTGCCGCTGCGCACCAGGTCGTCCAGCGCGGCCAGCGTCTCCTCGATGGGCGTGGCGGCATCCGGGGTGTGGAACTGGTAGAGATCGATCCAATCGGTGCCGAGCCGCCGGAGGGAAGCCTCCACGGCCTGGACGATGTACCGGCGGGACCCCCGGGCGCCGAAGTCGTTCCCGTTGGCACCGCGCATGTCCATACCGAATTTGGTTCCGATCACCACGTCGTCCCGGCGGCCCTTCAGCGCCTTTCCGAGCATGGTTTCGCTCAGGCCCGCCTCCCGGCCGTAGACATCGGCGACGTCGAAGAAGGTCACTCCTGCGTCGATCGCGGCATGGACTACCCCGTCCGTGCCTTCCTGGGACTCCGTGGGAGTATTGGCCCGGCCTAGGTTGTTGCAGCCCAGCCCAACAGCTGAGACGGTCAATCCTGAGTGGCCAAGGCGTCGGTATTCAGTCATGAAGTCAGCCTATAACGCACACCCCGGACACATAGTCACCCGAGGCAACAATGTCAGGTGCCAGGGGTGCCAGGCGTTCCGTAGTCGATCCCGGACTCCTCCATGGCATCCTCCAGTTGGGCAATGGCCACTGGTCCCATGCCATGCAGCTTCGAGGTCTCCAGCTCGCCGAATTCGGCCAACTGCTCCAGTGTTTCAATGCCTTGGTGGGCCAGCGCACGTCTGGCAGGAGCCGCCAGGCCCTTGGGAAGCGGTGTGTGTCCTGGCCAGTTGCTCTTGTGCGGCATGGGAGATCCCTCTTTGTACGGTTGCGGCCTGCGATGGCTGGTACTTAGAGCGTAAAGCCAGCGCCTTGCTTGGGCGAGTGCTTCACCTTGAATGCAGTGGGATCACCGTGCGGGGCGGCCGCGATGCTGAGCTTGGTGAAGTCCAGATCCTCGTTGCGAATGCAGACCTTGATGGCGTTGACCGCTTTGGTGACATCCGGGCACAGGCAGAAAACGTTCAGGCGGGAATTGCCGATGTCCGTGCGGTCAACAACCCCGAGACCCCGCCAGGCAAGCTCGCCCGTCAGCGCAGCCTTCACCTTGCGTTCCAGATACCTGTCCCGCTCGGTCCCGTCCTTGCTCTTCAACGCGAACTGCGCCACCACCCAGAACTGTTCGGCTTCGGGAATCACGGCGTAGCCGTCTTCCGCGCACTGGGCCGCGAACGCCGCCATGAGCCCTTCCGGGGACGTCTCGCCGTCGATCCCCGATTCTTCGGTGCGGCTCTGGTGGCCCACCACGCCGTAGTTGACCACGAAGTGCCGATCGTCCTCGTCGTACCAGGCCTCACGAAAATGCAGGACGGCGTCCTCGTCCCGCTTGTAGGTGCGGATGATGCCGCTCATGCCCGTCCTTTCCTGAACCACTCCGTGCTGGCGCTCTCCGGCGCCGAAACGTCGAAGGGGGCCTCCATCGTGCTTACGGCGACCACAAGGGCCGCACATTCGTCCCGCATTACCGCCACTGTATCCACGGGGTAGTCCATCCGTACCAAGTGATCCTCGAACTCATCCTCGTCGTCAACAAAGACTCCACGGGTGGCCGAGCGGATCACATCGAGATCCATGTCCACCATGTGGAATTCCGTCACGCCGGACCGGATGGTTTTCCATTGGTGGGCCGTAGCAAGATCCACGTAGATCCTGAAGTCCCCCGGATAGGTGTCGTCGTAGAACGTTGCAACATACTCCCCTGCGCGGGGCACCAGCAGGACGGCATCGGATGCCGTGTAGAAGGCAGCCCCTGGCCGGGAACAGAACTCCCCCTGGCCCTGGAAGATCCACCAGCCGTGGATGTCCTCGCCAAGGTACCGGCCCGGCACTACCCAATGGGCCGTGCCGTCCCATTTTCGGTTGCGCGCCACCACGAGGTCGCCCGGCTGCAACGCACCCGGTTCGCGTCCGGCGGTCACAGCGTGGGCAGGCTTCCCGTGGTGGGGTGTTCCTGCCCCGGGAGGGGCCTGGCAAACGGAACCTTCGTCCCCAAAACCTGCGCAACGACGTCGTGGGCTATCTTTTGGGCCGTCAGCCCAACCCTCTCCAGCACCTGGCTGCGGGAGCCATGGACCAGGAATTCCACGGGCAGGCCTACCTCGTTGAGGGCCGTGTCCACGCCGGCAGCGCGCATTTCCTGCCGGATGCGGGAACCTACGCCGCCGGCACGGACACCGTCTTCGATGCAGATCACCAGGCGGTGGCGGGCAGCCAGGGCAATGATCGACTTCCGCACCGGGAGAACCCATCGCGGGTCGACCACAGTGGAACTGATGCCTTGAGCGCCCAAGCGGCCTGCCACATCCAGGGCGAGCTCGGACATGGCTCCGACGCTGACGATCAGGACGTCGTTTTCGGTTGAGCCCTCGGGCCGGCGGGCAAGGATGTCCACGCCGTCCTTCAAGCGTTCGATCGCTTCAATTTCCGTTCCGACGCTCCCCTTGGAGAAACGCACCACCGTGGGGGCATCGTTCACGGCAACGGCTTCCCGGAGTTCCTCGCGAAGGCGCGTGGCGTCGCGTGGCGCGGCAAGATGCAGGCCGGGAACAATCTGGACCATGGCCATGTCCCACATGCCATGGTGGCTGGGACCATCGGGGCCCGTCACGCCGGCCCGGTCAAGCACTACAGTGACGCCCGCCTTGTGGAGGGCCACGTCCATGAGCAATTGGTCGAAGGCGCGGTTGAGGAACGTAGCGTATACCGCCACTACCGGATGCAGCCCGCCGTAGGCCATCCCGGCCGCGGACGTCAGTGCGTGCTGCTCGGCTATGCCGACATCGATCACGCGCTCCGGGTGCCGCTCGGCAAACTTGTGCAGGCCGACAGGAATGAGCATGGCGCCAGTGATACCGACGATGTCCTTCCGCTCATCGGCAATGTCGGCGATTTCCTCGGCGAAGACCGACGTCCACGAACGCGCACCCGGAGTCTCGGCCGGCTCGCCCGTTTCGGGATCGATGATGCCCACGGCGTGAAACTGGTCGGCCTCGTTGGCCAGGGCAGGAGCGTAGCCGTGGCCCTTCTCCGTCATGGCGTGGACGATCACCGGCCCCCCGTACGCCTTGGCCGTGCTCAGGGCATTCTCCAGGGCCTGCAGGTTGTGGCCGTCCACCGGCCCGATGTACTTCATGCCGAGGTCCTCGAACATGCCCTGGGGCGCCCACCAGTCCTTGACGCCCTTCTTCATGGCATGGAGGCTCTTGTAGGTGAACTGCCCCACCGGGCCGCCGCTCTGGAGCCGCTTCTTCCACCAGTCGAGCATGCGCTCATACGCCGGGGCCGTCCGCAGGGAATCGATGGTGGGCCGCAGGGACGCCAGGTAATCGGCCAGGCCGCCTACCGTCGGCGCGTAGGAACGGCCGTTGTCATTGACCACGATCACCACGCGGCGGCGCTTGTCCGCGGCAATGTTGTTGATGGCTTCCCAGGTCATGCCGCCGGTCAGGGCACCGTCGCCGACAACGGCGACGACGAAACGGTCACCTTCTCCAGTTAACTGGCGGGCACGCGAAATGCCGTCGGCCCAGGACAACGACGACGACGCGTGGGAGCTTTCCACAATGTCGTGTTCGGATTCCGCGCGGTCAGGGTAACCGGAGAGGCCACCTTGCTGCCGGAGAGTACTGAAGTCCTGCCGTCCGGTCAGCAGTTTGTGGACATACGACTGGTGGCCGGTGTCGAAAACGATGCTGTCCCGCGGCGATTCGAAAATCCTGTGCACGGCCATGGTCAATTCCACAACGCCCAGGTTGGGCCCCAGATGTCCGCCGGTCGCGGCCACGTTGGTAATCAGGAAGTCCCTGATCTCTCCTGCCAGCTGGTCCAGCTCGGAACTGGACAATTCAGCCAGATCCTGTGGATCCTTGATGGTTCCCAAGAGTCCCAAGGGCCCTCCTTACGGTCAATGACGTGCTTGTTAACTTTAGCGCGTTGCCGGTGGCCCAGTGTTTAGTGCCAGGGCGCGCCTCCTGGCTTCCCTTTATCCCCGCAAACGCAGCGAGCCCCGGCTGGTCTGGTGACCAGCCGGGGCTGCCATGCGGAATCAGCTGTGCAGCCGGTTCCTTATGCCGAGATCTGGCGCAGGACGTACTGCAGGATGCCGCCGTTGCGGTAGTAATCCGCTTCACCCGGGGTATCGATGCGCAGGACAGCGTCGAAGGACTTGGTGGAACCGTCCTCTGCCGTTGCCGTCACCTTGAGCGTCTTGGGCGTGGTGCCGTTGTTCAGTTCGGTCACGCCTTCCACAGCGAACGTCTCCGTGCCGGTGAGGCCGAGCGTTGCTGCGGACTCGCCCGCCGGGAACTGCAGGGGAAGGACGCCCATGCCGATCAGGTTGGAGCGGTGGATGCGCTCGTAGCTCTCGGCGATGACGGCCTTGACGCCCAGGAGGGCCGTGCCCTTGGCTGCCCAGTCACGGGAGGAGCCGGAACCGTACTCCTTGCCTGCCAGCACAACCAGAGGCGTTCCTGCAGCCTGGTAGTTCTGGGCGGCATCGTAGACGTAGGCCTGCGGGGCACCTTCCTGGCTGAAGTCGCGGGTGAAGCCACCTTCGACGCCGTCCAGGAGCTGGTTCTTGATGCGGATGTTGGCGAAGGTACCGCGGATCATGACCTCGTGGTTGCCACGGCGGGAACCGTAGGAGTTGAAGTCCTTGCGCTCAACGCCGTTGGCCAGGAGGTACTGTCCGGCCGGGGTGTCCGACTTGAACGAGCCGGCCGGGGAGATGTGGTCCGTAGTGACGGAATCGCCAAGCTTCAGGAGCACGCGGGCACCCTGGATGTCCTGGACCGGATCCGGCTGCGCCTTCATGCCCTCGAAGTATGGGGGCTTACGCACGTAGGTGGAGTCCTCAGCCCAAGCGAAGGTGTCGCCGGCGGGGGTGTCGAGGGCCTTCCAGCGCTCGTCGCCCTCGAAGACGCCCTCGTAGCCCTTGGCGAACATGCCCTCGTCGATCGAGGAGTCGATGACTTCCTGCACTTCGGTGGGGTTCGGCCAGATGTCCTTCAGGAACACTTCGTTGCCTTCGGAATCGGTGCCCAGGGCATCGGCGTCGAAGTCGAAGTCCATGGAGCCGGCCAGGGCGTAGGCGATGACCAGCGGCGGGGAGGCCAGGTAGTTCATCTTGACGTCCGGGTTGATACGGCCTTCGAAGTTGCGGTTGCCGGAGAGGACTGCCGTCACGGAGAGGTCGTTCTTCTGGATGGCCTCGGAGATTTCGGGCTCCAGCGGGCCGGAGTTACCGATGCAGGTGGCGCAGCCGTAGCCGACGATGTAGAAGCCGAGCTTCTCCAGGTACGGGGTCAGTCCGGACTTCTCGTAGTAGTCGGTGACCACCTTGGAGCCGGGAGCAACGGAGGTCTTGACCCACGGCTTGGCGGTCAGGCCCTTGTTGACGGCGTTGCGGGCCAGGAGGGCCGCTGCCAGCATGACGGACGGGTTGGACGTGTTGGTGCAGGACGTGATCGACGCGATCGACACAGCACCGTGGTCCAGCTCGAATTCGCGGCCGTCAGCAGTGGTGACGTGCACCGGCGAGGACGGGCGGCCGTGCGCACCGTTAGCGGCGGATGCAACACGTGCCGTGTCCGTGGTGTGGGAATCGGCGTGCGTGAAGGACGGGGCGTCCGAGGCCGGGAAGGACTCATCCAGGGACTCATCCACGCTGCCGTCTTCGATGGCGACGTAGTTGTGGATGTCCTTGCGGAACTGCTCCTTGGCATCGCTGAGCTCGATGCGGTCCTGCGGACGCTTCGGGCCGGAGATGGACGGGACAACAGTGGAGAGGTCCAGCTCAAGGAACTCGGAGAAACGCAGTTCGCGGGAAGGATCGTGCCAGAGGCCCTGTTCCTTGGTGTACGCCTCCACCAGGGCAACGTTCTCCTCGGAGCGGCCGGTCAGGCGCAGGTAATCGAGGGTGACGTCGTCAATCGGGAACATGGCCGCCGTGGAACCGAACTCCGGGCTCATGTTGCCGATGGTTGCGCGGTTTGCCAGCGGCACTGCGGCGACGCCCTCACCGTAGAACTCGACGAACTTGCCCACCACGCCGTGCTTGCGCAGCATTTCTGTGATGGTCAGGACGACGTCGGTAGCGGTGGCACCGGCCGGGATGCTGCCGTTGAGCTTGAAGCCTACAACGCGGGGAATCAGCATGGAAACGGGCTGGCCGAGCATGGCTGCCTCGGCTTCGATGCCGCCAACGCCCCAGCCAAGGATGCCAAGGCCGTTGACCATGGTGGTGTGCGAGTCGGTACCCACACAGGTGTCCGGGTACGCACGGACGACGCCGTCCACTTCGCGGGTCATAACGGTGCGTGCCAGGTATTCGATGTTGACCTGGTGGACGATTCCGGTTCCCGGAGGAACAACCTTGAAATCGTCGAAGGCGGTCTGTCCCCAGCGCAGGAACTGGTAACGCTCGCCATTGCGCTGGTACTCGATCTCCATGTTGCGCTCCAGCGCGCCGGCGTTGCCGAAGGCGTCGATCTGGACGGAGTGGTCGATGACCATTTCTGCAGGTGCCAGCGGGTTGACGCGCTTGGGGTCGCCGCCGAGTTCCTTGACTGCTTCACGCATGGTGGCGAGGTCAACCACGCAGGGAACACCGGTGAAGTCCTGCATGATGACTCGGGCCGGGGTGAACTGGATTTCGGTATCGGGCTCCGCATTGGGGTCCCAACCGGCCAGGGCGCGGACGTGGTCAGCCGTAATATTGGCGCCATCCTCAGTCCGCAGGAGGTTTTCAAGCAATACCTTGAGGCTGAACGGAAGGCTGTCTGCGCCCTCTACGGAGTTCAACCGGAAAATTTCATAATCGGTGCCGGCTACATTCAGTACGCCTTTGGAACCGAAGCTGTCCACAGTGCTCATGGCAGGACTCCTCTCGCAACAGGTTTTATCTTTGTCGCGTGGTTGGCCGCTAGCCAGTTAGGCGCACCTTACTTAGCCCGGCGGCACTTTCTCTTGGTCACCCCGGTCCGGAGGCGCAGTGCGGCAGTGGACCGGGGCTACTACGCCCATCGTAGTGGCATGCATCCCGTTTGCCGCACTGTTCCCTGCCTAGCTGGCCGGAACCAGGAGCCCCACCGTCTCAAGGTGGTGCGTGTGCGGGTAGAGGTCGAAGGCCCGCAGGCTTTCCAACCGCCAGCCCCCCTGGTGGAAGTAACCCAAATCACGGGCGAACGATGCCGGATCGCATGACACATAAGCGATCGCGCGGGGTCCGGTTTCCATCAACTGCCGCACAACGGCCTTGCCGGCACCGGCCCTCGGCGGATCAAGCACCAGCGAATCGAAGCTCCTGGCCCTCTGGTGGAGGACGCGCTCAACCCTGCCCTGGACAATCTCCACCTGCGGTTCACCGTGCAGGTTCTTGCGGGCATCGCGGCTGGTCCCCGGGGCGCCTTCCACCGAAAGAACGGATCCGGTCACGCCGACGGCGTCCGCCAGTGGTGCCGTAAAGAGGCCTGCCCCGGCATACAGGTCCGCCACCGCGGCACCCGGCTGCAGGTACCCGCCACCGCTGAGGTAGCCGGTTACTGCGTTCACCAGGGTTTCCGGAGCATCCTTGTGGATCTGCCAGAAACCCTCCCCCGTCACACGGTATTCGTGCCCCGCTGCCGACTCCTGCACCCAGGTGCGTCCGCGAAGTTGCAACACGTGGCCCTTGGCGGCGTCGAAGCTCGCCACGGAAATGTCCTGCGGCAGCCGCGTCAGGATGCCGTGCAAGCGCTTGGGGCTGGTTCCTTCCTCCGGAGCAAGGAGGACCAAGGGCCGGGAGCCGTTTGCAGGAACAGCGACTTCCACCCGGGCAATTCCCGTCAGGTCCAGGTCCCACAGCCGGAGATCATTGATTCCGGGATGGGCCAACGGCATTTCGTGGACCGGGATTACGGCGTCGGACCGGTGGGCATGCATACCCAGGCGTCCCTTGGCCGTGACGGCGAAACTGGCGCGCGTACGCCAGCCGAGTCCGGCGTCGTCCGCATCGCCAACCGGTTCCACCTCGGTGGCGAGGTCGAGGCCGGCAAGTCGCTTGAGTTGCTCCGCCAGCACTTCGGCCTTCAGCGACCGTTGCCGACCGAGGGAGACGTGGCCGAGTTCGGCGCCGCCCACGGGCGGGCCGCCACGGCGCCAGGATCCTGGCGAGTCGGCTGGCTTCCAGAAGTGCTGCACCCGGTCAGGGGAAGCTTCCAGGACGTCGACGACGTCGGCCCGCCAGAAACGCGACGAGTCGCCGGAGTCGGTGAGCCGGATCCGCACTTTCTCGCCGGGAATGCCGTGGCGGACGAAAATAACCCGTCCCTCGTGGCGGGCGACGAAGTGGCCGCCGTGGGCGATCGGACCAACGTCCACCACCAGCTCAGTGCCGGGCCCCTCGTGCTTGCCAGTGGCTGCGGAGTGGGGGGAAACGCTGTTGGAACTCATTGGGTATCCTGCAATGCCTTTGCTTCTTCGGAGGACTTCAGCTGCCACGGAACGCTGGCGACCATGACGCCGGGTTCGAAGTGGAGCCGCGTCTTGATTCTGAGTGCGGTTTGGTTGTGGACCAGTTGTTCCCACCATTTGCCCACGACATATTCGGGGATGTAAACAACGATCAGGTCGCGGGGCGAGTCGCGCCGCATGTTCTTGACGTACTCCATGATGGGCGTGACCGTCTCACGGTAGGGACTGGCCAGAACAGTCAAGGGTACGGGAATTTCCAGCTTCTCCCAGTCACGGACGGTGTGTTCGGTCTCTTCTGCGTTGATGTCCACCGTGATGGCATCCAGGCGGGACGGCCTGGATGCACGGGCGTAAGCCAGTGCCCGGAGGACAGGCTTGCGCACATGGGAGACCAGGAGCACAGCGTGGACGCGCGTGGGCAGGGCCCGCGGCGAGGAGTCCTCGTCCACGGCCAGTTCCTTGGCCACATTGTCGTAGTGCGCCCGGATGCTCCACATAATGAGGAACAACACGAACATGGCCAGCAGGGCGATCCAGGCGCCCTGCTCGAACTTGGTGATCAGGACGATCACCAGCACCAGCGCGGTCATGCCGAAGCCCACCATGTTGATGGTGCGGGACTTGATGATCCTGCGTCGGATGGCCTTGTCCCGGGCCAGCTTGAGTTCGCGGCCCCAGTGCCGGACCATGCCGAGCTGGCTGGCGGTGAAGGAAATGAAGACACCCACAATGTACAGCTGGATCAGCTTGGTGACGTCGGCGTTGAAGGACAGGATGAGCACCAACGCGCCTGCGGCGAGGGCCAGGACACCGTTGCTGTAAGCCAACCTGTCGCCACGGGTCCTCAACTGGCGAGGGAGGTAGCCGTCCTGGGCCAGGATGGAGCCCAGCACCGGAAAGCCGTTGAACGCCGTGTTGGAAGCGAACACCAGGATGATGCCCGTTGCCGCCACCACGACGTAGAACGGAATCGAGCCCGCGCCAAAGATGGTGTCGGCGATCTGGCTGATGGCAGGGTTCTGGATGTACCCCTCCGGCAGCGGCTTGCCGTCCACCAGGAACTCGGTGGCCGGGTCCAGGACGATGTGGACCTTCGTGGCGTTGGCCAGGTACAGGATGCCGGCAAGCATGGCCGCTGCAATCGCGCCGAGGAGCAGCAAAGTGGTGGCGGCGTTCTTGCTCTTGGGCTTCTGGAAGTTCGGCACACCGTTGCTGATGGCTTCGACGCCGGTCAGCGCCGCGGCGCCGGATGAGAATGCCCGGAGCAGGAGGAAGGCGCCGGCCAGGCCTACGAGGCCTTGGTCGAAACCGGCTTCCGGAACGATCGTGAAGTTGGCTGACGGAGCTTCGCCGAGTTGGCCGGTGAGGGCCTGGTAGATGCCCACCACGGTCATGCCCAGGATGGAGGCCATGAAGATGTACGTCGGAACAGCAAACACCGTTCCCGCTTCCTTGATGCCGCGGAGGTTGACCAGGGCCAGGATCACCACGCCAATGGTGGCGATGAGGGCCTGTTCGCCGTGCAGTGCAGGAATGGCCGTGGTGAGGTAGGCGGCAGCCGAGGACATGGACACAGCCACGGTCAGGACGTAGTCCACCAGGAGGGCCGACGCCACCGTCAGGCCGGCGTATTTTCCGAGGTTCACGTTGGCGATCTCATAGTCGCCGCCACCGGAGGGATAGGCGTGCACGTTCTGCCGGTAGGAGGCCACCACTGTGAGCAAGACCACCATGACGGCCAGGCCAACCAGCGGGGAGAATGCCACGGCGCTGACGCCTGCCAGCGCCAGTGTCAGGAGGATTTCGTCGGGTGCGTAGGCCACGGACGACAGGGCATCCGAAGCGAAGATCGGCAAGGCGATGCGTTTAGGCAACAGGGTGTGGGACAAGCGGTCGTTCCGGAAGGGTCGGCCCACCAACACCCGCTTCACCGCATTCAGTATTGTCAGCACTCCGCAAAGCTACTCTGAATCCCCCGCGATGTCATGACGGCGGTCGCCTGCTTACGCCCGTCGCACCGGTAAAGTCATACGCAGCGGCACGGACAAGGACAAAAGGAGACACGGTGGCTCACTTCGTGATCATGGGTTGTGGCCGCGTTGGCGCAACCCTGGCACACACTTTGGAGGATTCAGGGCATTCCGTAGCCATCATCGACCAGGATGAGCGCGCGTTCCGCCGGCTGCGCAACACCTTTACGGGACGCAAGGTCACTGGCGTCGGCTTCGACCGGGACACCCTGAAGCAGGCGGGCGTCGAAGAGGCCTACGCCTTTGCCGCAGTCTCCAGCGGCGACAATTCGAACATCCTGGCCACGCGCGTAGCCCGGGAAACCTTCCACGTTGCCCACGTCGTGGCGCGCATCTACGACCCCGGCCGGGCCGAAATCTACCAACGTCTCGGCATCCCCACCGTTGCCGCCGTACGTTGGAGCGCGGACCAGGTGTTGCGGCGAATCCTTCCGGAACAGCACCTCTCAGGCGATTACCGCGAGCCGTCGGGCCGGCTGGTGCTGGCCGAAGTGGATCTTCACGAGGGGTGGATCGGCCACAGCCTGGACTCCATCGAAGCCGCGGCCGGCATCCGCATTGCCTTCCTCACCCGCTTCGGCGAAGGCCTGCTGCCCCAGGCCGGTACGGCCTACCAGGAAGGCGATACCGTGCACGCCATGCTGAGCCTGGACCGGTCCTCGGATATCAGCCGGATCCTCGCCAAAGCCCCCGCCAAGGAGAATTAGTGAAAGTCGTCATCGTTGGAGCAGGCAGCGTCGGCTCGTCGATCGCCCGTGAACTGCTGGCCCACAACCACCAGATCCTCCTCATCGACCTCAAACCGGAAGTCATCGGGCGCAGCGGGCTGCGTGGAGCACGCTGGTTGGTGGGCGATGCCTGCGAACTGAGCACGCTGCAGGACGCCAAGCTGGAGGACGCCGACGTCGTGGTTTCAGCCACGGGAGACGACAAGGTCAACCTGGTGGTCTCGCTCCTGGCCAAGACCGAGTTCGGCGTGGGCCGAACGGTTGGCCGGGTCAACAACCCCAAGAACGACTGGATGTTCAACGACTCCTGGGGCGTCGACGTCGCGGTCAACACGCCCCAGCTCATGACCGCCCTGGTGGAGGAGGCGGTGGAAATCGGTGACATCGTCCGTTTGCTGACCTTGCAAACCGGTGTGGCGTCCATCGTCGAGTTCACCGTTCCCCATGACTCGCACGTCATCGGCAGCACGGTGGGTGACATCGAATGGCCCGAGGATTCAACGCTTGTCGCCATCCTGCGCGACCAAGCACCCATTACGCCCAGCAGGGATGATGTCCTGGACGGTGGCGACGAGTTGTTCTTCGTCACCACCATCGCCGCGGAGGACGGCCTCCGGGCGCTCCTGTCTCCGGATTCAATGGCCGGGCAGGGACCACGCGACGGGTCGGCGGAAGTTTCGGATCAGTCCGCGGACGACGACGGCTTCGACGGCTGAGGCGCGGGCTTGGTCACAAGCCAAGCCACCCACAGCCCCAGGATGTACAACGGCGCTCCCATGATGAGGCGGGTAGTAGCGAGGGCCGTCAGTCCCGCCTCGCCCATGAAGTACAGCGGGACCTGGACAACCAACCGCAAAGCCAGCACGGCCACCACAATCCAGGTGCCCAGGCGGTAGGCCCGCAGCCGCTCGGGGTCCTTGCGCCAGTCCAGGCCCTCGTTGCGCACAAAGCCGAACAGGAGTCCGGCGATGGGCCACTTCAGGACAATCGAAAGCACCATGCCCGCGATGTAGGCGATGTTCGTGAAGAAGCCCAGGACATAGAAATCTTCAGCCTTACCCGTGGTGTTGGCGAGCCAGGCGGAAATTCCGACGCCGACCACTCCGGCCAGCGCTTGGGTCAACGGCCGCTTCTGGATCAGCCTGGCCACCGTGAAAACGGCGGCAACCGCCAAGGCGGCAACCAGGGAAACTGTCAGGTCCCGCGTGATGGTGAAAGCCACCAGGAACACCAGGCCAGGAAGGATGCTCTCCGCGATGCCCTGCACACCCCCGGCTGATTTGAGCAGGTCCACGTGTCCGGAGCTGTTACGGTGCAGTCCCGCTTTCTCCGCATAACCCGCGGCAAGGCCGGCCATTGTCTGCGCTTCCGGCGACGGCGGCTGCGCGGGATCGGCGGCAGGGTTTGCCCCGGCAGGGTCCTTGGGGTCCGGTCCATTGACGGAGGTCATCGGTGCTCCTGACGGGAAAGTATTTCGTAGCGTGGATTGAACATGGCCGGCAAGCCGTCGACTTCGGTGACCATCCCGTTCAGCCGCAACTGGACGCCGGCCTCGATGCCGGGAACCCGGTTCCTACCGAGCCAGATGACCCGAAGCCGCTCATAGGGCTTCCTGGCGCTCCCACTGAGCGTGGACAGCGAGCTGTGTTCCAAGGCGTCAACGACGATTGCCGAAAAGAACGGCTGTTCGCTGGGCGGCTGATGGGTTACCGATTCGATAAAGCCTGTGCACACGGCCCTGCCACGGACGGGGAGGTCCCTGACGCCCGGCGGGGTGCCCTGCCGTTGGGTGCCCTGAACGGGCTGTCCTGCGGTTTCAGCCAATCTGGGTGATCTCCGGACCCCGCTCCGGCCGTTGTACGGAGGGTTCGTCGTGCGGGGCGGCCGGCTGTCCCGAAGCAGTGGCGTCCTTCGGCAGCCGCAGCTGCAGGAGTTCGCGCGGAGGCATGGGGTTGTCCCCGCGAACCACCACAACCTGGCGGAACAATTCTTCCAGCCCGGCCGCGGCCTCCTTCTCCAGCGCGGCGGCGCCGCCAAGGACACCGCGAAGGAACCAGCGCGGACCGTCCACGCCCATGAAACGGGCCGCCCGGAAGCCCCGGCTGCCATCGGCAGCTTCGGCCGGAAGCTTGGCGACAAGCTCGGTGCCGAACGTACCGGAGACTTCCTCTGTCTCGCCGCCTTGGCTGGCCACGGATTGGCTGATCTGCTCGCGGATCTCCTCCCACAGACCTTCCGAACGGGGAGCCGCAAAGGCCTGCAACTGAAGGCTGGAGCCTGCCAGGTCCATGGTCACGGCCACCACGCGCTGGGTGGCTTCCTCGACTTCGAGCCGGAGCTGCAGACCTTCGGCAGGGGCGATCAGCAAGGCTCCGAGATCGACGTAACCGTCCCGGTCCTCGATCTCGTCGCTGTCCCAGGGACCCTTGGACAGCCGAAGGTCGCCCTTGGCGGGCTCGGCGCCTGCCTGCCCCGGGGCTGCGTTCTCCTCGTCGATGACGGCCGCTTCCGGCCGCTCAGTCTTGGACTTCTTGCCGCGCCCAAAAACCATTGGGTTTTCTCCTTAGTAGTGGTCTATCCCCAAGTAAACCGCACCCATGCCGAAGTACGGCAATGCGGCGGGCAACAGCCTGCGCACCTGCCTGGTTGGGTGTGGATGGTCAGGCCACCGGGGCGTTGAAGCCTCCGGTGGAACCGAAGCCGCCGGTCCCGCGGACAGAATCGGAAAGCTCGTCAACGGCGACGAAGCGGGCATATTCCACGCGCTGGATCACCATTTGGGCAATCCTATCCCCGCGCTTGAGCTCAATTGCCTGGCTCTGGTCGGTGTTGAGCAAAGTGACGGCGATTTCGCCCCGGTACCCGGCGTCGACCGTTCCCGGAGCATTCACCACCGTCAGTCCGTGCTTGGTTGCCAGGCCGGAACGGGGGTGGATCAGCGCAACAAAGCCGTTGGGGAGGGCGATCGAGACACCGGTGGGAACAAGTTTCCGCTCCCCCGGAGCCAGGAACACGTCTACGCGGGCCCGCAAGTCAGCACCCGCATCACCCGGGTGGGCATATGAGGGCACTTCCAAGCCCGCGTCGAGCATTTTCAGCTGTACCTCGAGGGTTGGCGCGCCGTAGGAGGCGGTGTCACCGCTTTCTGTTTCCGGGGAAAGGGAGTCATTACTGAATACTGCGGTCTCGTTGCTCACAGTGGTCCATTCTACGTGGAGCGACCTCCCCTCGACGGCGGATAAGCTGGACCCATGCCTACGCCTGACCAGTCCGCCCCTTTGCCTGCCCGGAACTCCTCCACCCCAGGAGAGGTCCTGTTCAAGGAAAAGCTGTGGCCCACCATCTGGATCTGGATTGTGGTGGTTGGCCTCTCAAGCGCAGGAATCCTGATGTTCGCTCCCATCAGCCCTGCTGCAGGCGTCATCGCCGCACTGGTGCTCCTGGCGATCATGACCACGTTGCTGGTGCTCTCCACCCCCACGATTTCCGTCACCAAGGACACCCTTCGGGTGGGCCGGGCCAGCATTGACCGGAAGTTCGTCGGATCCGTTGAGGCGTTTACCAAGGCCGAAGCAACCGCGGAACGCGGTCCGCGCCTCAATGGCCTGGCCTACATGTGCTTCCGGGGCTGGATCGATCCCGTGGTCAAGATCGAAATCACCGATCCTGCCGACCGCACGCCTTACTGGATTGCTTCGTCCCGCAGGCCACAGGAACTGGTTGCCGCGCTGGACCGGCAGCAGGTTTCCTAGCTTTCGCACTCCGTGCAGTACAGGTGGCCGTTCCGCTCCGCGGCGATCTGCGAACGGTGCTTCACCAGGAAGCAGTTGAAGCAGGTGAACTCGTCGGCTTGGGCCGGCATGACCTGGATGAGCAGCTCTTCGCCTGAAAGATCAGCTCCCGGCAGTTCGAAGCCGTCGGCCAGTTCCGTTTCATCCACGTCCACAGCCGAGGATTGCTTTCCCGACTGGCGCGTCTTGAGTTCCTCGATGGAGTCCTCGCTGACGTCTTCCTCGGTCTTCCGAGGGGCATCGTAGTCCGTGGCCATGGTCTTTCTTATCCTCGATGCTTGATGCGGTTGGGATCCCGCGGTGGGTTTCGCGGCCCGCAGCGGTTGTAGGGATGTAACGTCGGACTCCCCGGATTTGTGCCCGGTATCGGCCAGATTTTCCTCCCCTGACCCACGATTGTCCATAGCTCCGCCAGCGGCCCCTCCCACGAGCGGAGGAGGCTGTTTTCGCCGGAATATCACGGCACGCCCTTTCTCCTAGTAGGAAAAGGGCAGCGTGGGTGGCAGAGTTTCGAATGTCAGTTATGCCATGTGGTGGAGGGTGTTATGCAGGATCTACGGCTGGTAGGCGTCCACGACGACGGCGGGCATCTCCTCTTGAGCGGTCCCGGCGGTGCGATGTTCCAGCTTCCGATCGACGAGGCCTTGCGGGCCGCGGCGAGCCGGACCCCTGCCCAGGTCGCGGCACGCGCCTCCATCACGCCCGTGGCCATGTCGCCGAGGGATATCCAGGCAAGGATCCGCAGCGGTTCAACCGCCGCGGAAGTGGCCGAGCTGTCCGGCCTGCCCCTCGCGAACGTCCAGCGCTACGAAGGACCGGTCCTCGCCGAACGCGAGTATGTGGCACAGCAGGCACGCAACGTGGAAGTGGCTGCTCCCTCCCCTGGCCATGACGTCCACCGTTCGGCCTTCGGGGACAACCCCGCCACCCTTGGCGAGATGGTAGCCCACAGGTTGTCGGCCCACGGCATTGACCCTGCCACTGTCGAATGGGATTCCTGGCGCCGCACCGACGGCACCTGGACCGTCGTCGCGCGCTTTGAAACCGTACCCGGCTCTGACGGGACCATCGGCGAAGAACCGCCTGCCATGTGGACCTTCAGTCCACAACGGAAGTCCCTGCACAACGCCAACCGTTGGGCCCAGCAGTTAAGCGAACTTGAGCCGCTGGACGGCCCTGTTCCTGCGCGCCGGCTGGCTGCCGTCTCGGACCGGCCGTTCGACGTCGAAGCAGACGGCGGCGCTTCCGTGCGGGCGTCCGCGAAGGACTCGGACAACCTCCTGGAGATGCTTCGATCGCGGCGTGGACAGCGCCTCGGAGTGGACGAAGACGCAGACGACGCCTTGGCCGTCCTGTTGAGCAACGTCCCGGCGGCGCACCCCCGCCCCGACGACGAAGGCCAGGACCAGCGCGACGAACCCAGCGGGGATCACACCGCACCGGATACCCAGCCGGCAACCGAACCTGCGGCTCGGGACGGCCGCCCGTCCATCCTGTCACGGCTCAGCCTCGCACCCCGGCACGTTGAATCCGACGACGCCGACGATTCCCTCCGGCTGCACGACGGCGTCAGTACCGAAACACGGGAGATAACCGTCGTCGCCGGCCCGCTGCGGCCGGTTCCCGCGCTTGACGAACCTCCGACGGCGGCCGATACACCCGTCGCGGACGACGATACAGACGGCACAGGCGACATTCCGGGCCAGGGCCCCGTCCAGAGGGCGGGCCTCGATGAGTTGCTGGGTGGTCCAGCCACGGCCGGATCCCGGCGCCACCCCGCGCCGACCGATGGCTCCGCGTCCGGATCCAAGGAACGCCCCGCGCCGAAGGCAGACGAAGCACCGGCCGAACGCCAGCCTTCGCGGCCTAAGCGGTCCAGCATCCCCAGTTGGGACGAGATCGTCTTCGGGGCCCGGGGAGACTAGCTCCGGCGCAGTTCCCCTGCCCCCGGCCACAGGCATGCCTCAATGTCGAACGGCAATGTCTGGTCGGAACCTGCCATGAGGTTGGCACCATGGGCCGTGACGCGCCGCATGTAGTGCCTCCTGCAGAGCGTCTCGTACTCCACCACTCCGGCCACCGGCGCGGCGTCATCCATCAGTGCGTCATCCCCCGGCGCGACGTCGCCAACCATGACCTGTTCGCCCTCCACCACCATGATGCCGTCCACGGTCCGGGCGTTTTGGGTGGCGCGGCGGCCACACCAGCACAGGGCCTCGACCTGCAGGACCTGGACTTTGTCCGCGAGTTCAATCAAGCGCTGCGAACCGGGAAAGAGCCTGGTACGGAAGTCCGAGGTAATTCCGAAGGCGAAGACATCAACATCCATCTCGTCCACCAGGCGGGCCAGTTGCTCCACTTGGGCCGCGGAATAGAACTGGGCTTCGTCGCAAATCAGGTAGTCCACCCGGAGCCCGCCGGTCCGCCGGACCACCACCTCATCCCAAAAATCGGTGGAACCGTGCACCTCCACGGCGTCGGTCTGCAGCCCAAGCCTGCTGGAAATAATGGATTCTCCCGCCCGGTCATTACAGCTGAAACGCACGCCACCCCGGCCCCGTGCCCGGTGGTTGTGGTCCATCTGCAGCGCGAGCGTCGATTTCCCGCAGTCCATGGTGCCGGAGAAGAAGACCAGCTCAGCCACGGGCACCCTTCTTGCCGGTGGCGGAAAAGCAGAGGAACGGTACTTCGCGTTCGGCCTTGGTCAGGGAGCCGTGCTGACCCACTACTTCGAGGGACGTCGGCCGGACACGCCTGGTGTCATACAGCGCGAGCGTGTCCCGCGCCGCCACCATGATGTCGCCGATGCGGGGCGACACCTGCGCCTCGACGTCGCCGAACAAACCGGCCGAGACGGCCTGTTCGCGGGTGAACAACCAGATCCGCTCCCCGAACCGTTTACGCCACGCTGCCAGGAGTGACTCCCGCGTGGTCGGGCCTGCGTCAGGTTCAAGGTACAGATGAACCATGCGCGGCTCGCCGGCCGTGTGGCGGACGCCGGCCACCAAGGACGCATCTGCCGCATAATCGATGCGCTGGGACTCGGGAACGTCGAGCATTCCGTGATCTCCCGTGACCAGGATAGTGGTGCCCGCGGGAAGGGACGTGGACAACCGCTTCACTGTGGCGTCGAGCTCTTCGAGTTGGTGCTCCCAGCGCTCGGACTGGCAGCCGTGGCGGTGGCCCGCCTTGTCCAGCTCATTGACGTAGAAGTACATCAACGACGGGCCGCCGGACGCCATCGCCTCGGCAGCAGCAGCCGTCCGTGCATGGAGTGTTGTGCCACCGACAAAGCGGCTGCCCCGAAGTGCGGCCTGTGTCATGGGCGAGTTGCCGAACTGCGGGAGGCTTACCGTCACGACGTCCACCTCGGCGGACACCCGCTCAAAGATTGTGGGGTGGGGCTGCCAAAGGGCGGGATCCACGTGGGCATCCCAGTTGCCGAGCAGGTTGACCACTTTGTCCTGGGCGGGATCCAGGACGTCGTAGCCCACCATGCCGTGGCTTCCGGCCGGCAAGCCCGTCCCCAGGCTGGCGAGGGATGCCGCGGTGGTGCTCGGAAAAGCCGAGTCGATCCACGTGGGGACCCGGCCCTGGCCTGCTGCGAGGACCGAGCGAAGGAACGGTGTGTGCGATGCCTTTTGTTTCAGCAGCGCACGGCCCAAGCCGTCAGCCAGGACCACGCAAACCCGCTTGCTGGCCGGAAGCTGGAGCTTGTTGGCAAACCCCTGGACGCCCAGGCTGGCGGCTGCGCTGGTCAGGACCTCAGCAATCGACTTGTCGCCGAACAGCGGCGGTGAGGGTACGTCGGACACGGCGTTGGTGCTGTTTGGCCCCGCTATCCTCAACGCTGGTGTCCGCGACCCAGGCGGTTGCTGAAGACACCTGAGCGCGGCCGTGGCGCAGGTATGCCGGCATGCGGAACGGGTGTGGGAACACCCGTATTCACGGCGCGTAAAGCCCGGGCGAAGACCTTGGCGTCCTGGACTGCCTGAAGCCCGTCCGCCTCGGCACTGATGCGCAGCACAATGTCCTCCTGGGCAATGGTTCCCGTATAGCCGTGGTCCGCCTCGCACTGCGGATCGCCGCAACTGGCCGGGCCCATGTCCAGCCTCTGTCCACCGGACCAGGCGATGGAGAGCGTCAGCTCGCGGACAGGATCGGACGGTTTGTAGTCCTGGGGTTGGGAGTACATGTAGCTCAGCACGACGGAACGGATCTGGGCCACAGGCACCGACTCCGTGGAAATCTGCGCGACAATCTGCTCGCCGGCCTCATCCAGTTGCTGGTCGTCCACGTGGGTGATGACCAGCATGTCCTCCGTCAGTACCAGCACGGTGATGTGGCGCCGGACCTCAGCCCTGTCGAAATGGGTTTCCAGGTGCACCAGGTGGGACAGGCAATCACGGCCGTCCAAGGCATCATCGACGACGTCGGCCACCAGACGCGGGTAGAAACCTGCCTGCTGCAGGGCCTGGTCGAGGCTCTGTGCTTGGGAGCTGTGGTTGCGCGCGGTGTGGTGCCCGGTGTTTGACGGGCGGGATTGAGGCGTCGGAGACTGGGTGCTCATTCCCCCATTTTCACAGATCGCTTGGTGACTTCCTAACCGCATCGCACGGCACAAACGCATGCCGTGCGTGGTCAGGGGCTAGTTCCGCATGGCCCGGCGCGCGCTGTCCGTCCGTTGCGCCGCATTGCCGATCCACACTTCGGCCCCCAGGATGGTTGCCCCCTTGGGGCCCGCCAGCACGGGGTTGAACTCGATCAGGGCGATTCCCGGGTGGTCGTCCTTGAGTTTTGCCAACCGGGCCGCCACGTCTTCCAAGGCCGGGACGTCCACCGCCGGCAGGCCCTGGTATCCGAACAGCTTCCGGGATGCCCGGGGCGACCGGATGACGTCGTGCACGTCGGCTGCGGACAGGGGCGGAACCCGGTGCGCCCAATCGTCCAGGAGGTTCACGGCGTCCCCTGCCAGGCCGAAGGACACTACCGGCCCCAGCAGGGGGTCCTCCATGGCCCTGAAGGTGCAGGCCTGGCCTACTGGAGCCATGGCCTGTACTTCCAGCGACGAGGATCCATAAGGTTCCAGCGCCCGGCGCATTTGTTCGATGTTCTGGCGAAGCGATGCAGCGTCCTGGATGTCCAGGCGCACCCCGCCCAGGTCCAGCCGGTGCCTCAGCGCAGGGTCCGTGGTCTTCAGCACCACCGGCCATCCAATCGATTCGGCTGCCTTGACAGCCTCATCGGGCGTGCCGAAGCCGATCGCCGGCACCACCCCGATTCCGTAACCGGCCAGCAACGCCGCGGCAGCACCGGCGTCGAGCTTTCGCAGTTTCTCCCCTGTCACCCCGGACAGCATCGACGCCAACGCCGCCCTGGTGCCCTCGACGTCGCATCCGTCCGGTTCGACGAACAGACCCTGGTCGCGGTCGCGCCATTGCGCGTAACGGACGATCGCGGACAATGCGGCCACAGCGGACCCCGCATTGGAGTAGCACGGCAGTTGCGGCGTGCCGTCCTGCCCCACCATGCCCTCAACCTGCACGGAAGGATCCAGGATTCCCGTAAACGCAGCCACCACTGGTTTGCCGGCCTCCGCAGCACACTCGGCAAGGACTTCTGCGAGCGCCGCCACCGTCACCCCCCGCGCCGGCAGGAGCGCGGCAATGAGCGCCTGTACCGATTCGTCGGCGAGGATGTCCCGCAGGCTCCTCCGGAAAGCCGGCAGCGCAAGCGACATCCCGGCGTCGAGGTCAACGTCAGTGATGGTTCGCCTGACGTCGAGTCCGGCGGGGGCCGCGGCGTCCGCCACCACCGTGGCAAGAGCCACCGAATTGGCGAAGACCGCCACTCCGGGTCCGGCCGGGAGCGACTGTGTGGAGACGATCTGGGCGATGTCCATGAGCTGCTCTATGGTGTCCACGCGGATCACGCCGGCTTGGCGCATCATGGCATCCACGGCCGCCGCGGGCGCCTGGGTGGTCCGGACTTCGTGCCCGGGCGGAAGCCGGAGGCCGGTGACGTCGGACTTCGCGACGATCACGGGCTTGCTGCGGGACAACCTTCGGGCAAGACGCGAGAACTTGCGCGGGTTGCCAATGGATTCAAGGTAAAGCCCGACGGCGGAGGTGTCCGCGTCGTCTTCCCAGAACTGCATGGCATCATTGCCGGAGACGTCGGCCCGGTTGCCCGCCGAAAGGAACGAAGACAACCCGAGGCGGCGCCGGCTTGCGGCCGCATAGACTGCCACCCCCACTGCTGCGGACTGGCTGAAGAGGCCAAGCCCTCCCCTGGGCGGCATGGTGGGAGCCATGGAGGCATTGAGGGAAATGTCCGGGTGGGTGTTCAGGATGCCCAGCGACTCAGGCCCGATCACGCGCATGCCGTTGGCGCGGGCACGCCTGACCAGTTCGTGCTGGCGGGCGAGGCCCCGCTCGCCGTCGTCCGCGAAGCCCGCCGTGGCCACCACGAGTCCCTTGACGCCGGCGGCCGCGCACTCGTCCACCACTCCGGGGACTTCCTCGTAGGGAACCGCGATGATGGCGAGTTGCACCGGTCCTGGTATCTCCGAGAGGCGGGCGAAGGAGATCATGCCCGCCAGTTCGAACGCCTCCGGGTTGACGGCGTAGACGGGGCCCTTGAAGCCACCTTCGATCACGTGTTCGAGGAGTTGGTAGCCGACGGTTCCCCATTTGCGGCTGGCACCGATGACGGCGATGGACGACGGCGCCAGCAGGTCGCGCACGCTGCGCGCCTCTGCGCGGTGCTCGCGCGCCTCCATGACAGCCCGCGACTTCTCGGTGGGGTCTATATTGAATTCGACGCTGACGACGCCGTCGTCGAACTGGCGGGTGAGGTCGTAACCGGCGTCCGCGAAGACCATGAGCATTTTCCGGTTCTCCGGCAGGACTTCCGCGGTGAAGCGCCGGATGCCGTTTTCGCGGGCAGCAACGGCCAGGTGCTCCAGCAGGATGGAGCCAATGCCGCGGCCTTGATGGGCATCGGAGATGTTGAAGGCGACTTCCGCCTCGGCGGGGTCGTCCAGGCGGTCGTAGCGCCCGACGCCCACGATCTCGCCACCGATGGTGATGACGAACGCGACCCGGTTGACGTGGTCCACTTCGGTAAAGCGACGGACTTCCTTGCCGGAGAGCTTGGCCTTGAAGGAGAAGAACCGCATGTAGATGGAGGCTTGTGACTGGCCTGCGTGGAAGGCCTGCAGCGCGTCCGCGTCCTCCGGGCGGATGGGGCGAAGGTGGGCGGTCCCGCCGTCACGCAGGACGACATCGGCCTCCCAATATTCCGGATAAATGCCGACCCCGGGCTGATCCACCATAGGCTTAGCCTAGCTAAAACATCCGCAGTACAACTTTCAAGGATCCACCACACCCATGGCCCGCAGCCAAACTTCAGCACGCAAAGGCGAGCCCCTCGGCGATTTCACCGAGACGATCGTCGACATTGACGTCACTTCCGAGATGGAGGGCTCCTTCCTGGAGTACGCCTATTCGGTGATCTATTCGCGTGCCCTTCCCGACGCACGTGATGGCCTCAAGCCTGTCCAACGCCGCATCCTCTACATGATGGCCGATATGGGCCTCCGCCCCGACCGAGGCCACGTCAAGAGTGCCCGCGTGGTGGGCGAAGTGATGGGCAAGCTCCACCCGCATGGTGACGCCGCGATCTACGACGCCATGGTGCGCATGGCGCAGGATTTCTCCCTTCGCCTGCCGTTGATCGACGGCCACGGCAACTTCGGTTCGCTGGACGATGGTCCGGCCGCGCCCCGGTACACGGAGGCCCGGCTGGCCGCCGCAGCCCTGACCATGACCGACCACCTCGACGAAGACGTGGTGGACTTCGTTCCGAACTACGACAACCAGCTGACCCAACCCGAAGTCCTGCCGGCCGCGTTCCCCAACCTCCTGGTGAACGGAACCACGGGCATCGCCGTCGGCATGGCCACCAATATGGCTCCGCACAACCTGGTGGAAGTCATCGCGGCCGCACGCCATCTGATCGCCAACCCCGAGGCGACGCTGGATGACATCATGAGGTTCATTCCGGGGCCGGACCTGCCCACGGGTGGGCGGATCGTCGGCTTGGACGGCATCCGCGACGCGTACGCCGGAGGGCGCGGTTCCTTCAAGACCCGGGCCAAGGTGGAGGTGGAGCAGCTCACTGCCCGGCGCACCGGCCTGGTGGTCACGGAGCTTCCGTACATGGTTGGCCCGGAAAAGGTGATCGAGCGCATCAAGGATGCGGTCAACGCCAAGAAGCTGACCGGCATCAGCGATGTCGTGGACCTGACGGACCGCAACCACGGCCTGCGCCTGGTGATCGAACTGAAGAACGGCTTCAATCCCAACGCCGTCCTCCAGCAGCTCTACCGGTTCTCGCCGATGGAAGATTCCTTCGGCATCAACAACGTCACCCTGGTTGACGGCCAGCCGCAGACGCTTGGGCTCCTGCAGCTCCTGCAGGTGTACGTGGACCACCGCCTTGACGTGGTCCGCCGGCGGACGGCGTTCCGCTTGGGCAAGAAGAAGGACCGCCTCCACTTGGTGGAGGGCCTTTTGATCGCCATCGTGGACATTGACGAAGTCATCCAGATCATCCGGTCTTCCGATGAAGCTTCCGCGGCCCGCGAACGCCTGATGTCCATCTACGACCTCACCGAGATCCAGGCCAATTACATCCTGGAGCTCCGCCTTCGCCAGCTCACCAAGTACTCCCGCATCGAGCTGGAGAAAGAGCAGGACGAACTGCGCAGGGAAATCGAAGCCCTCGAGGCGATCCTGGGCAGCGACCAGTTGCTTCGTGAGCTGGTTTCCGGCGAGCTGGCCGAGATCGCGGAGAAGTACGGAACTCCGCGCCGGACAGTCCTGTTGGAATCCGAGGCTGTGTCTCCGACGGTCGCCGCCGCCCTGGCGTCTGCCGCTCCGGGCCCCAAGGGCAAGGCCGCCGCGCTTCCCTTGGAAATTCCGGACGACCCCTGCTGGGCGTTGCTCAGCATGTCCGGCCAGATCGCCCGGACCTCCAACCAGGAACCCCTCGCCGAATCGGGTCCGCGCGCAAAACACGATGTGTTCCGTTCGGTGGTCAAGACCACGGCCCGCGGCGAAATCGGCGCCGTGACCTCCACCGGCCGGATGCTCCGGCTCCAAGTGATGGACATGCCTGTGCTTCCGCCGGTGAGCGGTTTGCCCAACCTGGCCGGCGGTGTGCCGGCCAGGGAATTCATCACGCTGCTCAAGGGCGAGGCCCTGGTGGCCTTCGTCCCGCTGGATCAGATCCTGGCGATCGGCACCGTGCAGGGCGTGGTGAAGCGCGTCCAGCCCGACTATCCGTTGAACCGCGAGGACTGGGAGATCATCTCGCTCAAGGACAAGGACACCGTCCTCGCCGTGGAACCGGCGCAGGAGGACGACGTCGATCTCGTCTTCCTGACCAAGCAAGCCCAGTTGCTGCGGTTCAGTTCGTCCAACGTCCGGCCGCAGGGCCGCACGGCAGGGGGCATGGCGGGCATCAAGTTGGCAGCGGGAGACGAAGTGATCCACTTCGGTGCCGTGCGCCCGAACGATCCGGCCGCCGTCGTGGTCACCATCGCCGGAACCGTTGGCGCCTTGCCCGGAACGGCGCCGGGCACGGCGAAAGTGACGGCCTTCGACGAGTACCCGGCCAAGGGCCGCGCCACCGGCGGTGTCCGCGCCCACCGTTTCCTCAAGGGCGAAGACACGCTCCTGCTGGCGTGGGCGGGGCATGGCCCGGCCAAGGCGTCAACCAGCGCAGGCGTTGCCCGGGCCCTTCCGCATGAACACGGCCGAAGGGATGGGTCCGGCGTGCCGTTATCCCAACCGGTGGAGGCGATCGGTCCGAGCATGGCGTGGCCCGAAGCCGCTCCGGACGGCGCGTAGGCGAGGCAAAGGAAAGGCCGGCGGCCTCAGGAAGCCGCCGGCCCGTCCCGTTGGGCGTCAGCCGTTACGGCCCATCTGGTTCAGGCTGAGGATGTTTCCCTCGGTATCGAGGAACCAGGCCGCTGCGGTGCCATCGGGCATGGTGGCGATGCCATCCTCTGTCTTCAGCCCGGGGAAGTCGTAGTCTTCGAAAACCACGCCCTTTCCGCGGAGTTCGGCTACTGTGGCGGCAAGATCATCCACATTCCAGCCCATCTGGGTGTTCTTGGCTGTTCCGGCGTTCGGCGTTTCGTAGAGCAGGAACGCCGTTCCGCTGCCACAGCTGTACTGCAGGTTGTCGGCAGCATCCGGATTGTCGGGTTCAAGACCGAGTTTCTCGCTGTAGAACCCACGGGCCCTGGCCAGATCCTGTGCCGGCAGAACGGCAGCTACTTGCTGATCTTTGAGCATGATTCTCTCTTTCCGGCTCTCCTCCCGGAACGAACTCTACTCCTGCGCCGTCGCGAAGCAATCGGCAAACGGGACCTGTTTCACCGCCTGCGCAGTACAGGGCAAGGAGCCGCATAGACTGGCGGTATGCCGATCATTCCTGAGGACAAAGACTGGACGTGGGTGCTCGCCGAGCCCTGCCCCGAATGTGGATTCGATGCTTCGACGGTCACGCCGGCGACCGTACCCGGAAGCGTCCTGAGCATGCTTCCCCGGTGGCGTTCGGTCCTCAAGCGCGAAGATGCAACAACCCGGCCCAATGACCACACGTGGTCCCCCGTGGAATACGCGTGCCACGTCAGGGATGTCTTCGAGCTGTTCGGCCAACGCTTGAACCTGATGCTCACGCAGGAAAATGCAGCCTTCGACAACTGGGACCAGGACCAGGCAGCCATCGATGGCGACTACGGATCCTCCGACCCCAGCCAGGTCGCCGACGAACTGGTCACCGAAGGCGAACAGGTGGCTGAGTCGTTCGCACGCGTAGTCCAGGATGAATGGGAACGGACCGGCACGCGGAGCAACGGCTCGGCCTTCACGGTCCTGACATTTTCGCAGTACTTCCTGCACGACGTCGTCCATCATCTGCACGACGTCGACGGCTGAACGACAGCGCTACAACAACTTCTCCCACGTGATGCTCCGGTTTACCGGCGTGTAACCCATGCCCACGTACAAACCGAGCGCTCCCGTGGGATTCGCCGAGTCCACATCCAGCGAGGCCATGTCCATGCCGGCCGCCGCGAACCTGCGCATGGCATCGGCCAGCAGGGCCTGTGCGATCCCCCTGCCGCGGAATTCGCGCCGTACACCGAGCAGTTCCGTGTAGCCCTCCGTGAACCCGCGGTCAGCGGCGGCGTCTGGGTCGAAGCTGGCCAGCTGGTATCCCGCCACCGTCCCCGAGGCCGTATCGATCGCCACCGTGCTCCAGTCGTGCCGGGCCGTGGGCTCTTCCATGGTGAATCGCCATGATTCCCGGTCCCTCGGTTCACTGCCCCAGTGGTCCCTGAAAGCGTCGTTGTGTGCCAAACGGACCGGCTCGTGCAGCGAGGAGTCCAGGGTGCGCAGTTGAAGTCCCGGCGGGAGCGGCGCCAGGGGCACGGGAATCGACAGTGGACGGTGCATCTCATTGAACCAACGCACAGCCGCATACCCGCGCGACTCCAGCAGCACCGCCTGGTGCCGGTGCTGCTCCTCCGTCCGCACCCGGAGCCGGGGTGGTGACGCCAGGTGCCCTGACCCGGCGTCGGCGGTGAACCGTTCGATGGTCCGTGCTTCCTGCCAGGCAAGGACGGCCGAGCCGATCCCCCGGCGCTGCCAGCCAGGATCGACGCAGCCCATGCCAGAGGCCTTGTCCCCGTCCGGGTTCTTGATGATGCGGCCGTAGGCCCGGGCCACACCGTCGCCATCGAGGCCCAGAAGAGTGTTGGTCCGGGCGTCGTTGGTGGTTGACTCCAGGATGTGGACCAAGTCGCCGGACTTCTCGAACCACGCAGGATGCTCGACGGCGGCCGTCCGGGCGATCAGTGCGGCCCAGTTGTGTAGCTGGTCCACGGTGGCGGCTTGCCACCGCAGGCCCGTAGCCTCGGCTGTCG
Source organism: Paenarthrobacter sp. NPDC089714 (assembly GCF_044748905.1). Classification (NCBI taxonomy): domain Bacteria; kingdom Bacillati; phylum Actinomycetota; class Actinomycetes; order Micrococcales; family Micrococcaceae; genus Paenarthrobacter; species Paenarthrobacter sp. NPDC089714. Next base: position 134,007 of record NZ_JBIVGX010000006.1, read on the forward strand.
GTAGATCGTCGCGCGGCGGAACGTCATGAGGTTGCTCTACGGCCATGCCAACAGGCTACTGAGCAGTGCGGCGACTCACCAGTTCAGCTGCGACCCGGGACTTTCCCTGCAGCTCCAACCGGGCGTCCGTGGCATCGATGTCCGCTGGATTGTGCGTCACCAGCACTACGGTCACATCCCGGAGTCCGCGCCGAAGGGTCGCCATCATGTCGCGGGCGGAGGCGGCGTCCAGGTGGGCAGTCGGTTCATCGAGCAGCAGGACCTGCGCCCCGGTCAGGAGCGTCCTGGCCATGGCAAGCCGCTGCCGTTCACCCCCGCTGAGGAATGCCCCGCCGGGGCCGATCCTGGTATCGAGTCCTTCCGGCAAGCCGCCAACCAACGAATCCAACCCCACGTCCGCGAGGGCCTTGTACATCTCCGCTTCGCCCGGCTTGTCTCCCGAGGGCCTGGACAGGAGGAGATTGCCGCGGATCGTGGAGTCGAAGAGGTGTGCTTCCTGGGGACACCACGCGGCGCTCCCGGTTAGCCGGACAATCCCCGAGGACGGTTGGAGGAAACCGAGCAGAACCGACAACAATGTGGACTTGCCCGACCCCGACGGTCCGGTGACGGCGAGCCACTGTCCGGGCGCAGCCTCAGCGGAAAGCGCGGAGAAGACCTCAGGGCCGCCCGGCCATGCTGCGGAGACGTCCATCAGCTCGAGTCCCGGGCCGCCGTCCCGGTCGCGCAGCGGGTGGATGCCGCCGTCGTCGTTCGGTCCCTCAACGGTGGAGTCCAGCGCTCCCGCGCCGGCCACACGGCGCAGGACGGCTGCGAGCGCAGGGGCTTGGCGGACGGCAGGCACCACTCCGGCGTATGGTTCCACCAAGGCGAGCTGCATGAGGACGATCACGGCCACCAGGGCGGGGCTGACAGTGCCGTCCATGGATGGCGCTGCGCCCAGGAGTCCGGCCCATAGGGCAGCCACTGAGCAGGCCAGGACGATGACGGCCTGGCCCAGCCCTTCGGCCCACGCGGATCGCTGTGCTGCGAGGGTGGCTTCGCGGTCTTGCTCCTTGAGCGCCTCCAGGACAGGTTCGGCCACACCGTTGGCTGAGAGTTCGGCGCGCGCGTCCAGGGCCGCCGCGGTTCCGCGCAGGACGCCCGCGTGGAGTTTCTGCTCGGCCGTCGCGGCGTTCCGGTCGGCGAACAGTGCCAGCAAGGGAGCCGCCACCAGTCCGAGTACGGCAGCCACGAGCGTTGCCGGCAGCGCGGCGGGAAGCACCAACGCAGTGGCAATGATGGAGCCTGCCGCAACGCCCACGGCTGCCAGGGGCGGAAGCACCACCCGGGGCAGGAGGTCACGGAGGGTGTCGATGTCATCCACCACCGAGCCCAGCACGTTTCCGCCCTGCAGCAATCTGCGAAGGGCCAGCGCACGGCGGCTCAACGCCGCCCACAAGGAGCCACGCAAACGGCTCATCGCCGCGAACACGGCGTCGTGGGTCAGCAGCCCTTCGGTGTACCGGAGCACGGCCCGGCCAATGCCGAAGAAACGGACCCCTACGATCGCGCCCAGCAAGTAGAGGATGGGAGGTTGTTCGCTCGCCCGGATGATGAGCCATCCGGACAATCCGGATAACGCCACCGCGAAGAGGGCGGCAAGTACGCCCACCACGGCGGCTCCGGCGAATTTCCAGCGGACCGGCCTCAGGACTGCGCCCAAGGATGCAGGAAGCGCCCTCCGACCGGTAACGGGAACACCGTTGCCATCTTGAACGGTGACGCCCGCCCCCGGGTCCCCTGTACCGCGGGCAGTCAGGAGGGGTTCCGGCAACTGGGCCGCTGGTTCGCCGGCCCGCCCCAGGAAGACGGTGTGGTCCGCGAGCCGTCGCGTCGCGGCGTCATGGGCCACCAGGATCACCGTGGCACGGCTGCGCAGGGACCCGATGACGGATCGCACCACGGCTGCTGACTGTTGGTCCAGGTGGGCCGTTGGTTCGTCCAGGAGCAGCAACGTGGCTCCTGACTCAAGGCGTGCGAGCCCACGTGCCAAGGCAACCCGACGCAGCTCTCCCGGGCTCAGTTCCGCTGGATGTTTCCCTGCCAAGTGTCCTGCCGCGGCCTTCTCCAGCAACCGGGCTGCAAGCGCGGGATCCTGCGATGCTTCGCCGAGATAGAGCAGGATTTCGTCCTGCACGGTTGCGCTCGCCATGACCGGATGCTGTGGAACCCAGGCAACCGTCCCGGCGCCCGCAACGGTGCCGGCCACGGATGCTTCGGCTCCGTTGCCCACCAGGCCGGCCAGGACGGCCAGGACAGTCGTCTTGCCGGCACCGCTTGGACCGTCCAAGGCAGTAACCCGCCCGGCGGGTGCGGTGAACGTCAGAGGCCCGACGGCGGGTCCCGGCCTTCCCGCATAGCCCACCACCAGATCGGTAACCACGACGTCGGCTGGCCCGGACGTACCGGGACCGTCACTCGTGACCGGGGTGCTGGCGGGTGCGGCCAGCACGGCGTTGGCGGTTTCGAGGGCCTCCCGGCCGTCGTCGCTGGCGTGGTGGGCGGTACCGAGCTCGCGCAGTGGCAGGTAGCAGTCGGGTGCCAGGATCAGTGCCAGGAGTCCTGCTTCGAGGGCCATGTCCCCACCCACCAGCCGCACGCCGATGAACACTGCCACCACCGCCACGGAGATCGTGGCGATGAGTTCAAGGGCCAGGGCCGACAGGAACGCGGTACGCAGTGTGGCCATGGTCCGGGACCGGTACTGCTCGGAGATATCCTCCAGGGCAGCGCGCTGGTCGCCTGCCCTTCCCAGGCCCACCAGGACAGGCAGGCCCTTGGCCAATTCCAGGATGTGGCCGGACAGGGTGCGCAGCGTGGTTTGGGCCTCGCGGACCTTGTCCTCGGTGTGCCGCCCAATGAGGACCATGAAGAGCGGCACCAACGGGACCGTCAGGACGATGACCACGGCGCTGACCCAGTCCGCCCAGAGAATCCTGGCACCCACCAGCAGGGGTATGGTCGCACAGTTGACCAAGGCAGGGAGGTACTGCGTGTAGTAGTCGTCCAGGGCGTCCAGGCCCCGGGTAGCAAGAATGGCCAGTCCGCCATCGTTGACCCTGGCACCGGTGGAGGCTCCGCCGTCGGTCAATGCTTTGCGCAGGAGTTGCGCGCGCAGTTCCTCTTTGACGCCCAGGGCGGCACGCCGGGACGCGATTCCTTGGCCCCATACGGCGAAGGACCTGAGCACCGCACCCACGGCACCCCACACCAGTCCGCCATGCCAGTCCGAATCACCTCCTGCAAGGCCCGCGAGCATCCCGGCCACGGCCTGGGCCATCAGGACCAGGGCCAGTGCCTTGAGTGCAGACAGGACGCCTGTTCCGTAGAGCGCGGCGCGGGTTGCAGGACCGGAGGGGAACACGGGCTTCATGGAGGGCTAGGCTCCTGGGCTGGAGGCGTTGCCGGGCTGCTGCCGATCCTGCTGGGGAGCCGCGTTCAGCAGCACCTTGGAGGCGATGGCAGGCAGGAAGCCGTGGGCCTCGGGAATGTGCGACGAGCTGACCCGCCTCCGGAAGACCCAGTACGTCCAAGCCTGGTAAGCGATGACCAGCGGGAGGCCCACCGCAGCCACGACGCTCATCAGGCCCAAGGTGTAGTCCGAGGATGAGGCGTTGGAGATGGTCAGGTTGAAAGCGGGATCAAGGGTGGATGGGATGACCACGGGGAACGCTGCCCCAAAGATCGAGGCAGTTGCGCACACAACGAACGCCCCGGTGGCCCCAAACGCCCGTCCCTCGGCACCCTTCCGGGCCCACAACCATGCCAGGACCACGGCCACCACTCCGGCGACCACCAGCACCCAGGTCCATGGCTTCCCGCTCAGGAACTGCACGGCAACCATCCACCCGAGCAGCGGCAATGCGGCCACGGCGACCAAACGCACGAACCAGCGGCGCGCCCGGTGCCGCACTTCGCCGTCGGTCTTCAAGGCGAGGAAAGCCAAGGCATGGACCAAGGCGAACGCCACCACAGCGAGGCCGCCCAGCAGCGCGTACCCGCTGAACCAGGCCAGCGGACCTCCAGTGCGGTCGCCGTTGGCGTCGATGGGCAGGCCCGTGGTGGTCAGTGCCAGCGCGGCGCCGATCCCGAAGGCGGCCACGAAGGAACCCAAAGCGATGGCCCAGTCCCACCCGTTGCGCCAGCGTTCGGTGTCCACCTTGCCGCGGTATTCGAAAGCCACCGCCCTGAAGATGAGGGCCACCAGGACCAGCAGCAGGGGCAGGTAAAGCGTGGAAAACAGGGACGCGTACCAGAGGGGGAACGCAGCGAAGGTCGCTCCGGCCGCTGTGAGCAGCCACACCTCGTTACCGTCCCATACGGGTCCGATGGTGTTCAACAGCACGCGCCGGTCCGTGTTGTTCCGGGCAAAGAGCTTCATGAGCATCCCGACGCCCAGATCGAACCCTTCGAGGAAGAGATAGCCGGTCCACAACACAGCGATGGCCACGAACCAGATAGTTGGCAACAGTTCCATTGGTGGTTTCCTCTGTCTCTAGTAGGCGAAGGCCAGCACGTCGTCGCCCTTGTCCGGGGCGGAAGAGTCATGGTCGTCGCCGTCGTCCTTGCTGTGGGCCAGTTCCGGCATGGCCGAAGCGACACCGCCGCGGACGTACTTGACCAGCAGCCTGACCTCCACCACCAGGAGCACAGCGTAAATGGCAGTCAGGACCACCAACGAACCCATGATTTCGCCGGCGCTCACGCCCGGGGAGACGGCGGCGGCCGTGAACATGAACACCTGGTCGATGCCGTTCATGTCCGGGTTCGGTGCCACCACGAAGGGTTGGCGGCCCATTTCGGTGAAGATCCACCCGGCCGCATTGGCACCAAACGGGGCAAGGATGCCAAACACAGCCAGGCGCATGAGCCACCGGGACTCGGGTACAACTCCGTTGCGGGTCACCCAGAGGGCAAGAAGGGCTGCCAGCGCGGCGATGCCGCCGAATCCGATCATCATCCGGAAGCCCCAGTAGGTCACTTCCATGACAGGCACATACTGGATCTCCTGGCCTGCACGGTCACCGTACAACGGGTTGTCCGGCAGGTGGGTGCCGTACTTCTCCTTGTATTCGCCCAGGAGGCTGTTGACGCCCTTCACCTCGGTGGTGAAGTCACCCTTGGCGAGGAAGGAGAGGATTCCGGGAACCTCGATCACCGCCACAATGTCGTCACAGTTCTTGGCCCCGAGGTTGCCCACACTCAGGACGGAGAAACCGGTCCCGTCGTGGCACGCGGCTTCAGCCGCGGCCATCTTCATGGGCTGCTGCTCGAACATGAGCTTCCCTTGCAGGTCGCCGGTGATGGCTGTACCGGCAAAGGAGATCATGGCCACTACTGCGCCGATCCGGAGGGAGCGCATCCACACGGTGTAGTCGGTCCTGTCGCGGCCGGGGATGGCAGCCTCGCCCGGTACCAGCTTGCCGTCCTTGCCCACCACGTCAATGCCGTCGTGCCGCCTCCGCCACAGGTGGTACCAGGCGATGCCCAGCAGGAAGGCCCCCGCCACGCCCAGCGCCCCGAAGAGCGTGTGTGGAACGGCTACCAAGGCCGTGTTGTTGGTGAACACCGCCCACGCGTCCGTCATGACGGGCCGGCCATCCACCATTTCCACTCCGACGGGGTGCTGCATCCAGGAGTTGGCGACAATGATGAAGTAGGCAGAGAAGATGGAGCCGATCACGGCGATCCACAGGCACGCCAGGTGCACGCCACGCTTGAGCTGCTTCCAGCCGAAGATCCACAGCCCCAGGAACGTGGACTCCACGAAGAAGGCCAGCAGTGCTTCCAGGGCCAAGGGGGCGCCGAAGACGTCACCGACGAAACGGCTGTACTCACTCCAGGCCATGCCGAACTGGAATTCCTGCACAATACCGGTGGCCACGCCCATGATGAAGTTGATGAGGAAGAGCTTTCCCCAGAACTTGGTCATCCTCAGGTACTCCACTTTTCCCGTGCGGTACCAGAGGGTCTGGATGATGGCCACCACCAGGCCAAGTCCGATGGTGAGGGGAACCATCATGAAGTGGTAGACGGTGGTGATACCGAATTGCCAACGTGCAATTTCCAAGGCGTCCATGGCTGTCCTTTGTCCGGCGGCCCATAGCGGGTGGCTTAGTTCTACGTTGCGTAGAAAACTAATCTTCTACACAGTGTAGAACAGATGCGGCAAGCTCAGTCCAATTCTTCAAGTGGCGTTACACACCCGCAAGGGGGCAGCCCGACGCCGCATCCGGCGACTGCCGGGAGGCGCGGCGCGCCGACAGTTCTACTTCGCGTAGAATGGAGGCCTGAAAAGCGGTAGATTTATCGTGGAATGTTGGATCGTCGCGGTTTGCCAGAAGGATGGCGGGACGCGGAAGGTAGGGACGTATAGATGGCGAGTCTTGGGGAACTGGAACGGGCAGTGATGGATCTGCTCTGGGCGGGACAAGAAGCCGCAACCGCCAACACGCTGCGTGACTTGCTGGCCCAGGACTCCGAAGCGGGGGATGGCTCCGCCGGACACCAGGGCAAGGACCTTGCCGTGACCACGGTCCTGACCGTGCTGTCCCGCCTCGAAAAGAAGGGCCTCGTGGAACGCGAACGCGGCACGCGTCCGCACCGCTACCAGGCTGTTTCCAGCCGGGCGGACCACACAGCCGAACTCATGCACGAGGTCCTCGGCTCAGCACCGGACCGGGAAGCCGTCCTGGCCCGCTTCATTGGCTCCGTTTCAGAAAGTGAAGCCGCGACACTGCGCAAATTGCTCGGCTACAATTAGCCACTATGTTCTGGACCTCATATCTCCTGGCGGTCCTGGCATTGATTTTGGCATGGCCTGTGCCTGTCCTTCTCTCCCGGGCACAGTGGCCGGCGCGCTCCCCGTTCACCGCCATGGTGCTCTGGCAGGCGATAGCCCTTGCCGGTGGATTGTCGATGATCGGCGCCATGCTGGTCTACGGACTGGAGCCCATCGGCGACACCCTGATCGCCGGGTTGAAGGGCCTGGCGGGGATGGTCTTCAACAACGAACCAACCACAGCGTTGGGGTTCTGGCACCTCTTTGCGCTCTCGGCGGCCGCCCTGCTGACGGCCCACTTGGTCTTCACGCTGTTGCTGACCTACTACAAGATCGAACGGCAGCGGCGCAGGCACCGTGAATTGCTCGCCCTGCTCGCTTCTCCCTCCGCCGATGGCCCCGGGACTGTAGTCATCAACCACGACTCCCCCGTGGCTTATTGCCTCCCGGGCGGAGCCCGCTCGGTGACAGTCCTCTCCGATGGCCTGATGGCGGCTCTGGAACCGGCGGAACTCAGGGCGGTCCTCATCCACGAAAACGCCCACCTCTCCCAACGGCACGACCTCCTCCTCTGGGCCTTTGCAGCCTGGCGGCAGGCGTTGCCCTGGTTTCCCACCACCAGGCTGGCGCAGACCGCGGTGAATTCGCTGATCGAAATGCTCGCCGACGACGTCGCCCTGCGGACCGAAAGCAAGGGCACGCTCATCAAGGCCATCGCAATAGTCTCCAGCGGCTCGGCGTCGCCTGGCACCCTTTCGGCCGGCTCACTGGCGGGAGGCAGCGGAATCATTGAGGGCGGATCCGTCAGCGCCACCGGCGGGGCCGACTCCCCACGCACGACGGCGTCACGCGTCAGCCGCCTGCTCTCGCCTCAGCCACCACTCGCCAAGGGATTGCGAACGCTGGTTTTGGTGACCTCGGCGCTGTTGCTCGCGGTCCCCACAGCGCTGCTGATTGTTCCGGGATTGCTCGGCTGACCCCGGGCTTCCTGCCCCGGGAGCGGCTACGTCAGGGTAGCCTCATAGACCAGTTCGGCAAAGCCATCCAAGTCCGCAGAGCACTGTGCCAAGCGATCGGCGGCCTCCGAGGCCTGCGGCAAACGCAAGACATCCCGTGACTTCAACTCCCGGAACCATCGACGCAGGCGCTCCAGGCTCTGCTCTTCTTCGTCGAGTTCTGCGAGGGTGAACTTCTTGCGTGAGATCTCCTTGGCGATCTCCTGCTCGAATTTGCCGCAGTCAGCCGCAAACTCAGCCCATTCGTCGGCCCGCGCCGCCACGAACGCGTCGCGGAAGGCGGAAACTCCGTCTCCTCGCGGAACAGCATCCACAACTGTCCACGTACCTGATCCCTTGTCAACGAGCTGCTGGACCCGGCCGAGTCCTTCCTCGAACGCGGGATGTGCGGGCAGGACCCAGGTTCCTGGCGACAGCGGCACTGCCCCGGTCTTCCGCAGCTCCCTCCACACGGCCACCCGATGCCGCGAGGGCTGGGCCGGAACCTGCACTAAAAGCAGGAGCCATGCAATGTCCTTCTCAATCACATCATTGAATGTATCACCTGTTACATTCAATGATGTGAACGCTGAATCCCCCGTTTTCCACAACAGCCATCGATGGCCACTCTACGCAGCCGGTTTTACCACAGCCTTCGGCGCCCACGCAGTGGCGGCCGGATTGGGTGCCGAAAGCGCCGACATCGGCCTCAACCTGCTGGGTTTGGGCGTCCTGCTCGCCCTCTACGACGTCGCCGAAGTCTTTCTCAAACCGGTCTTTGGCTCACTCAGCGACCGGATCGGACCCAAACCGGTCATCATCGGGGGTCTGGTGGCCTTCGCCGGCGCCTCCCTCATCGGGCTGTGGGCCGAACAGCCGTTCATGCTCGCAGCCGCGAGGCTGGGACAGGGTATGGCCGCCTCGGCATTCTCGCCTGCGTCCTCGGCCAGCGTGGCGCGCCTGGCAGGCGGCAGAACCGGACACTACTTTGGCCGCTATGGCTCCTGGAAGGGCTTGGGGTATGCCATCGGCCCGCTGCTGGGCGCCATCGCCATCATCACGGGTGGCTTCAGCTTGCTGTTCGGCGTGTTGGCCATGGTGGGCTTGCTGACCGCAATCTGGGTTGCTATGGCCGTACCACGCCTCCAGCCGCTCCCCCGGCCCCGATACACGATCCTGGACGTCTGGCGGCAAAGCACGCAGCGGTCCTTTCTTGGCCCAACGATCGTCCTGGCCGCCGGCACCGGCGCATTGGGGGCCGCCGTCGGCTTCCTTCCCGCGTTGGCAGCCAGGGAGGGACTTGGCACTGCGGGGAGCATCGCCGTCGTAACGGTCCTCGCCATAGCCTCCGCGCTCATCCAACCGCGGATCGGGAAACTCCGGGACCGCGGAATCCTGCACGACCGGCCCGGCATGGTGTCCGGCCTCCTGGCCATCACAGCCGGGACGCTCACGGCAGCGCTGCTTCCCGGCGCGGCCGCCATTTACCTCAGTGCTGTGTTGATCGGGGCGGGCATCGGCGTCGCGACGCCGCTGGCCTTCGCGCACCTTGCGGACTCCACGCCGGCCGAGCGGCTGGGCCGCACCATGGGCTCGGCCGAACTCGGCCGGGAACTTGGCGACGCCGGAGGTCCCCTTCTGGTGGGCGGCGTCGCCGTCGCTGCCGGCCTGCCGTGGGGGCTCGGCGCCCTTGCCGCCGTCGCAGCGGCCGCCTCCCTGGCCGCGCCGTCGGCAAAAGCAGACGACGACGCCGTTCGTCCCGCGCAACGCTAAGCGTCGATGCGTTCCCGATCCAGCGTCGCGGCACCGGCGATGATGAACTCCTTGCGCGGTGCCACGTCGGATCCCATCAGCAGGTCAAAGACTTCCTCGGCACGCTGGGCACTGTCGATGCCCACCTTACGCAGCGTGCGGTGCCTCGGGTCCATGGTGGTCTCGGCCAGCTGCTGGGCATCCATCTCGCCAAGGCCCTTGTAGCGCTGGATCGGTTCCTTGTAGCGCTTTCCTTCCTTGGCGAGGTTGGCCAAGAGGACGTGGAGCTCGGCCTCCGAATACGTGTAGATCATCTCGTTCGCCTTCTGCCCCGGGTTGATGACTTCAACCCGGTGCAGCGGAGGTACGGCGGCGAACACCCGCCCGGCTTCGACCATCGGACGCATGTACCGGAAGAACAGCGTCAGCAGCAGCGTCCGGATATGCGCGCCGTCAACATCCGCATCGGTCATGAGGATGACCTTGCCGTAGCGGGCAGCCTCGATATCAAAGCTGCGCCCGGATCCCGCGCCCACAACCTGGATCAGGGCTGCACACTCGGCATTGGAGAGCATGTCCCCCACCGAGGCCTTCTGGACATTGAGGATCTTGCCGCGAATAGGCAGCAAGGCCTGGAAATCGGAGGAACGCGCCAGCTTGGCGGTGCCCAAGGCGGAATCACCTTCCACAATGAACAACTCCGAACGCGCAACATCGTCCGTCCTGCAATCGGCAAGCTTGGTGGGCATCGAGGACGTTTCCAGCGCATTCTTCCGGCGCTGGGTTTCCTTGTGCACACGCGCTGAAATGCGGGACTTCATTTCGCTGACGATCTTCTCGAGGAGCAGCGAGGATTGCGCCTTGTCATTGCGGTTGGACGACGCCAGCTTCGCTGAGATTTCCTGCTCCACTACCCTGGCCACGATGGCCCGCACGGCCGAGGTCCCCAGGATCTCCTTGGTCTGCCCCTCAAACTGCGGTTCGGCCAGACGCACCGTCAGGACTGCGGTCAACCCGGCCAGGACATCGTCCTTCTCGATTTTGTCGTTGCCGGCCTTGAGCTTGCGTGCGTTGGCCTCCACCGCTTTGCGGAACGTCTTGAGCAGTGCGGCCTCAAAGCCTGCCTGGTGGGTTCCGCCCTTGGGCGTTGCGATGATGTTGACGAAACTGCGCATGGTGGTGTCGTAGCCGATGCCCCAGCGCAGGGCAATGTCCACCTCGCAATCGCGCTCGACTTCGGCGATCTTGCTGTGGCCGTTTTCGTCCAACACGGGAACGGTCTCTTTGAACTTCCCCGAGCCATGAAGGCGCCAAATGTCCGTGACGCCCGAGTCCGCGGCAAGGAAATCGACGAACTCGGAAATTCCGCCATCGTGGTGGAAGACTTCCTCATGAACGCCGGCCTCACCGGGGGTGCCTGGCAGTTTGCGTTCGTCGCGGACGGTGATTTTCAGTCCCGGGACAAGGAACGAGGTTTGGCGGGCGCGGGCAACCAGGTCCTCATAGGAGAACCGGGCGTCAGGCGTGAAGATCTGACGGTCCGCCCAGTAGCGGACGCGGGTGCCGGTGACTCCCCGCTTGGCCTTGCCGACGACGTCAAGCACCGAGCCCTCTACGAACGGCTCAAACGCCGACTCGGGACCGGTCTTGGCGCCCGAATCCTGAAAACGCCCCGGCTCGCCCCGGCGGAAGGACATCTGGTACGTCTTGCTGCCGCGGTCCACCTGGACGTCCAATCGGCTTGACAAAGCGTTGACCACAGAAGCGCCAACACCGTGCAGGCCACCCGATGCAGTATAGGAGCCGCCGCCGAACTTACCGCCCGCGTGCAGCTTGGTGAAGACCACCTCGACGCCTGTCAGGCCCGTCTTGGGTTCAACGTCAACCGGGATGCCACGGCCGTCGTCGTGGATTTCCACCGAGTTGTCCGCGTGCAGGATGACCTTGATGTCGTGGCCGAATCCTGCAAGCGCCTCATCCACCGCGTTGTCGATGATTTCCCAAAGGCAGTGCATGAGGCCACGGGAGTCCGTGGAACCGATGTACATGCCCGGGCGCTTGCGGACAGCTTCCAGGCCCTCAAGGACAGAAAGATGCCGGGCGTTGTATTCAGAACTCGGTGCCACTCGCGGTGTGCTCCTTCGGGGTATATCTCAGGGTGTTTCCAGCAGCGTTTGTGTCCGCCAAAATCAAGGCAAACTCTGCCCATACTAGGGTAGCCGCCGGCGCCGCCGGGAACCGTTTGCCACTCCCGGCATCGACACAGCGGTCCCGTTACGTTACGCACATGTGATACGCGGACAGCGAAAGTGATCCATCCTTGCCATGGTTCTGCTTCGAATACTGGTTATATGGATGTACAGAACTACTAAGGAGGCCGACATGACAACAGCAGTTGCAGACCGCACGCTTAACGCAGCTGACCGATGCGATCGTTGCGGGGCTCAGGCATATGTCCGCGTTGTACTCGAGTCCTCCGGCGGTGAGCTGCTTTTCTGCGGCCACCACGCCCGCGCAGTTGAGGCCACGCTCCGGCCCCTGACCTCCGACTGGCACGATGAGACCGAACGCCTCAACGAGAAGGCACCCGTTCCGGTCGACTAAGCAGGACAACCAACCGCAGCAGGGTCTCTCCCACCAGGGAGAGGCCCTGTTCCTGTTAACGGGCTTGTCCTGGCGCTTTACTGGCTTGTCCTGGAGCTGTCCCCAGCCTCGGGATCGATCGTTGCGGGCATGGATGAACCCAAGTAACTGGCATTTGTGGTTGTTCCCAGCGCTGGGAACAACCAGAAGTGCCAGTCAGATCAGTTGGGTGCGCCTCGCCGCCCCTGGGCTTAAAGCAGCAGCCCTGCCGGATATCCGGCAGGGCTGCTGTTCACTTCCAGCGGTTCTTAGTCCAGGTAGTCCCGCAAGACCTGCGAGCGGGAGGGGTGCCGCAGCTTGGACATGGTCTTGGATTCGATCTGGCGGATACGTTCACGCGTCACTCCGTAGACCTTGCCGATTTCGTCTAAAGTCTTCGGCTGGCCATCGGTCAAGCCGAAACGCATGGCCACCACACCGGCTTCACGCTCGGAGAGCGTGTCCAGTACGGAGTGGAGCTGTTCCTGGAGAAGCGTGAAGCTCACGGCGTCTGCCGGAACAACGGCCTCCGAGTCCTCGATCAGGTCACCGAACTCCGAGTCGCCGTCTTCACCCAGCGGCGTGTGCAGGGAAATCGGCTCGCGACCGTACTTCTGGACTTCCACGACCTTCTCCGGGGTCATGTCCAGTTCCAGGGCCAGTTCTTCCGGCGTGGGTTCGCGTCCGAGGTCCTGCAGCATCTGGCGCTGCACACGGGCCAGCTTGTTGATGACCTCAACCATGTGGACCGGGATACGGATGGTCCGCGCCTGGTCGGCCATTGCACGGGTGATGGCCTGCCGGATCCACCACGTGGCGTACGTGGAGAACTTGAAGCCCTTGGTGTAGTCGAACTTCTCCACGGCGCGGATAAGGCCCAGGTTTCCTTCCTGGATCAAGTCCAGGAAGAGCATGCCGCGGCCGGTGTACCGCTTGGCCAAGGACACGACGAGACGAAGGTTCGCCTCAAGCAGGTGGTTCTTGGCACGCTTGCCGTCGTGGATAACAAACTCCAGCTCGCGCTTGAGCTTGGGGTCCATGGATCCGTCATCGGCGGCAATCTTCTCTTCAGCAAAGAGGCCGGCTTCGATCCTGAGTGCGAGGTCGACTTCCTGCTCGGCGTTCAGCAGTGCTACCTTGCCGATCTGCTTCAGGTAGTCCTTGACGGGGTCTGCGGTTGCACCGGCGGACATGACCTGCTGGACGGGGGCGTCGTCGTCATCGGCATCGGAATAGACAAAGCCGGAACCAGTGGGGGCAGGCTTGTCCTTGCCGGCAGGAGCACCCCCCTCTTCAGCCTCGTCGTCGCCGACTTCCACTTCCTCAGCTGCCGAGGGATCGAATTCTTCGTCCTCGACTTCCACATCGTCAGAGTCGTCTTCGGCATCTGAAGACTTGTTGGCAGCCTCAGCCGCGGCCTTGGCACCGGGCTTGGGTCCACGCTTCTTGGGTGCAGGCTTGTCAGGGTTTCCCTCTGAAGCCTTGCTGGCAGCACGAGTCGCCGCGCTCTTTGCCGAAGCCGCCTTCTTTTCCTCAGCGGACAGTTCGGCCTGGGCGGCGGGTTCCTTCTCGACGGAAGACGGGGTCACAGAAAACCTTTCTAGCGGCGGTCTGTGGAATCACCATGTGGGCAACACCACTATGACCCTGTCAAGTCCGCGATTATTTTCAAATGCAATCGCCGTCCGCAGGGTCTCTAGGTACAACTGCCGACGCCTCCGAAATGTTCCCCAAATACGGGGGCCAACGGGCATTCAAACGCGGACCCAACCGGGTCTCGGCATCCATTGTCTCACGATTTTGCGAATCCCACGCGTAGCAGGGCAGTCGCCGGCCTATTTTCTGCCGGCAACATGGGTGCCCCACGCCGAGTCAGGACGCCGGGCCCATCCGCTGACGGTGCCCTGGCCCAGGATCTCGTCGAGGAGTTCCGCCAGCCTGTATCCGGGGTTGACGGCCAGGGCGCGGTCAAGGCAGGCATGGGCGAATGAACCGCTCCCCTTGCACCAGGCGATCCATCCTTGGAGGGTCAGTGCAGCCGCGGCGGCCTCGCTCTCTTCTTCGTCGAAGCTCAGGAAGGACAACACCCGCTGCAGGGCGTCAAGGAGCTGCCAATCGGGAATACCGGGTTGCACACCCAGGAGCACCTCCCCGTAGGAGAAGAGCCCGCCATGGCCCGAATCCAGGGACGGCTGTGGCATCTCCGGCTCTCCGGCCAGCCCGCCTCCTCTGCCCGTGCCGAAAGCTGTTTCGGGCCAATCAGACGGATCATGGCCGGCCCGCAACCCAAGTTCGAGTGGATCAAAGGGCAGCGATGGTGAGACATTTTCGTCGAAGAGATTGAAGGCCTCCGCCCCGGCCTTCGCAGACCGCACCCCGGCCGCCGCCATGACCATGATGGCGTCCCGCCATGGTGGCACGGCAAGGCTTGCCCGCAGGAAGCCCACCAATTCGTCCGCGGCCGGCCCCTCGAACCCCTGCACCTCCCCCGCACCGTCCGGGGTAGATTCACCCCGCGCCCACGGCCTGTCCAAAATCTGAAGCCAGGCATCCATGACTGCGCCCAGGCACAGCCGGCTGCGCCACGCACCAGTGAACTGACCCTCGAATTTCAACTCCGCCTCAAGCACGCCCCCATGTGGTTTCCCTGGCAGCGCGAGCCTGGGCGGGTCCACCCGGCTCTGCGGCGACGACCCCACGCTGCTTCCGCGGTAAACCATCTCGGCGTTGATCCGGCCGTTCCGTATCTGTTCCACTGGCAAGCCCGGGACTGGACAGCAGTCCGCGTCTGTACAGAAAGCACTGCGCCAATAATCGTCTCCCACCAGCCACGCTTCCCGGACGCAAAGCCCCACAGTCTCGAGAGCCTGCTGCAAGGCCACCAACACCGGCATCGCGCGGCACACCACCGAGCCGTCGTCCCAGCCGGCACTGTCATACAGGGCAAGGACCACACCATCTGCCTGTTCGTCGGCGAGGAGGTGGTTCCTTACGTACTCTGCAAAGGCAGCCCGGACGCGTGGCGAGTTCGACGTGGGAAGATCCACCCGAAGGGTAGCTCCGAAAGTCTTCTCCTGCATGGTGATGGCTACCAGGCTGTCCTGGGGCCAGTAGCCAAGCAGATGCGGAATGTAGCCCAGAACGTCTTCGGGCCGGTAGATGTTGAGGGTCTCGTTGCTGGTCATGCCTCAAGCTTGGCCAGCGCGGAGTGGAGCGGACAGCCGCCAATTTGCGTATGTGGAAAAGGGGTCCTGGGGAAGACCAGTGAAGCTGGTTGCTACGTGTCGCCAGGGTGGGAAGCCTGGCGCGCTGTACGCCGCCGCTCAATCCGCTCACGGCGCTGCTTGGCCAGCGTTGCCACCAGCGGGGTCACATGGATGCCCTGCGCCGCCATCTGGCGGCGTACCTTGCGCCTGGTCAAAAGGATCAACACTGTACCCAGCGCGAGGAGCACGAACTGGATGCTCAGAGCGATCCGGAACGGGGCCAGTCCGTACAAGACACCGTTGGAAAAGCCACTGGCATTCAGGACGTCAAGCACAAGGCCGATGAGGTAGATCGCCACAAGCGCCGCGATAAATCCTCCGACGTTGACGATTCCCGTTGCGGTCCCGATTCTGTGCGAGGGATTGAAGGTCCTGGCAAAGTCGAAGCCGATCATCGAGCCCGGACCTCCGACGGCCAACACCACCACGAGGACTACCAGCAGCCAGAGCGGCGCCCTCTCGGGCAGCACGAGGACCGCCGCCCACACGAGCGCAGTGGCAAGGGTTATCAGAAGGACCATGGCCGAACGCCTCATGGGGTGCTTGGAGACGAACCGCCCCACGCCGGGTCCCGAAACAATGGCCGTGGCCACAAACAACGCCATCAGCGCGGAAACCGTCGTTGCGTCCAGCCCCTGGGCCGAAAGGAGGAAGGGGTAGCCCCAGGTCATGGCAAACAGGTTTCCGCTGAACTGCACTGTGAAGTGGCTCCACAGCCCAAGCCTCGTACCGGGCTGCTTCCAAGCCCGCGACAAGGAAACTCCCGTGGCCCTGAGTCCTTGGGAGGTGTCCCTCGGCGGGTGGCCCGGAGGAGCATCCCTCAACAAGACGAGGACAAGGACGACGGCGAGCACAGACAATGCCGCCAGCGAGAGGAACGCAGGGGTCCACCCCGCGGAATGCAATAACAGCGCAAACGGCACCACGCTGAACAACTGGCCCAATTGCCCGCACATGCCGGTCAACTGCGTTACCAACGGAACGCGTGCCGGAGCGAACCACAAGGGAACCAGCCGGATCACTGAAATGAAGGTCATGGCGTCTCCCGCGCCAACCAGCACCCTGCCCAGGACACCACCGGGAACGCTGTCCGCGAAGGCCAACTGCAGTTGCCCCAAGCCCATCAGGACCGCGCCACCGGCGACCATCACCCGGGAGCCGAACCGGTCCACCAGGACGCCCACCGGAATCTGCAAACCGGCGTAGACCAACAATTGCAGGACCGTGAAGAAGGAGACCGCGGCGGCGCTTGCATGGAACCGCTCCGTGGCTTCCAGCCCGGCGACGCCGAACGATGTCCGCTGCGCCACAGCCACGAGGTAGGCGAACACGCCGATTGTCCAGATGAGCCAGGCGCGGGGAGAATTCACTCCTTAATTATGCCTGCCATGAGATCAAAGCTGATTTATTGAGGCGCGTCCTTACGGGCGAGGTAAGCCTCCACTGCGGCACCGAGATCCTCCGCGTTGGGAAGTTCATCGTTCTCGTCCGCGAGCAGGGAACGGCGCACAATACCCTCGGATTTCTCGTCGTACCGGGCTTCCAAATTCGAAACCACAGCCTGCACTTCCTCGGACGATTCGATTTGTTCGGCAATTTGCCGGCCCACTTCCCGGCCTGATTCACGCAGACGGTCGGTGGGCAGCATCAGCGAGGTTGCCGCTCCCAAGTACTCCAGGCCAGCCACTGCCGCTTGCGGGTACTCCGCTTCGGACAAGTAGTGCGGGACATGGATGACATAGCCTGCTACGTTGCGCTCGGCTTCGGTGAGCCGCAGTTCGAGGATGTGTCCAATCGCTGCGGGTACTTCCACCGTCGGTTTCCAACTGGAAATGCCCTCGATGAGTTCGGGGCGGTTGCCATGGACTGTAACGCCCACTGGCCGGGTATGCGGAACAGGCATGGGGATCGAGTGGATCCACGTCACGAGGTTCACGTCGAGCTTTTCCACAATGCCCACAACGGCCCTGGAGAAGCGTTCCCACTGCAGGTCAGGTTCGAACCCTGCCAGCAGGAGGAAGGGCTGTCCGAGTCCGTCGGTCAGCTTGTAGAGGCCCAGGCGTGGCGGCTGGTAATCCTGCAGGTGGTCCTCGACGAAGGTGATATGGGGCCGCCGGGAGCGGTAGTCGATCAGCTGGTCGGCGTCGAACATCGCCACCACCTCGGCGTCGAGCTGGTCAAGCAATTCCGCATTGATCTGCCGGACCACATGTCCGGCATCGGCGAAACCGGTAAAGCCCATCACCATGTTCAGTCCGCGCAATTCGGGGCTGTGGAAAATCTCGATGTTGCTCGCGTAGAGCGCCTCGGGGTCCAGGAGGGAGCCGGATATCCGTTCAAACACGGCGTGTTCCTTTCACAGTGGCAAAGTTCGGGGCCCGGCCAACGCATGGATTCGCGTGGAATCCGTGCAGGGCAAGGACCGGTCTTGAAGGTCCGTTGTAGATACAACGCAGCACGTCGAGCGGGCATTCCTGCCGCCCGGTGTGCCGCAAATCTCATTTAATTGCTCTCCGCAGCCCGCGAGAGACTACGATCGAAATGGGCCGGCGCCCTTTCGCTACGCTGGTCCCGAAGACCAAGGCCGCCGTCGCAACAAGACGCCGGGCGCGTACCGGAGCAGGGCGCCAAACATGCA
Source organism: Paenarthrobacter sp. NPDC089714 (assembly GCF_044748905.1). Taxonomy (NCBI): domain Bacteria; kingdom Bacillati; phylum Actinomycetota; class Actinomycetes; order Micrococcales; family Micrococcaceae; genus Paenarthrobacter; species Paenarthrobacter sp. NPDC089714. Next base: position 152,103 of record NZ_JBIVGX010000006.1, read on the forward strand.
GCCCTGCCATGCAATGCAGAGAGAAGTGAGGACACATCCTCGTGGTCAAGACTACTGACATCCTCCTCGGCGTGATCGCCAAGGATCTGAAAAAGTCCCCCAGCGACGCCCTCGTGGTGGGCGTGGCGCAAGGCGCTGACGGCCCGGTGCTGCTGTCCAATCCCCTGAGCGCCAAAGCCGCCGAGTCAATCACCGGATCCCTGAAAGTCCTGGGAATCACGGGCGCCGCCGACCAGGTGCACCGCCTGCCGGGCCTGCCGGAAACCGGCTCGGAAATCCTCGTCCTCGCCGGAACAGGAAAGACGTCCGACGGCGGCCGCCTCACCGAAGAGGCGCTGCGCCGCGCGGCGGGTTCGGCTGTCCGCCAACTCGCCGGACTGTCCACGGTAACGCTTGCGTTCCCGGCATCCACGGTGGCCGAAGTCGCAGCCGTGGCCGAAGGTGCGGCCCTTGGTTCGTACTCGTACACCGAGCACCGCTCAAGCCAGGACGGCTTGAAGGCACCCGTCAGCAAAGTCCTCCTCTACACAGAGGTCGCCGCAAAGGAAGCACAGCCCGTCCTGGACCGTGCCACTGTCCTGGCCCGGGCCGTCAACGCTACGCGCACCCTCGTCAACCAACCCCCGAGCCACCTCTTCCCTGAATCGTTCGCCGACTCCGCCAAGGACCTCGCCAAAGGGCTGCCTGTCAAGGTCACCGTGTGGGATGAAAAGCGCCTCGAAAAGGAAGGCTTCGGCGGTATCCTCGGCGTCGGCAAGGGCTCTACCCGCCAGCCCCGCCTGGTCAAGGTGGAGTACGCCCCGGCCAAGGCCACCAAGAAGATCGCGCTGGTGGGCAAGGGCATTACCTTCGACACCGGTGGCATCTCGATCAAGCCGGCCCTCGGCATGGGCGACATGAAGAGCGACATGGCCGGTGCCGCCGTCGTCCTTAACACTGTCCTGGCCATTGCCTCCCTTGGGCTTCCCATTAAGGCAACCGCCTGGCTGTGCATCGCGGAGAACATGCCTTCCGGCGCAGCGCAGCGGCCCGCCGATGTCCTCACTGTCTACGGTGGCAAGACCGTCGAGGTCCTCAACACAGACGCGGAGGGCCGCCTGGTCATGGCCGACGGCATCGTCGCCGCCAGCCTGGAGGCCCCGGACGCCATCATCGACGTCGCTACGTTGACGGGCGCCCAACTGATCGCCTTGGGCCTTCGGACCGCGGGCGTGATGGGCTCGGACTCAGTGACCTCCGCCCTCAAGTCCGCAGCAGACCGTGCCGGCGAACTGGTGTGGCCCATGCCCCTTCCCGAGGAGCTGCGTCCCAGCCTGGATTCGCAGGTTGCGGACATCGCGAACATCGGCGAACGCAACGGCGGCATGATGACCGCAGCCGTCTTCCTCCGCGAGTTCGTCGGAAAGAACGGCAACGGTGAACAAATCCCCTGGGCCCACGTGGACATCGCCGGACCGTCCTTCAACAACGGCAGCCCCTACGGCTACACGCCCAAGCAGGGAACCGGCTGCACGGTCCGTACCCTGGTGGCCTACGCGGAAGACCTTCTGACGGCTTCCGCCTAGACGTTCCTGCCACTCCGCCGAGGCACTGGCGGGCCTTCCCGGACCACGTCCGGAAGGCCCGCCCCGCCCCGGAATTATGCGGCGTGTAGGGCTGTGTCACAAGTGAACGTGAGTCTCGACACAAGCGCTCCACAAACGCCCGCAGAGGGTGGAGCATGGGTAGGTGGTTCGCTAAGGTGAACTCGATAGTCACAAATGCAAGAGAACTTAGGTGCTGGCATAATCACGGCAGAACAAGTTCCAAAGACCCGATGACACGCAGTCCCGTGTCATCATTCACGCGAGGGAGCGTTTTAGTGGCCGATCAGGCAACTGCGCAAGAATTCGACATCCTGGTACTCGGTGGCGGCAGCGGCGGCTACGCCACGGCTTTGCGGGCCGTACAGCTGGGGTTCACCGTTGGCCTTGTGGAAAAGGCAAAGCTCGGCGGAACCTGCCTCCACAACGGCTGTATCCCCACCAAGGCACTCCTGCACTCGGCCGAACTGGCCGACCATGCACGCGATTCCGCCAAGTACGGCGTGAACGTAACCCTGGACAGCATCGACATGTCCGCTGTGAACGCCTACAAGGACGGCATCATTGCCGGTAAGTTCAAGGGACTCCAGGGACTCATCAAGTCCAAGGGCATCACCGTGATCGAAGGTGAAGGCAAGCTCCAGGGCAACAACACCGTCGTGGTGAACGGAACGGCCTACACCGGCAAGAACATCGTCCTGGCCACGGGCTCCTACTCGCGCTCGCTTCCCGGACTGGAAATCGGCGGCAAGGTCATCACCTCGGACCAGGCCCTCACCATGGACTACATCCCCAAGAGCGCGATCGTGCTCGGCGGCGGCGTGATCGGCGTCGAATTCGCTTCCGTGTGGAAGTCCTTCGGCGTGGATGTCACCATCATCGAAGGCCTCCCTTCCTTGGTTCCCAACGAAGACGCCTCGATCGTCAAGAACCTCGAGCGTGCCTTCAAGAAGCGCGGCATCAAGTTCAGCACCGGCATCTTCTTCCAGGGCGTTGAGCAGGACGAGAACGGCGTCAAGGTCACCTTGGTCGACGGACAGACGTTCGAAGCCGACCTCCTTCTTGTCGCCGTTGGCCGTGGCCCCGTCACCGCCAACTTGGGCTACGAAGAAGCAGGCATCACCATCGACCGCGGCTTCGTCATCACCAACGAGCGCCTCCACACCGGCGTCGGCAACATCTACGCCGTCGGCGACATCGTCCCCGGCGTGCAGCTTGCCCACCGTGGCTACCAGCAAGGCATCTTCGTTGCCGAGGAAATCGCAGGCCTGAACCCCGCGATCGTCGAGGACATCAACATCCCCAAGGTCACCTACTGCGAGCCTGAAATCGCAACCGTGGGCTACACCGAGAAGCTCGCCAAGGAAAAGTTCGGCGACGACCAGGTGCAGACCCAGGAGTACAACCTGGCTGGCAACGGCAAGAGCTCCATCCTGGGCACGGGCGGCATCGTCAAGCTCGTCCGCCAGAAGGATGGCCCGGTGGTTGGCATCCACATGATCGGCTCGCGCATTGGTGAGCAGATCGGCGAAGCCCAGCTGATCGTGAACTGGGAAGCCTACCCGGAAGACGTGGCCCAGTTGGTCCACGCCCACCCCACGCAGAACGAAGCCCTGGGCGAAGCCCACCTCGCCCTCGCGGGCAAGCCGCTCCACGGCTAAGTCTTTACCCAAGACAAACGGGCCGGGTGCACGCGGCAGAATCTGCAGCGTGCACCCGCCCGGACCAGCAGCATTCATCCGCACAAAAAGATCAATAAGGAGAACGGGGACGACATGTCTGAATCCGTTAACTTGCCCGCCCTCGGTGAGAGTGTCACCGAAGGAACCGTCACCCGCTGGCTCAAGCAGGTTGGTGACCGGGTAGAGATCGACGAGCCGTTGCTCGAGGTTTCCACCGACAAAGTAGACACCGAAATCCCTTCTCCGATCGCAGGCGTCATCGAAGAAATCCTCGTCGCCGAAGACGAGACCGCTGAAGTTGGCGCTCCCCTGGTTCGCATCGGCGATGGTTCCGGCTCCGCCGCTCCGGCCGACGAAGAAGCACCTGCTCCGGCTGCCGAGGCTCCCGCCGAGCAGGCTGCACCGGCACAGGAAGCCCCCGCTGCTGAGGCTCCTGCAGCCCCCGCTGCAGAAGCTCCGGCCGCTTCGGGCGGCGAAGGCCACGAAGTAACCCTGCCCGCGCTTGGCGAGAGCGTTACCGAGGGTACCGTGACGCGTTGGCTCAAGGCGATCGGCGACACCGTCGAGGTAGATGAGCCGCTGCTCGAGGTCTCCACGGACAAGGTTGACACCGAGATCCCCTCTCCGGTGGCCGGAACCCTGCAGGAAATCCGGGTCAGCGAAGACGAGACCGCCGAAGTTGGCTCTGTCCTTGCCGTGATCGGATCCGGCGCAGCTGCTCCGGCTGCAGCACCGGCACCGGCCGCACCCGCAGCGGAAGCACCCGCTCCCGCCGCAGCACCCGCTCCCGCCGCAGCACCCGCACCCGCCGCAGCACCCGCACCCGCCGCAGCACCCGCACCCGCCGCAGCACCCGCACCCGCCGCAGCACCCGCTCCCGCCGCAGCACCGGCGCCCGCTGCCCCGGCGGCGGCTCCCGCGGAGACCACCGGTTCCTCCGAGTCCGGCTACGTCACTCCCTTGGTCCGCAAACTCGCCAACCAGCACGGAGTGGACATCTCCGCTGTATCGGGCACCGGTGTTGGCGGCCGCATCCGCAAGCAGGATGTCCTTGCTGCGGCCGAGGCCAAGAAGGCTGCCGCAGCTCCGGCTCCGGCAGCTGCTCCTGCCGCCAAGGCAGCCGCACCCGTAGTTGCTTCCTCGCTCCGTGGAACCACGGAAAAGGCGCCCCGTATCCGTCAGGTCATCGCCCGCCGCATGCGCGAATCCCTTGAGGTCTCCACGCAGCTCACGCAGGTGCACGAAGTGGACATGACCAAGATCGCCAAGCTCCGCCTCAAGGCCAAGAACAATTTCCAGGCCCAGAACGGCGTCAAGCTGACCTTCCTGCCGTTCATCGCCAAGGCTGTTGCCGAGGCACTCAAGCAGCACCCCAAGCTGAACGCTGCCTACGACGAGTCCAAGCAGGAAATCACCTACCACAACGCCGAACACCTGGCGATTGCCGTGGACACCGACAAGGGACTGTTGGTTCCGGTCATCTCCGACGCCGGCAACCTCAACCTTGCCGGCCTTGCCGGCAAGATCGCCGACGTGGCTGGCCGCACACGCGACGGCAAGATCGGCCCGGACGAGCTCTCCGGCGGTACGTTCAGCATCACCAACATTGGATCCGTCGGCGCCCTGTTCGACACCCCGATCATCAACCAGCCGCAGGTGGGCATCCTGGGCACCGGCGCGATCGTCAAGCGCGCCGTGGTTGTTGCAGACGAAAACGGCGACGATTCCATCGCGATCCGCTCCATGATGTACCTGTCGCTGACGTACGACCACCGTTTGGTGGACGGCGCGGACGCCGGACGCTTCCTGCAGACGCTCAAGGCCCGCCTTGAAGAGGGCGCCTTCGAAGCGGACCTGGGTCTCTAGGTTCTTCAAGCAGCCTCTGCTGATAAAGGCGGGGAAGGATTCCGGAAAATGCCGGAATCCTTCCCCGCCTTTCGTCTTGTGTGCGCGCCTTTGCTACGACACGTAGAAACAACTGGATAAGCTGTGTCCATGAGTATTCTCTTCAGCATCCTGGTGTTCTTGCACATCGTCGGCGCAGCCATGATTGTGGGCTACTGGATCGCCACCATCAAGGAACCCACGGTGCACCCGCGCCAGCGTGACGGCGCCTTCCTGCAGCTGCTCACGGGCATCGCCATGATGGGTGTTCTTCCCCTGATGCCCGACGCAGACCCCAACTACTTCAAGCTCGGCATCAAGTTCGCCATCGGTGTGGCCGTGGCCGTCCTTGCCGTGATCGGATCCCGCAAAGTCAAGAAGGGCGAAGCCGTTTCCACTGGCCTTGCACACGGTGTGGGCGGTTTGGCGTTGGTCAACATTGCCATCGCCACGCTTTGGAACTGAATCCACTCCCGCACTCCATTGGAAAACCGCCCTGCGTCTGACGCAGGGCGGTTTTTCGTGGGGCGAAGGTTCAGTCCTGTGCGATGCAGAACTCGTTGCCTTCGGGGTCCAGCATGACGTCCCAATGGAAGTCACCAATGTCATGCCCCTCGACAAAGACCGCCCCGAGCCTCTCCGCCTTCGCACGCAAGGCCGCAGCGTCGTCGTCATGCAGGTCCAGGTGAAGGCGCCGCCTCCCTTCCGTGGGGTGGTCCACCTGCTGGAAGGCCAACTGTGGCACGCCGGGACCGGCGGGTTCCAACCAGATGAAACCCTCATGCTGGACGGACACCGGCAAGCCCAGCAGTTCCGACCAGAATCCGGCGAGGCCGTCGGGATCATTGCTGTTGATGGTGAGCGAGGCAATTCGCGGTCCCCGGCGAGCGTCTGCGGGGTGTTCCTGGTTGTCCATGCCGCCCAGTCTAGGTGTCACAATCCACTAACAGCGGAATGGCCGCGCGTGGCCGTCAGCGAGTCCCTAGGATTGACACGGTGGCAGCCGGCCGGCGCCGGCCGCCGATACACAACTACCCCAAGGAGTGGAAATGGCAGCAGTACGCACCGCACACACGGTTTGGAACGGCAACCTGATCGAGGGTTCCGGCAACACGACGCTGGACAGCTCGGGCCTCGGCACGTTCGATGTCACGTGGAAGGCCCGTACCGAGCAGTCCGGCGGCAAGACCAGCCCCGAGGAACTGATCGCTGCAGCCCACTCCGCATGCTTCTCCATGGCCTTCAGCCACGCCCTGGCAGGGGCCGGCTTCACCCCGGAGGAAGTCAACACCAAGGCTGATGTCACCTTTGTTCCCGGCACCGGCATCACGGGCAGCCACCTGACTCTCACCGCAAGAATCCCGGGCATCTCGGAGGAGGACTTCCGCCGGATCTCCGAAGAAGCCAAGACCGGTTGCCCTGTGTCGGGCGCCCTCGCCAGCATCGACATCACCCTGGATGCAACGCTTCAGGCGTAGTCACTGCGCATTACCTGAAAGGCCCCGCACCACCACTGGTTTCCAGTACTGGTGCGGGGCCTTTCTACGCCGCTACTGTGACGACTGCCTGCAGACGGGCCTTCAGGTAGCCTGCGGCCGTGAAGGCAAGGGGCCTGGACGGACGCTGCGGTAACCTTCCCGGAGCGGGGGGCGGTCCGTTGGGAGCTCCTGGATCATTTCCTTGAGCGCCCCGATGCCGTACTCCAGCTGGGGATCCGTGCCGGCGGCGTAGGCGTGGGGCGGGAACAGCACTTCGATGTCCGGATCCACGCCACGGTTCTCGACGTCCCAACCGATGCCGCCGCCGAACCACGTGGCATAGCGGGGTTGCGTCACCCCGGTGCCATCTGCCAGGGCGAAGCGGTTGTCGATGCCCACCACGCCGCCCCAGGTCCTGGTCCCGATGACCGGGCCGATTCCCCTGAGCTTGGAGACCTGCGTGATGATGTCTCCATCCGATCCTGCGAACTCATCGGCAAGGATCACCACGGGGCCACGCGGGGCGTGGTGCGGGTACGTCCTGGGCTTCTCGCCGCGGGGCATGCTCCACCCGGTGACTTTTCTGCCAATGAGCTCCGCCACCAGTTGGGACGTGTGGCCACCGCGGTTGCGCCGGACATCCACGATCAACCCGTCCAAGGCCGTTTCCGTGTCCAGGTCCCGGTGGAGTTGAGCCCAGCCGTTGGCCATCATGTCCGGAATATGGAGGTATCCGAACGTCCCTCCGGACGCTTCGCGGACAGTGCGGCGGTTTCCGCGGACCCAGTCCTGGTAGCGCAGCCGTTCCTCGTCACGGATGGGCACCACGGCCACCCTGCGCTGAACTCCAGCGGCTTCTCCGTGCCCGTCGCCGTTGAGCAAGGTCAATTCCACGGTTCGGCCCGCCGCGCCCACCAACTGCATGGCTGGAGTCAGCGCAGCGGAAAGTTCGACGCCGTCAATCGCCAACAGGACGTCGCCCACCTTCGCGTCCGCTCCGGGACGCGTCAACGGGGATGTGGCGAGCGGATCGGAAGATTCGCCGGCGAGGATGGCAGAGATTTCCCAGCCCTCGTCGCCCAGCTGGAACTCGGCTCCCAAGCGGCCTTGGCCGTTCCTTCCGGGCTCGTTGTCCGGGGCCGGCCGCACGTAGGCGTGCGACGTACCCAGTTCGCCATGGATTTCCCACAACAGATCCACCAGATCGTCATGTGATCCCAGGCGGTCCACGATGGGCCGGTAACGGTTGTAGACCGACTGCCAGTCCTGCCCTGCCATATCGGAGGCCCAGAAGAAGTCACGCTGCAACCGCCACGCTTCCTCGAAGGCCTGTCCCCACGCCGCAACGGGGTCAAGGACCACCCTGATCCGGTTCAGTTCCACCTTGACCAGTTCCCCGGATTCCTCATCGACCTTGGCATCTGAAGGTACCGAGGTGACCTGCTGCTCCAAGACGTACACAACGCGTTTGAGGTCCGCGGACAAGCGGTAGCGGTCAACGGCCTTGACCAGGGTGCTCTGCGAGCGCTTGGCCAGGTCGTAACGGACCAGGGACGGAGCAACCTTTTTGTCCTGCAGCGTTCCTTTGCCTTCGCCGGTCACACCGGACAGCTCAGTATCGAGCCAGAGGAGCGCCCCGTCTGCCGCCGTGAGCTCGGAGTAGTTTCCCTGCGGCACGGGGACCGCGATGACGCGCTGGGCCAGGTTCTCCGCATCCACGCGCGTGACGGGAGTGCCGCCGTCATCGGACTTCTCGGCAGTAGCCGTGTCCTCACCCAAGGTGTCAACGGAGGGCCCGAAGGGCGATGGAGTGTCGGCAGCGAGGGCAACCAGGTAGGGCTTGATGGGGCTCGGGAACGACAGGTCGAAGGAGTGGCCGTCGTAGACGGGGTCGAAGCTTCTGTTGGAGAGGAACGCGAGGAATTTTCCGTCCGGGGTGAACCGCGGTGATTCGTCGCAGAAACGGCCGTCGGTGGCGTCGATGACGTGGGCCTCATCTTTGGCGGGCCTGGCCAACCGCAGCTTGCTCCGGGAACCGAAGGACGTGACGGGCTCGGACCAGGCGAGCCACTGCGAATCCACGGACCAGGTGAACTGCTCCACGCTGCCTTCCCCAAGGCTCACGAGGGACTTCAGCGCGCCGGAAACGGTGTCTGCCACAAAGACGTCGCCAAAAGAGGTTCCAATGGCCAGCCAGCGGCCATCGGGGCTGGCTTCCAGGGCACTGGCACGCGTAGGCGCGGGGAAATCCACGCGGACGGTTTCGGACTCCGGAGTCCTGTGTGCCGGCACTGGCTCTTCAACCCCGGCGGCCGTGTCAGGCGAAGGCTCGCCCGCATGGGCCTCAACGGGAGCCTGCGCAACGGCGGCTGGCGGCTGGTGCCCGTGGCCCACGATGTTCGAGGCGGAAACCGGTTTGGGCAGGGGATCCGCTTCTCCGGTTGGCCCAGCAGGCGCTTCCGTGGACTGGGGAGTTTGCGCCGGGACGGCGGGCACCATCCGGGCGGCAATTCGCTTGATGTACACGGCCTCCACGCCACCGTGGTCAGCCACGTAGGCAATCCTCCCGTCGGTCAACGGCCTCGGCAACCGGGCCCGTACCCCTGGAGCAGCTTCCACCACGCGGGACGGGCCATCCTTGTGGCGGATCCAGTGGACAGTACCGTGCGACTCCACGGCGCTGGCAGTTCCCGCTTCGTTCGGGAAGACGTCGCCGAGGTGCGCGGCAACCTTCAAAGGTGCCGGACGACGTGCGGGCGAGGCTGAACCCAGGGTGATGTCGAGCTTGCGGGCAACGGCGTCCGGATCCAGTGACGGCAGGAGCCACAGTTCGCCGGCGGACTCAAAGATGACCCGCTCACCATCCGTGCTCGCGTGCCGCACGTAGAAGTCCTCGTGGTCAGTATGCCTCCGAAGACCCGAACCATCCGGCAGGACCGAATAGAGGTTTCCGTAACCCTCGTGGTCCGAGAGGAAGGCAATGCGTCCCTGGATCCACAACGGATCCGTCAGGTTGCCCTCAACCGACGGAAGCAGCCGTTCATACTCGCCGTTGCCGTCTGCGTCGATCCACAACTTTCCGGCCGTGCCGCCCCTGTACCTCTTCCACCATGCCGGTTCCCGGGACAGCACACTGGCCAGCACCACCGGCTTCTCGTCGCCGATTTCAGGGCCGAACGCCACTGCTTCCACCGGCCCGAATGGCAAGGCGACGGCGGCTCCACCGTCCAGCGGCAGGCTGTAGGCATGCGTGTGCCGGCTTTCGGACTGCTGGAAAGCGCTGGTGACCACGATGTTTCCTGCCGGGGTGAAACCCCGGACCTTCGTTGTGCTGTGGCCAAAGTAGCTCAGTTGCTTGTAACCACCGCCGTCGGTCTCCGCTGTCACCACTTCGGGTGAGGTACCCACGACGGCAGTCCACACGAGCCGCTTGCCGTCCGGCGTGAAGCGGGGATTCCTGGCTGGCAACTGCTGGGACGAAACCCGCCAGGCGCGGCCGCCCGCCACGGGGGCGATCCAGATATCGTCTTCAGCCACGAAAGTAACAAGGTCACCGTGGACATGCGGGAAACGGAGGTAGCTGGAGGAGGTCATTGTTCGATCATAGCCAGATGGTTGAGCTGGCCTTTGCCCTTTGGACGGTGTTTCCGGGCCGCGGCGCCGCATGGTGAGATGGGTCATGCGAATCGTGATGTCCGGAGCCTCCGGAATGATTGGAACCGCCCTCACTACGCTGCTCCTGGCGAGCGGCCACGACGTGGTCAAGCTGGTGCGCCGTCCACCGCGCGCCCCCGAGGAGCATTCGTGGGATCCGTCGGCTGGAATCCTCGATGAATCGGTGTTGGACGGAGCGGATGCGGTCGTCAACCTTTCGGGGGCAGGCATCGGGGACCGGCCGTGGACCCGCGCCCGGATCAAGGCGCTCCATGACTCCCGGATCCTGCCGACACGGACCCTTGCAGCGGCCATGGGTCGGGTGGGCCGCCCTCCCCGGGCCTTCATCAGCCAATCGGCGTCCGGCTACTACGGCGCTTCCAGGGACCAAGTACTCACGGAAGACTCGGCTCCCGGCACCGGCGTCCTGGCACCATTGTGCGTGCAATGGGAGGCAGAAGCCCGGAAGGCTCCCGATTCCGTCAGGGTGGTCACACCCCGCACGGGAGTCATCCTCAGTCCTTCCGGCGGAGCTTTGGGGCCTTTGCTGCCCCTGCTTAGGGCAGGACTGGGTGGGCCCTTCGGAAACGGACGCCAGTACTGGCCTTGGATCACCCTGGCAGATGAAGCTGCTGCCCTTGCTTTCCTCATCACTGCCGAACTCGAGGGACCGGTCAATGTGTGCGCACCGGGGTTGGCGGACGTCAACACCATCGTTTCCCGCCTCGCAGGGGCCTTTCACCGCCCGGCGCTTCTTCGGGTGCCCGGACCGGCACTCCGAATGGTTCTGGGCGGCCTGGCTGATGAACTGATCCTGGCAAATCAGGCCATGGATCCCGGCAGGCTGGCCGGAGCGGGATTTCAGTGGAAGCATCCCAGCCTGAGTGAGGCCATGCCCTGGCTGGTGGCCGAAGCCAAACGTTGAGTGCACGTTCCTGGGGCTCATCCCGGCTCCGGCGCCAAAATCTCCGAAATCCGCCATTGGCCGTCCACCTTGGAAAGGACCAGGCGCAGTTGCTGCGGCTGCCCTGGCGGCTGCCAGCGGATGACTTTTCCCTGCGCATCCTGTTCCTCGTAACCGGACAAAACCGCTGCCAACGAGACGACGGCATGGTCTGCCTGCAAAGTATCCACGGCCGCGCCGGTCAGGACTGTCCTCAGGCCGACGAAACGGATCCCCTGTGGTTCCAACTGCTGTGCAAGGACCAGATCAGCTTGTTCGGCGGGTGACCCTGGTGCATTCACCAGCCCAAGCAACTCCCGGCGCCCCTCAGCCAAGGCCTGGTCACGGACCGCGGAAAGGGCTGGAACGGCCACTGCCGGATCGCTGGAGCCAAGTGCCTGGGCCATGGCTGGGAGGATATCTGTCCGGCTCCCGCGGCGATCATCCGGCTGTGGCACCGCGGACCCGGAGGGCTCCCCCGGCTGTGACGGGTATCCAGTGCCGGTCCAGGCGATCCACGCCAGCAGGCCCACCAGGCAACCACCCAAAACCAGCGCGGTGGCCCTCGTTCCGCGCCGTTTTCCGGACCGACGGTGGTTGGGTCGGGACGATTCCGCGTTCGACGGCGACCGGTCGGCCCGGCTCGCGCCCGGTCCCCTCGCCGTCCGGTACGGCGTTGCGGGACGGTCGGACGGGAGCGGCATCATTCTGCTGAACGTCAACCCGGCCTTCGTGCGACGGGTGGTGCTGCTTGTGGGAGTGCGTTCAGCCCACGACGTGCACGGAGCCTTGAAGAACCGCCGAAGGGTGCGTCGTTTGGTCGAGAGGGCATCGTCTGGACGCCTCGTCAGGAGCTCCGGTATGACGGATTCGTGCACCGAACCGACCAGGTCCACGGGTTCCGGCGCAGCACTGCGGTAAATGGCCGAACCGAACTCCTTTGCGTTCGGCCGGGTATGTGGGTCCGGGGCCAGGCCGGCTTCCAGGGCACCCACCAGTCCTTTGGGTACGTCGGGAACCAGAAGGGAAAGCGGCGGACGGCTCTTTGCGGGCTCCGGGGCAGCGCCCGTGAGGCAATACCACCCCAACGCCGCCAGCGCGAAGACATCACCAGCAAAGTCAAGGTCCGCAGCCTCTTCCGCATTCCGCCCGCCACCGCTTGCGGAGGGCACCGAATCGCCGTTGATGAAACCCGGTGTGCCCGCGTCTTTGGCTTCCTGCAGCTCGCCCAGCAGCCCGGCCATCCCAAGGTCGGCAACCAAGGGCTTCCCATGGGCCGTGAACAGGACATTTCCCGGGGAGATGTCGCCGTGCACGATCCCCTGGCCATGCAGGAACGCCAACGCCTGGGCCAAGGGTGTCAGCACAGTGACAGCTTCGCCAACAGTCAAACAACGACGCCCCCGGACAAGGTTCGCGAGTGAACCCCCGGCGGCATATTCCATCACCAGACCCCAGCAGTTCCGGCCCTCCATCTCGGCAGGCACCACGTCGTGAAAGGGAAGCAGGTGCTCGTGCCTGGCGAGTGTGAGTATGTTTGCCTCACGAAGGATGGCGTGGGCGGCGCCATGCGGATGCATCAAATCATCAGGAACCTCTGAATTCTTGACAATCTTGATGGCAAACCGGGCGCCGTCTGCATCCCTGGTGGCCAGCCAGACGGACGCCGATCCGCCCTGCCCAAGGATCCGTTCGGGTGTGTAGCCTGACATGACGGGAGGCAATAGGGCGCCGGAGTCCAGAGTGTCCATGTCAAAGGTCTACCCGAAGTCGGCTTTCGCTGCAGAAGTTATCCACAGGCCCGCCTTCTGCAGTGATATCGGAGCAGCCTCCCGGATGCGACTGAGAGGTTCACCACAAAAGCATGGGCAACGTCCTGCTGGGTCTAAGCTTGAACGCATGACTCTTGAGTTTTCACAACTGGGTCTTGCCCCGGATTTCGTTGATTACATGCAGGGCTGGGACCTTCAACGCGAGATCCACAACAAGGTTGTTGCCGGCGAGAAGAACAGCACCGTCCTGCTTCTCGAGCATGCAGCCGTTTATACGGCAGGCAAGCTCACGGAAGACCACGAACGCCCCTTCGACGGAACCCCCGTGGTACCCGTTGACCGCGGTGGCAAACTGACGTGGCATGGCCCCGGACAACTGATTGCCTACCCTATCCTCAAGCTCAAGAACCGTTCGGGAATCCGGGATTACGTGGAGCGGCTCGAGGCCACCATGATCGCCGTGATGCTGGACTACGGGATCAAAGCCGTCACCGTCAAAGGCCGTGCGGGCGTCTGGGTGCTGGCAGATGACAAGGGCCCGGACCGCAAGATTGCCGCAATCGGCATCCGCGTCCTCGATGGCGTCACCATGCACGGTGTGGCCATCAACTGCAGCAACGACCTGGCGCCCTACGCGCAGATCATCGCCTGCGGCATCACCGATGCCAGCGTTACCACCATGTCGCTGGAGACTGGCCGGACCATCACCCCGGAAGACATCGTTGACCGCTTTGTGGAAGAGTTCCGCAAGCACGAAGAAGCACTCGTTTCCACCCCAGAAGGAGCACTCCAGTGACCCTGGCACCTGAAGGCCGCAAGATGCTGCGTATCGAGCAGCGTAATTCTGCAGTCCCTGTTGAGCGTAAGCCTGAGTGGATCAAGGCGAAGGTCCAGATGGGGCCGGAGTTCGTGGGGTTGAAGAACCTGGTGAAGAAGGAAGGCCTGCACACGGTGTGTGAGGAGGCCGGGTGCCCGAACATTTTCGAGTGCTGGGAAGACAAGGAAGCGACGTTCCTGATCGGCGGGTCCGAGTGCACGCGGCGCTGTGATTTCTGCCAGATCGATACCGGCAAGCCCTCCCCGCTGGACCGGTTCGAACCCACCAAGGTGGCCCGGTCCGTGCAGGCCATGCAGCTGCGGTACGCCACCGTGACCGGGGTGGCCCGTGACGACCTCGAAGACGAGGGCGTGTGGCTGTACGCCGAAACGGTCCGCAAGATCCATGAACTGAACCCCGGCACCGGGGTGGAGTTGCTGATCCCGGATTTTTCCGGCAAACCCGAACACATCCAAGCGATCTGCGATTCAAAGCCCGAGGTGTTCGCGCACAACGTCGAGACCGTGCCGCGCATCTTCAAGCGGATCCGTCCCGCGTTCCGGTACGAGCGGTCCCTGGATGTCATCACCCAGGGCAGGGACCTGGGCATGGTGACCAAGTCCAACCTGATCCTGGGCATGGGCGAGACCCGGGAAGAGATCTCCGAAGCGCTCCGGGACCTGCACGCTGCCGGGTGTGACCTGATCACGATCACCCAGTACCTGCGCCCGTCCGAGCGGCACCTGCCCGTGGACCGGTGGGTCAAGCCCCAGGAATTCGTGGACCTCCAGCACGAGGCCGAAGAGATCGGCTTCCTCGGGGTCATGTCCGGGCCCCTGGTCCGCTCCTCCTACCGGGCCGGCCGGCTCTGGGCCACCGCGATGCGCAAAAAGGGCTGGGACATCCCCGAAGCCCTCGCCCACATCGAATCCTCCGGCACCACCCGCCAGGAAGCCTCCACCCTCCTCGCCGCACAACGCTAACGACCACGGGCTGTTCCCTTAAGCCACGAAGCAGGCTGCGCTGGCACCACTGAGTGCCAGTGCAGCCTGCTTTTCGTGTATAGGCTGTTTCTCGTCAACGGACCGGTACCGGAGCCTCCTCAGAGGACCACGCCACCACCTCTACCTGGTCCCATTCCACGGCACCAAGCGCGGACAGCCCCTCGTCGGCCTCTGGACCGTGCACCACCACTACCAGGCGGGGCACGTTGGCAGCCACGACCAGCCGCAGGGCCATGAGGTGAGCCAACTCCCAGCCGTCCACCGGTTGGACCACTGCCACATAGGCGGGGCGCTGGGTTGGATCATGAGGGAAATCGTTCACGACATCTGCAGCGGCGTCCTGCACGAAGTGCACCTCCATCGACTGGCCAGCGGCGCTTGCGCGGGAACAGCGGTACCGGAACCGTGCATGGCAGTCCCCATCAAGAATCACATATTCCGATGACGCATTGGCCTCCACATCAAGCGGGATCGCCTGAAATGCCTCGCCCCGGCGTCTGGAGCGGAACCGCCGGGCGGTGTTTCCCGGTTCGTCAGATTGCTCCGGCAGGGTTGCCGTCCACGACGTGCCGTTCGACGCAATCGCATGGAGCGAGTCGAGGTGCTCCACGGGGTCGTAGCGATGGAACATCGCCTGCTCGCCGGAGGTGTACTTGACGAATTTGTAGGAATGGTCGGTCATCAACTGCATGAATCGCGTCCTGCCGGCCCACCCGCCCACGAACCAGTTCGCCTGTGATATCTCTGAAGCCCGGGCGTCCACCCGTACTTGGAGTTGCCTGGTGTCGGTCGTGTCGAACCACCGCAGCTCTTCGCAGACGAACTTCTCCTGGGTCGGGGCCGTCAGGAATTCCCTGATGATGCCAAGCATGGCCGGCAAGGCAGTGCCTGCCACCGCGGAGTGTTTGCCGTCGATCCGGTACTTGGTGAGATTGGGGACGTCCTGAACGAGCTCAATCAGTGAATGGTTGCTGAGTTCGTCCGAGTTCGTATAGAAGTAGTCAATGGTCCGGCCCTCCGCAAAGTACTGGCGAAGGAGGTCCTCCGGCTGCTCAGCCTCGCGGAAGGCCCGGTTCCTGTACAGGTTGTCCTTGAAGAACGGCTTGCTGAAGTAATACGGCAGGTTCATCTGTGGAACGGCCAGCACCAAGCGGGCGGCAGGAAAGTTCCTGGCGTACTGGATCGCTATCGAGGCGCCTTTGGATGCACCAAAGAACAGCATGCGGGCGGGGTCTATGTTGAATTGGCTGCGCAGTTTTTCTATGGCGGCATTGATCCGGCCACCTAGCGGCCGGCCTGCGTTGTCCACCATCATGTAGGACCCGGCCGCCAAATAGCGGTCCTGGAAGCAGACCATCAGGGTGTCTTCCAGGTCAGCGTCCGTGATCCCCTTGAGGTAGCTCACCGCATAGGAGATTCGCGTCGTGGAAGGGCCGAAGCCCGGGAAGGTGAGGAGCATCCTCTTCGGATCAGTGGTGTTTCCCCGGACGGAGTAGTATGCATCGCCATGTTGCTCTACTCCATATTGCTCGTCGTACTTGATTTGCTGCGGCGTAGTGAAGGGTCCTCTGCCGATTCCCAATTCGAAGGGACCCCCCGAGGCGAGCCTGAACCGGGAGGAGTCGTCAGTTCCGACCATGATGTTCCGGTATTCGAGGGGGAAACCGCGGGCCGGCGGCTCAATCAGATTGCCGTAGACCACCTCACCATCCTGCAGCAGCTGGAACGGTTCGCCTTGGTGATCCTCCCAGTCCGGGAGGGTGAGCTTGGCGAAGAAGATCCCCTGCGGCAGGTGCTCGGCGGCCACTTTGCGTACCCGGGCTTCCAGTCCCCTCGCCTTGATGAGCCTGCGGACGGCCGACTCAGGGGCCGATTCCATCAGCGACCTCGCCACTTCCCGGCCCGTCGACGAATAGGCAACGGCTCTTCCCAGATCCGTAGCTTTGCGCTTTAACTCCCCGAACTTCGACGTCACAGTGCCAGCATCCTTTCGACGATCTTCCGGTTGATCCGGTCCGCGTCAACGCCCTTGAAGAAACGGTCGCGACGCGCGCGGTACAAGGGTTCCTCAGAGGCAAACCGTTCATTGACGAGGTAGTCAATGAGATCCACGTGCTGATGAAAGACCGGCCCCAAGCCTTCTTCTTCATAGTCCAGCCGCCCCTCGTAAGGCTGCTCGCGGAAGAACTCGGCGTGGTCCCAGTGGTAGTACGCGATGGGGATGTGTACGAATGAAGCATCAAGGACTGCCGAGCTGTAGTCCGTAAACACCATTTCAGCGGAGCTGATGGCTTCCCGGTAGCTGAGTTCCGACAACACCACCCGCTCGGAGAACCGGAAGTGTGCCGTCCGTTTCTCGACATTCGGGTGGAGCTTCACTTCGAGCCTGCGGTCGGTGGCATCGAGGAAGGTCAGCAGCGCAGGATCGGTCAGCACTTGGTCTATGGCCTGGAAGTAGCGTGATTGAAGGAACTGCTCCGTGGACACCTGGTTCAGGTTGAACCGCCACGTAGGCATGAACAGGAGGTGGGCTGAATTCCGGGGTTCACGGGCCAGCGACTCAAGTCTGGGCAGGCCTGAATTGAGGGTCTCAACAGGCGCCAGTCCAGCCATGTAGTCTGCCTCCAGCTGTCCGGTGGCAATGAAGACGTCAAAGTACTTGGACAGCACCCAATCGGACATGTCGTTGAGTTGGATGCCATGTTGCAAGTACACAAACCGGGAGTTGGCAAATGACTTTCCGCGGTACCGGATGTTGTAGATCTGGGAAGACACCACAAGATCGGAGATCAGGAACTTCTCATAGAACTCCGTGCTGAAAATGGGGATGAGCTTGAAGCCCTTCTTCTCAAGCCGCTCCCAATCGGGGGATTTTGGGTTGATGGCGAAATAGGACTCCGTGAATTCTGGGTGATTGATCCGGAAGTAGTCGTAGAGATGTTCAGCGTTGTCGTCCGCCTGTAACGGCCTGTCGAAGAAGAGAATGCTGGAGTGGGGGCTGATGGGACGTTGGTAGAAGTTGTAACTGCCCGGACGGGCATGACCCGGCCGCAAGGTACGCGGCAGGTAGGTCTTGGCGATGGCCAGGACGTCGTCGCCGAACAGCAGCTCATACAGGAGTCGGGCAGGATCCTCCACGGGCTGGTCCTGCAGGAACACGAGATAGCTGTCCTTGTCACTGAGCTGTTTGAAGAGGTGCGTGGTGGCACAGGGATCGGCCAGCCAGCGGATCCATGCAGCTTCGAAGGGCTGCAAAGGTTCCACCATGGCGAGCATCTCCGTCATGTTGTGCGCCGTCACGAGTTCCCGCAGGTGTTCGAGGCTCACGGCGGTGGCCTTTTGGGCCCGCATTCCACGCAGGAAAAGCGCCATGAAGCGTAGGAGGTACAACCGGAGCTGTTTGGATGATGTGGGAATAACAGGCACCAGGCGTTTGGCTTCCGGGGACAACTGAAGTCCGATTGCGGCTTTGGTTTCCGTGGCCACCGAATAGCCGGCGGGCAGCGGTTTCACCTTTTCGATCGACCAATACAGCCGGTAACTCGTGTAAAGTCCTGCCCGGTCCACGTCCCCGATCGCCTCCAGCGCGTCTGCGAGTCGTCTGGTGTTGAACACCGAGCCAAAGATGTCGGTATCCCGCGCGTAGTGGTAGGCGTCGTCGATCGCCGTTCCCGCAATGTTCCCGGCGATCCTGCCCGTATACATGACAGGTTCCGCCAAGTACACCGTACGGGTCCTCAGGTAACCGATGATGGTGGCCGCATAGTTTGCCGACACCTGGTGCGATGTCCGCATGAACACCACGTATTTGCTGGTGATGTCGGCGCACAGCCGGCCGATGGACCGCGTGGTCAACGGTTCGGTGGCTTGCAGGATGGAGAACTCCGCGTCGAAACGCAGACGTGCCGCCACAAGTCTTCGATACATCGCAGACTCCCGGTCCAGTGTTCCGGGTTCCTCAAGAACGATGGTCAGCAATGATGGCAGCTCGGACATCTTTTCCTTAGACGGGTTGAAAATCAGCGTGGTGTGATGGGTGACCCGTTCCTTCCTCAATTCACGGGCAATTGCCTCCCACGTATGCTGTGCCGGACCCATGTGAATCGTGACGGGAAAGAAAAAAACCGTTGCGGAGATCACCCGTCATCGTGGGTCCGGCCCCGGGGCGTACATCACGTAGAATTAAGGCACTATGGCGAACTCCCCTGATTCCAACAAATCGACCCCTTCGGCCGACTCACCCAAGCGTGGGCTCTTCCAGCGCAAGCCCAAGGAAGCCAAAGCCAAGAAGCCCAGCCAGCTGAAGCAGATCGCCGAGGTCTTCAAAATGACCCGGCGCAACGATCCGCAGGTTGTGCTGATCATGCTGCTGGCGTTCCTTGCCGTGGTCGCTGTCGCCTTCGTTGTTGGCTTCCTTCTGGAAAACTGGATTACCGGCCTGATCATCGGTATCCCCTTGGGCCTGCTCGCCGCCGTCTTCATCCTTTCGCGTCGTGCTGAAAGGGCCGCCTTTGCACAGATTGAAAACCAGCCTGGAGCTTCCGGCGCTGCCTTGGGCACGCTCCGCCGCGGTTGGGTCACCCAGGACCAGCCGGTGGCCGTGAACCCACGCACCCAGGATGCAGTTTTCATGGCCATAGGCCGCCCGGGAGTCGTCCTGGTCACGGAGGGTCCCAGCCACCGGGTCAAGACCTTGGCTGACGCAGAGCGCAAGCGCCTGGGCAGGATCCTGCCCAACGTCACCATCCATGTCCTCGAGTCCGGCCGCGGAGAAGGCCAGGTTCCGCTGAACCAGCTCGCCAAGACCATGGGCAAGATGAAGAATGAACTGACCAAGGTTGAGGTCAATGCTGTCTCCAAGCGCATCAACTCCTTGGGCAACCGTCTCCCGATCCCGAAGGGCATCGATCCCTACAAGGCGCGCCCGGACCGCAAGGCGGCCCGCGGACGCTGACCGCAGAACGAAACATGCGCCCCGGTCCTCGAAAGAGGCCCGGGGCGCATTCTTGTCAGCACGGAAGGACGAAGCTACATGCGGATGAGGATCGTGTTCATGGCCTTGTCATGGAGGCCCCGCTGGTCCGGATCGAAGATCACCGCGGGGATCACCAGGCACACAAGCAACGTCCTCACGACGGCCGCCAACGGCCCCGGCTGCCCACCGGAGAGGCGCACCACGTGGATGCCCGCGATTCTGTGTCCGATGCTGTAACCGAGGGTTCCAATGAGGAGGATCTGCTCCACGGCGAAGACTGCCAGGGTTGCCCACTGGTTGCCGCCGAAGGCAAAGTTGCTGATGACCAAGGCAATGGTCCAGTCGATGACGATGCCCAGGATGCGGCGTCCTGCACGCGCCATGGAGCCAGGCCCCGATTCAGGGAGCCCCAGCCGCTCGCCGGGGTATTTGGAAATGCCGGAGGTGTCCGGACCGCTCAACCAGGAGCCAATGTCTTTACGATCAACCACCTTTCAAGCTTAACTGCTGGCGGTGCGCCCATCCGACCCGGGGGGACCAGGTACCGGCCGAGCCTGCCCCGGTGTTCGTCCACCGGACGCGCATGGACCGGACACCCGCAAGCCGACTACCGTTTACACAACAGATGATTCTGTAACCTGCCGGAAACAATGCTGACACCCCCGGGAAATCCCGTCTCCCTAAGGTGATAGGAGTTGCCAGCCACCGCGGCAAGGGGAAATTTTTGTGTCTCCAGGTCTTCGGCTTGGGCTGGACCACACGGCCTTCCGGGCCTGTTACTTGATATGCATAAGGAGCATAGATGTTCAAGACTGCGGACGAAGTCCTCAAGTTCATCAAAGAAGAAGACGTCAAATTCGTCGATATCCGCTTCACTGACCTCCCGGGCGTCCAGCAGCACTTCAACGTGCCGGCCAAGAGCGTTGACCTCGACTTCTTCGTGAACGGTCAGCTCTTCGACGGTTCTTCCATCCGCGGCTTCCAGGGCATCGCCGAATCCGACATGCAGCTCATCCCGGATGTTACCTCGGCCTTCGTCGACACCTTCCGCATCGAGAAGACCCTGGCCCTGAACTTCTCCATCGTCAACCCGCGCACGGGCGACCCCTACCACCGCGATCCCCGCGGTGTAGCCGAGAAGGCAGAGGCTTACCTGGCTTCGACCGGAATCGCAGACACTGCGTTCTTCGCTCCCGAGGCCGAGTTCTTCGTCTTCGACAACATCCAGTACGAGTCCTCCCCGCAGGGCAGCTTCTACAAGATCGATTCCGAAGAAGCGCACTGGAACACCGGCCGCAAGGAAGAGGGCGGCAACCTCGGTTACAAGACTCCGGTCAAGGGCGGCTACTTCCCTGTCTCCCCCACCGACAAGCAGGCTGACCTCCGCGACGCCATGTGTGTCGAATTGGACAAGGCCGGCCTTGAGGTTGAGCGCTCCCACCACGAAGTTGGTTCCGCCGGCCAGGCCGAGATCAACTACAAGTTCACCACCCTGACCGCGGCTGCCGATGACCTGCAGAAGTTCAAGTACGTCATCAAGAACACTGCTGACGCTTGGGGCAAGTCCGTGACCTTCATGCCGAAGCCCGTCTTCGGCGACAACGGTTCGGGCATGCACTGCCACCAGTCCCTGTGGAGCAACGGAGAGCCGCTGTTCTACGACGAGAAGGGCTACGCCGGTCTTTCCGACACCGCCCGCTGGTACATCGGTGGCCTGCTGAAGCACTCCTCCGCAGTCCTGGCGTTCACCAACCCGACCGTCAACTCCTACCGCCGTTTGGTCAAGGGCTTCGAAGCTCCGGTCAACATGGTGTACTCGCAGGGCAACCGTTCCGCCGGTATCCGCATCCCGATCACGGGTTCCAACCCGAAGGCCAAGCGCATCGAGTTCCGCGCTCCGGACCCCTCGTCCAACCCGTACCTGGCGTTCGCTGCCCAGCTGATGGCCGGTATCGACGGCATCCGCAACCGCATTGAACCCCCGGCCCCGATCGACAAGGACCTCTACGAGCTCCCCGCCGAGGAAGCCAAGGACATCCCCAAGGCTCCGGGCACGCTGGAAGAAGCCCTCGAGGCCCTGCGTGAGGACAACGAATTCCTGCAGGCCGGCGGTGTCTTCACCCAGGACCTGATCGACACCTGGATCGAGTACAAGTACGAGAACGAGATCCGTCCGCTGTCCCTGCGCCCGAACCCTTACGAGTTCGAGCTCTACTACGGCGTCTAGTCAACTCCGGGGACAGAGCATGCTTTGCCCCGCCGGAGGTTGACCGGCCTCCAACCGCCGAGGGCCGCCAACAGGAAACACTCCTGTTGGCGGCCCTTCGCCGTTAACGCATACGGCCCGGGCCGATTGCTTAGTGTTTGGTGCGGGGTGACTTTCCGGGCTCGTCGGGGGCCGCGCACTCGTCGCAAAAGACCCTCTCGGTTTCCTCACCGCAGCATTGGCAGCGGTGGATCAGTGCTGCTGTTTCAACTACATAGGCTGTCATAGCCTCAATAGTGCCGAGCGGGCCCACGGGGAACACGAGTAGCGTGTACTCGTCTTTTCGCTTCCGCCCCGGAACGACTACTTGGTTTCCTGCAGACTACTTGTTTTCCAGCAAGCCCATGCTGTGGGCAGCCGCCACGCCCATCCCCGGAAGACCGGCGTCGCCCGGCACGGCATCCTCGTCCAGGAAAGTGGCAAAACAGCGCCTGCAGGCGTACTGCCCGGGGGCCGCATGGCGGGAAGCCCAATGTGGGCCCGCCTGCGCGCAGCGGAAGCAGGCAGCATCCGAAAAGGACGCACCCTCCTCGTCCAGCCTCACCGTCACGGGATGAATCTTAGGCTAAACGCGACCCCGCGAACAGAGGTTCAGCGGCGGGGCTACTGCTTACCGTATTTCTTATGCACCGCTTGCTTGGACACTCCCAAGCACAAAGCAATGGCTTCCCAGGACAGGCCGGCTTGCCGGGCCGCCCGCACCAAGGATGATTCTGTCCTTCCGACTTCCTTCTGCAATTCGGCAACGGCGTACAGTGCCTCGGCGGGCCCCATTCCGTCCATCTGCCCAACAAGGGTTTTCATGCGTTCCACCTCCATCCGTCAACCATAGTTGACGTCAGACGTTGTCAACCATGGTTGACGAGCGTCCTCAGGCGAATGCCCTGAACATGGTGCGCTGGGGCCCTGAACTCCCGCCGAGGTAGCGTCCCCTGTCCACGAAGCCGGCCCTGGCGTACGCAGCCTTGCCGGCAGGGTTACGTTCGTTGACAGAAAGAACGACGCCGCCCTGGCCGCCATCCAGCCAGGCTGTCAGTTTTCGCGCTTCCTCCACAGCCGCCGCAGCAGCCGACCGGCCAATCCCCTGCCCCTGGCTTGCCGCATCGATCGCGAACCCCCTCAGCAACCACGCCGAATCGTCGTCTTCCCAGCCGGCGAGCCGCGCAGCACCACATTGAAGCGTCAAGACGCCCACAACCGCACCATTGGCCTCAATGGAAAACGGGAACTGCGACGCGTCCTCCAGGCCGGCGAGCATCATTCGGAGAGGGTCGCCAACGAACTCCCGCTGACCGGGTTGCAGGCTGAGCTCCGCAACGTCGCCCAAGTGAATGGCCCTGGCGTCGGCATCGATTGCCTTCAGCGGAATCAGCCACGCAACGCTCGTACCCCTTTGATCTTTATAGCTCATAACTCCAGTCTTTGCGTCATAATCGCGCACAGGTTCGGATTCCCGGCTAGGGTGGGTCCAGCCGCTCCCCTAGAGTTAGGAAACCCCGTAGATGAGCCAGCCGAACGTCATCCTCATCTGTGTGGACGAATGGCGGGGAGACTGCTTGTCTGCCGACGGGCACCCACACCTTGAGACACCCCACCTTGATGAACTTGCCAGGAACGGTGTGCGGTTCTCCAAAGGATACTCGGCCACTCCCTCCTGCGTCCCGGCGCGCGCCGCGCTCTTCACGGGGCAATCACAGGAGCGGCACGGACGCGTGGGCTACGACGACGGAGTGCCCTTCCACGCCGCACATCCGGTCACCGTCCAAGGCGAGTTCCGGAAGGCCGGCTACCACACGCAGGCCATCGGCAAGATGCATGTTTGGCCTGAGCGCTCCAGAGTGGGATTCGACGACGTCGTCCTGCACGACGGCTACCTGCACCACGCCCGGAAGGAACATCGGCAGCACTTTTCCCTGTTTGACGACTATGTGCCCTGGTTACGGAGGCAACCGGGAGTGCCGGCCGACGCCGACTACTTCGACCACGGCGTCAACTGCAACTCCATCGTGGCCAGGACATGGGACAAGGCCGAACACCTGCACCCCAGCCATTGGATTGGAACGCAGGCCATCGAATGGATGCAGCGGCGGGATCCGGTGAAGCCCTTCTTCCTGTACTTGTCCTTCCACCGGCCCCACCCGCCCTACGACCCGCCGTCGTGGGCCTTCGAGCAGTACCTCAACATCCCGCCCTACGAAACCGTGGAAGGCGATTGGGAACATCATTGGGACGACTTCCGGGCAGATGGAAACTACCAGGCAAGCTATGGACACATCCCGGACCGCGTGGTCCATCGGGCCCGGGCTGGCTACTTCGGGCTCATGGCGCAGATCGACCTCCAGGTCAACCGGATCAAGGAATCGTTGGCCGACTTCGGGCTGCTGGATGACACCATCATCGCTTTCACCAGCGACCACGGTGAGATGATGGGCGACCACCACATGTTCAGGAAGGCCGTGCCCTACGAGGGCTCCGCCCGGGTCCCGTTCATCATTGCGGATGCACCCAGTGCCGGAGGGTCCACGCGCGGCGCTGTGGTAGACCATGTGGTGGAACTCCGCGACCTCATGCCCACTCTTCTGGAACTGGCCGGGCTGCCCATTCCTGACAGCGTGGACGGCAAGTCCTTGGCAGCGCTTGTCCGTGGTAATGGCACCGGCCCGGTCCGCGACTGGCTCCATGGCGAACATGTCTACTGGAGCCAGAACCTGCACTGGCTCACCGACGGCCACTACAAATACATTTGGGGCTCGGGCAAAGGCACCGAAGAGTTGTTCAATCTCGACGCCGATCCCCAGGAACGCTGGAACCTCGCCGGGGATCCTGCCCACCAAGGCGACGTGGAACTCTGGCGGCATCGCCTGGTGGAAGCCTTGCGCCACCGCGAAGAAGGCTTCGTGGTTGGCGACAGGCTGGTCCCGGGCGCACCCGTGGTCTCCATTTTGCGGCACACCCGCGAGGCAATAGCTGCGGCTCAGGTCCCGTAGAACTTCTTTTCAAACACGCTCCGGGCACGTCGGCTCAAGCGCAGGTAGTCTTCCTCGAACTTGCCCGCGGTTCCCGGTGCATATCCACACCAGCGAGCCACCGCTTCCAGGTCGCGGCGCGACGACGGCAAGAGGTCCGAAGCCCGACCCGTCACAATCACGTTCGCCGACCGGATACGGCTGGCAAGCTTCCACGCCTGACGCAACAAACCGGCGTCGCCCTTTCCTATGAGGGCCAGCCGTTCGGCTGCGGCAAGTGCCTCCAACGTTGAGGTGCTCCGCAATTCCGGGTGCTTTCCAGCGTGTTGGAGCTGGATCAGCTGCACCAGCCACTCGACGTCGCTCAGTCCACCCCGGCCAAGTTTCACGTGGCGGGCAGGATCGGCCCCTCGAGGGAGTCGCTCGGATTCCACCCTTGCCTTGATGCGTCGGATCTCACGTACATCCTGCTCGGACAATTCGTCAGGGTACCTGATGGGATCGATAAGCCGGACGAAGTCCCGGGCGAGCTCGTCCGATCCGGCCATGGGCCGGGCGCGCAGAAGGGCCTGCGCTTCCCAAATCAATGACCACCGTCGGTAATACTCGGCATAGGAGTCCAGGGACCTGACCATTGCCCCGTTCTTGCCCTCCGGCCGAAGGTCGGCATCCACTTGCAGGACCCTCTCGGCCATGATGGCCGGCTTGAGTGGCTGGGTCAGGAGGCTTGAGATCCTGGCAACGATCGTCGTTGCCTGTTCCTGCGCTTCGGCGTCCGTAAACCCGGGACGTGCCCGATGCACATACATGACGTCCGCATCGGACCCATAGCCGATCTCACGCCCGCCCTGCCGGCCCATGGCCACCACCAGGACGTCGGTCTTCAGCGGTCCGGCATCGGTCACTGCTGCTTCCGCTACGTGCAGGGCACCCAGGACGGCTGCGCGGTCCGCTTCGGCCAGGGCCAGGCCCACAGCATCCTGGTCCAACAGTCCTGCGCTGTCTGCGATGGCCGTTCGAAGGATTTCACGCCGGCGGATCAGCCGGATGAGGCGCATGGCGCCTCCAGGATCCGGATGCCGCGAGAGCTTGGACTGGATTTCCTGCCACTGGGCGTCGAAGGGGATGGGGGCCAAGTCCTTGTCACTGCCCAGCCATGCCACTGACTCGGGCGAGACCTCCAACAAATCCGCAATCAGTCGGGAATTCGCCAAGACCTGGCACAGGCGTTCGGCTGCAGCCTGTGAATCCCGGAGCAGTCCCAGGTACCAGTGGGTGGTCCCCAACGCCTCACTGACCCGACGGAAGGCCAGCAACCCGGCGTCCGGATCCACGCCCTCGGCCAGCCAGCCGAGAAGGATGGGAAGAAGTTGGCGCTGCAGGGCCGCCCGACGGCTTACTCCGGCTGTCAGGGCCTCGATGTGGCGCATGGCGCCCTGCGGGTCGAGGTAGCCCAGGGCGGCAAGCCTGCCCTGCGCGGCTTCCGGGCTGAGCTTGGCATCTTCGCTGCTGAGTTTCGCCGCCGTGTTCAACAGGGGGCGATAGAAAATGCGTTCGTGCAGGTCCCGAACTGCACGTTTGGTCTTCTGCCAAGCGCCTATCAGCTGGTCCGGATGCGGCCGTTCGAGGGCGAACGGCCCCAGGACGGCTTTGGCCAGGAAACGCTGGGCGTCCTCGGCCACGGGCATGAGGTGGGTGCGGCGGAGCTGGAACAACTGGATCCGGTGTTCAAGGACACGGAGGTACCGGTACGCGTTATCGAAGGCTGCAGCGTCCACCCGCCCAATGTAGCCACCTGCGGACAAAGCGGCGATCGCCGAAGTGGTGTCGCGGCAGCGGAGGGACTCGTCGGACTTTCCGTGGACGAGTTGCAGGAGTTGGACGGTGAATTCGACGTCCCGCAGCCCACCCCGCCCCAACTTGATCTGGCGTTGTTCCTCGGCAGCAGGAATGTGGTCGGTCACGCGCCGCCGCATGGCCTGGACGGATTCCACAAATCCTTCGCGGCCGGCGGAAGCCCAGACAAGAGGCTGCACGGCTTCCTCATAGCGTTGGCCCAGGTCCCGGTCTCCCGCGATGGTCCGTGCCTTCAGGAGCGCCTGGAATTCCCAGCTTTCGGCCCATCTCGCGTAATAGCTCAGGTGCGAGGCGAGGGTTCGTACCAGAGGCCCTGACTTGCCTTCCGGACGCAGGTTCGCGTCCACCTCCCACAGCCCGGGTTCGGGTGCAAACGAGGAGATCGCCCTGGAAATACCGGAGGCCAAGGCGGTGCCTATCGTTGCTGCGCGGGCGTCGTCAAGATCCGCCGCCTCCATCACGTAGATGACGTCGACGTCGGAAATGTAGTTCAGTTCGCGGGCGCCGCATTTGCCCATGCCGATGACGGCCAGCCCGACGCCGGCAACCTCCTCGGCGTCGAACTGTCCTGTCGCTTCGGCCCGGGAGACGGCCAGGGCCGCCTCGATGGCTGCACCGGCCAGGTCAGCCAGTTCGGCCCCGACGGCCGGCATGAAGTCCTGCGGCGAGGCCGCGCACAGGTCCTTGATGGCCAGTTCGGTCAATCCCCGCCGGTACGCAGCGCGCAAGGCCGTATAGGCGGGTAGGCCGGTCAGGCCGGCAATGGGACGCAGCGAGCCGGGATCAGCTTTGACGGACCGCAGCAAGAGGGAACGCAGCTCGTCACTCGATGCGGAGAGGGGTTCCGGACTGACCTTGGTGTTGAACACGTCCAGGTGCTCGGGCCGGCGCATGAGGAACTCCCCCAACGCCTCCGACGCGCCGAGCAGCCGATACAGCGGCTCGCTGGTGTCCGGGTCCGCTGCAGCCAGCGTTTTCAGTCCGGGGTTCTTCTCGATGAGCCTCACCAGCGACTGCAAAGCAGTATCCGGACTGGCGGCCAGGGACAGGCCGCTGAACAAGGCTTCCTGTTCCAAGCCCTCAAGTTCCGGGGCAGCGAGGAACCGCTCCCCCTTCTCCAGGTCGCTGAATCCAGCCGAGATGAGCCGGCGTGCAAGGCTCACAGCGCCGCCTAGAGGATGCCGAGGTTGCGCTGCAGCTCGTAAGGCGTGACCTGCAGACGGTAGTCCTGCCACTCGGCGCGCTTGTTGCGCAGGAAGTGTTCAAAGACCTGCTCTCCCAGGATCTGCGCCACGAGTTCCGACTCTTCCATGGCGCGGATGGCGTCGTGCAGGCTGGCAGGCAGCGGAGCGTGACCCATGGCCTTCCGCTCGGCCGTCGTCAACGACCAGACATCGTCTTCGGCGGCCGCCGGGAGCTCGTAGCCTTCCTCGATACCCTTCAGACCGGCACCCAGGAGCACCGCGTAAGCGAGGTAGGGGTTGGTGGCAGAGTCGATGCCGCGGTACTCGATGCGCGCCGACTGCCCCTTGCCCGGCTTGTAGAGCGGGACGCGGACCAGGGCGGAACGGTTGTTGTGGCCCCAGCTCAGGTAGCTCGGCGCTTCACCGCCGCCCCACAGCCGCTTGTACGAGTTCACGAACTGGTTGGTGACTGCCGTGAACTCAGGCGCGTGCCGAAGGATGCCGGCAATGAACTGGCGGGCGGTCTTGGACAGCTGGAACTCGGCTCCGGCCTCAAAGAAAGCGTTGGTGTCGCCCTCAAACAAGGAGAAGTGAGTGTGCATTCCGGAGCCGGGGTGGTCCGTGAACGGCTTGGGCATGAACGTGGCATAGGTGCCCTGCTGCAGGGCCACTTCCTTGATGACAGTGCGGAAAGTCATGATGTTGTCCGCTGTCTGCAGCGCATCGGCGTACCGAAGGTCGATTTCGTTCTGGCCGGGGCCGCCTTCGTGGTGGCTGAACTCCACCGATATGCCTACTGATTCGAGCATGGTGACGGCAGTGCGCCGGAAATCCTGCGCAACTCCGCCCGGAACGTGGTCGAAGTAGCCGCCCTCATCCACGGGCACCGGGGCCCCGTCCGGGCCAAGATCCTTGGACTTGAGAAGGTAGAACTCGATCTCCGGGTGCGTGTAGCAGGTAAAACCCATGTCTGCGGCCTTGGCAAGGGTGCGCTTGAGGACGTTGCGGGG
Organism: Paenarthrobacter sp. NPDC089714; assembly: GCF_044748905.1. Lineage (NCBI taxonomy): Bacteria > Bacillati > Actinomycetota > Actinomycetes > Micrococcales > Micrococcaceae > Paenarthrobacter > Paenarthrobacter sp. NPDC089714. Next base: position 181,178 of record NZ_JBIVGX010000006.1, read on the forward strand.
ATCGGCAGCGGAGGGCTCCCCATCCGGGGTCAGCACATCGCAGAACATCCTGGAGGTCTGTTCGGTCTCGCCGCGCCACGGCAGGATCTGGAACGTCGAGGGGTCGGGTTGGGCCAGCATGTCAGATTCAAAGACACGGGCCAGGCCCTCAATGGCGGAGCCATCGAAGCCGAGTCCTTCCTCGAATGCACCCTCAACCTCTGCCGGCGCCAGGGCCACGGATTTCAGCGAACCCACGACGTCGGTGAACCACAAGCGTACGAAGCGCACGTCACGCTCTTCGATCGTCCGCAGAACGAACTCTTGCTGGCGGTCCATTGGGGCCTCTTTTCCGGTCGGTATCCACGCCGCACGGTTCCGTTCGGAAGGCGCGGCAGCTCAGCCTTCACTCTACTAAGCATTCGTGGCGAATGCCGCCGCAGGGACACCGCGTAACACAGCGTTTACAAATGGTGACGCTTGGCACATTGCTGGCAGCCCCCGCCGGCACGGCTTAGGCTCTATCCATGGCCCCAAGCAACCTTCCTGAGTCCAGCACCCCCGCCGAAGTTCCCGCCCCTTACGGGTCGGGTCCCGCCGCAGCCGCCCAAGCACCCTCCACGGACGCCAGGAAGCCCGTTTCCAAGGTACGGATCCACCACCTGCAGCAGGCCAAGGACAACGGCGGCCGCTTCGCCATGCTGACCGCTTATGAGCAATACACGGCGGAGATTTTCGACCAGGCCGGCATCGAAGTACTACTGGTAGGCGATTCAGCCTCCAACAATGTCTTCGGCAATGAGACGAGCCTTCCCGTCACGGTGGACGAATTGCTGCCCTTGTGCCGCGCCGTGAGCCGTTCCGCCAAGCGCGCCCTGGTGGTGGCCGATTTGCCTTTCGGCAGTTACGAGGTGTCCCCCGGACAGGCCGTAGCGACCGGGGTGCGCTTCCTGAAGGAAGGGCTGGCGCACGCCGTCAAGATCGAAGGGACCGCCTACTATGCCGAAACGGTCCGCGCCATGGTGCAGGCCGGCATTCCTGTCATGGCCCACATCGGATTCACCCCGCAGAGCGAACATTCCCTGGGCGGCTACCGTGTCCAGGGACGTGGCGACGATGCCCAACGGTTGATCGATGACGCCGTGGCCCTGCAGGACGCAGGAGCCTTCAGCGTTCTCATGGAGATGGTTCCTGCCGGGACAGCTGCTGCCGTTGACGCCGCCCTGAGGGTTCCCACCGTTGGCATCGGCGCCGGCAAGGACACCACGGGCCAGGTGCTGGTGTGGCAGGACATGGCCGGACTCCGTGGGGGCAAGATGGCAAAGTTCGTCAAGCAGTATGCCGATCTCCGCAGCACCCTGGGCCAAGCCGCCGCTGCCTACGGCGCCGATGTACGGTCAGGCCGGTTCCCAGGACCTGAGCACTCGTTCTAGTCGTCGTCCTGGGCATCCCAGGCTTCGTTGCGCTGCTTCACCTTTTCCAAGGCGTGCTCGGCTTCTTCGCGGGTTTTGTAGGGACCAATCAGCTGGGTCCAGTCGGACATGGCGTCCTCCTCGATCTGGTGCGTCTTGACGTTGTACCAGTACTCCGTCACGTCTCCTCCTAGCGTCAGTGGACTCTCCGTCGCGTAACGTTGGCGGGTCCTCTTGGAACCGGCACGCATTGTTACTTGCGTCTCGTGCCCGCCTTATATGATCAATCTATGCCTTCTCCAGTCTCCACCGCACCCATCGGCACGCTCGCTCCGGGAACCATCAGTCCCGAACTGCCGGTACCAGGGTCAATCGCCCGCCCCGAGTACGTCGGCAAGAAGGCCCCGGCCAAGTTCACCGGCTCGGAAGTCAAGTCGGCGGAGACCATCGAGAAGATCCGGATCGCTGCCAAAATCGCCGCCCAGGCGATCGTCGAGGTGGGCACGCACATCCAGCCGGGAGTGACCACGGACCAACTGGACAAGATCGGCCACGAGTTCCTCCTGGACCACAACGCCTACCCCTCGACCCTGGGCTACCGGGGCTTTCCCAAATCCCTGTGCTCCTCGCTGAATGAAGTGATCTGCCACGGCATCCCCGATTCCACGGTGGTGCAGGACGGCGACATCCTCAACATCGACATCACGGCCTTCATCAACGGCGTGCATGGCGACACGAATTACACTTTCCTGGTTGGCGACGTGGACGAAGAGTCCCGTTTGCTGGTTGAGCGTACGCAGGAGTCGCTCAACCGGGCCATCAAGGCCGTGGCCCCGGGCCGCGAAATCAATGTCATCGGCCGCGCCATCGAATCGTATGCCAAGCGATTCGGCTACGGCGTGGTTCGGGACTTCACCGGTCACGGCGTCGGAGAGGCCTTCCACACGGGCCTCATCATTCCGCACTACGATGCCGCTCCGGCGTACAAGACGGTGATCGAGACCGGCATGGTGTTCACCATCGAGCCCATGCTGACACTCGGCACCATCGAATGGGACATGTGGGCCGACGACTGGACCGTCGTCACCAGGGACCACAAACGCACGGCCCAATTCGAACACACCCTGCTGGTCACCGAGGCCGGCGCGGAAATCCTTACCCTTCCCTGAACTTCCCGGAAGGGGCACGCCGCTCCGGTGGCTGCGCCACGTCCAACCCTCCTGCCATGAACGGAATTGAATTGTCCACAAAGGATGAGAAGACCCACAAGAACCGCCCGCTGATCGGAATCGACATCGGCGGCACCGGTATCAAGGGCGGCATTGTCGACCTCAAGAAGGGCAAGTTGATCGGTGACCGCTTCCGCGTTCCGACGCCGCAGCCGGCCACACCCGAGGCAGTCGCCGAGGTGGTGGCCGAAATCGTGGAGGAACTCTCCAACCGTCCCGATGCACCCGCGGCAGACTCTCCCATCGGCGTCACTTTTCCCGGCATCATCCAGCACGGTGTGGTCCACTCGGCCGCCAACGTCGACAAATCCTGGCTGGACGCCGACATTGACAAGAAGTTCACGGAACGGCTTGGCCGTCCCGTCGAGGTCATCAACGACGCCGACGCCGCCGGCCTCGCCGAGGCACGCTACGGCGCAGGCGAAGGCGTTGACGGTACGGTCCTGGTCATCACCCTCGGCACGGGCATCGGCTCAGCCTTCATCTTCAACGGCACATTGGTTCCGAATGCCGAACTTGGGCACCTGGAAGTGGATGGCTTCGACGCCGAAACGAAGGCCTCGGCCGTGGCCCGCGAACGGGACGGCCTGAGCTGGGATGAATACGGGGTGCTCCTCAACCGATACCTGCAGCACGTCGAATTCCTGTTCTCGCCCGAGCTCTTCATCATCGGCGGTGGCATCTCCAAGCGATCCGACGAGTACTTCCCGCATTTGGAACTGCGCACGAAGATTGTCACGGCAAAGTTGAAGAATGACGCCGGGATCGTCGGCGCGGCCCTTGAGGTGGCCCTCCACCACAAGCTGGCCAAATAGCAGGCCGGCGTTCCGACGCCAGGCCGGACCGGTCATGGTCCGGGAAGAGTGCCGGTGGTGGCTGCGGCTTCCCCTCCGCTGCCACCACCGGAGTCAGAGTTGGCTCTTCTCGGAGCCTTTCGTGCCTTTGGCGGAGGACTTCGCGTGGGCCTCTGCTTCATGGCGAAGCAAAGAGATGGCCGATTCGAAGTCTTCCAGTGATTCGAAGGCCTGGTACACGCTGGCGAACCTGAGGTAGGCCACTTCATCCAGCTTGCGCAGCGGTCCCAGAATGGCCAGGCCTACCTCGTGGGCATCGATCTCAGCCGCACCCGACGAGCGGATGTTTTCTTCGACCTCCTGCGCCAGCATGGCGAGGTCGTCCTCCGTGACAGGGCGCCCTTGGCAGGCCTTCCGGACACCGCTGATCACCTTGATGCGGCTGAACGGTTCACCGACTCCCGAACGTTTGATCACGGACAAGCTGGTGGTTTCCACTGTGGTGAAGCGCCGGCCGCATTCCGGACATTGGCGCCTGCGGCGGATTGATGAGCCATCGTCAGCCATGCGGCTGTCCACCACACGGGAATCAGGATTCCGGCAGAACGGACAATACACGTTGGGCCTCCCTGATGGTTTCCGTTGACTGGCACCTGCCGCGCGGGAACGCAAAAGGTGCCGGAAGTTTCACTTCCGGCACCAGTTTACGTACGGTCATGCCCTAATGACAAGCGTGTAATTACTACATGTAGTGGTGGCCACCCGCATATGTAGTGGTTGCGGCCTTAGGCGAAGCGGATCTTCACCGCGTCACCGTGCCCCGGGAGATCCTCCGCGCCGGACAAGCTGACGATGTGGTTGCTGACCTGTTCCAGAGCCGACCGGTCGTAGTTGATGACCTGCACAGCCCGCAGGAAGGTCGTCACATTGAGCCCCGAGGAAAAAGCTGCGGTTCCGCTGGTAGGCAGCACGTGGTTGGAGCCTGCGCAGTAGTCCCCCAGGCTTACAGGGCTGTAGTCGCCCACGAAAATGGCGCCGGCATTGCGGATGCGCCCCGCAACAGCGGACGCATCCGCCGTCATGATTTCCAGGTGTTCCGCCGCGTAGGCGTTGCACACGGCGATTCCCTGTTCCAGGTCATCAACCAACACCACACCGGACTGCGGCCCCGAAAGAGCCTCGAATACACGGGCGCTGTGCTTGGTAGCTGCAGCGTGGCGGCCCAGTTCAAGCACGACGGCGTCGGCCAGCTCCGGGGAGTCAGTCACCAAGACGGACGCTGCTTTGGGGTCGTGCTCGGCCTGGCTCAGGAGGTCCGCAGCCACGAGCGGCGCTTGGGCACTGGAATCGGCCAGGATCGCAATTTCCGTGGTGCCGGCCTCGGAATCGATGCCTACCACGCCCTTGACCAGGCGCTTGGCAGTGGCAACGAAAATGTTTCCCGGACCGGTCACAACGTCGACGGGCTCAATCGGTTGTTCCGCGCCGTCGCCCGGGATGCCGTACGCAAATGAAACGATTGCCTGGGCTCCACCGATTGCATACACCTCCTCAATGCCGAGCAGGGATGCAGCAGCCAGGATGGTGGGGTGCGGGAGGCCGCCGAAGTCCTTCTGGGGCGGCGATGCCAAGGCAATCGACTGCACGCCTGCAGCAACCGCCGGGACAACGTTCATGATCACGGACGAGGCCAGCGGGGCCAACCCGCCCGGCACGTAAAGCCCCACCCTGCCCACCGGAATCCAGTTCTGGCTGACCACGGCGCCATCACCGAGGCTCACATCCACGTTGGCGGGCCGCTGGCGCTCGGCAAACTGCCGGGCACGGTTGATGGACTCTTCCAAGGCAGCGCGGACAGCGGGATCGAGCTCCGCCAGGGCACGGGCAATGGCCTCTGCCGGAACCCGCGGGTGCGACTGCTCAACGCCGTCGAAATTCCGTGCGAGATCGCCCAGTGCGGCGAAGCCGCGCCGGCGCACATCCGTGATGATGTCCAGGACCTTGCGCTCCGCGTCGGCCAACGTCTGATGCTGCGCCCGCGGAACGGCGGCCCGCAACTCCGCAAGCGAGAGCCGGCGGCCGCGGAAGTCGATGGTGCGGAAGTTCAGGGAATCAGTGGCGGGGGAAGCAGTATCCGAAGGAGTGGTCACCTGCCTATTTTACGGGCTTCCCGGAAAGAACCCCGAACAAGGCCAGGACGAACGTCATGAAGGCGGTAGCTCCGGGCCACAACAGGAGGACCGCATACGAACGGAGGGTGAAGCCATACTCGGGGCCAAGGGACGGATCCGGCGCCATGCCCCAGAGCATGGCCGCGAGAAGTCCTGCCAACCACGACAGGCACGCGCCGATCACACCACCCACCAAGGCAAAGGCCAGACGTCGGCCGGCCCCGTTTCCTTGAAGTTTGCCGTCCAGCACCAGTCCCACAACGCAGCCCGCGATAAGCATCAGGGCGGCAAGGACGAGGTCTCTCGGCAGCCAGGAATCGGGATTCGAGGGATTGGCCAACGCAGGATTGCCGGACAAGATGTTCAAGCCACCAGGGGCCAGTACACACCACAGGAGCCCCAGGACAAGGCCCGAAAGGCCGGGAACGGCAAGCCACAGCAGCTCCTTGGGCTGCATTGGGCGGCGAAGGGGAACTGCTTCTGTGTCAGCAGGAACATGGACTGCGGGCTCGGTCATGCAACTCACATTAACAAAGGTTCATGCTGGCTCATGAAAAAGGCCACTGCGGCCCCTCCGGGGAATACCCTGATGGAAGATGCCAGCCCAAGCACCCAGCGCAGGAGACCAGACCACCGTGGGAAGTGCAACACCCGGTTTCGAACAGACCTTCAGGGAAATGTTCCGCCGCCACGCCGCCGGAGTGGCCATTATTACGGCAAATCTCAACGGAAAGCCGTTCGGCTTCACGGCCACTTCCGTGGCGTCGTTGTCTGCCGAACCGCCGCGCTTCACGTTCAACATGGCCCGAAGCTCCAGCTCATGGCCGGCGGTGGCAAACGCCAATTACATCGGCGTCCATATGCTGGGCCTGGAAAACCAGGCCCTGGCCGACCGCTTCGCCCGCACCCGGGACCGGTTCGAAGGCGACCACTGGGAACCGGGCCCCCACGAAGTCCCCATCCTCAAGGACGTCACGGGATGGCTTGTTGGAAAGATCCAGATGCGGCTCTCCTTCGAGAACAACGCCGTGGTGGTTGTGGAGGTGGTGGACGGCCAGGTGGGCGACGACGGCACTCCCCTGCTCTACCACAGCGGCAGCTACAGCAAGCCAGCCCCCCTGGACTACGAAATCTAGCCCCCGGGCATGCCTAGTTGTCCAAGCAGGCGGGCCCCAGGAGGACCTTCAGGTCCCCAAAAAGGGATGGACTGGGGTTGACCCGCAAGTGAACCGGGAGTCCCATGACTTCCACCTTGGTGTCACCCATGAGCTTGAGCCTGACTTCCGAGTTTCCCCTGTGGGTCCTGAGGACGTCACGCAGGTCCGTCACCACGGTTTCCGTAGCCTTGAACGTTGGAATGGTGATGACCACGGGTCCGTTGACGCTCTCGCTCAGGTCCGGCACGGAGAGTTCCATGCAGTTCAGTGTGACCGCGCCGTCGTCACGGCGCTGCAGCCTTCCCTTGACCACCACGATCAAGTCTTCGGCCAGCACCGAAGCTATGGGTCCGTAGACCTGCCCGAAGAACATCACTTCCATCGAGCCGCCAAGGTCCTCGATTTCCGCCCGGGCATACGCATTGCCACTGGCTTTTGCAATGCGCCGGCTGAGTGAGGTGATCATGCCCGCGATGGTGACAATGGCACCGTCGTGCGGTCCGTCCTCGGCGATGATCGACGTAATGGACATTTCCGCATGCTGGCTCAGAACGCCTTCCAGGCCCTGCAACGGGTGGTCCGAAACGTAAAGTCCCAGCATGTCGCGTTCGAAGGAGAGCTTGTCCTTCTTCTCCCATTCGGGAAGATCCGGAATCTCCGTGCTGAGCGAAGCTTCAGGCTCCTGGTCCTCGAACCCGGCAAAAAGGTCGAATTGGCCGATCGCTTCGTTGCGTTTGAGCGTGATGACTGAGTCGATGGCCTCTTCATGGATCATGGCCAGGGCGCGACGGTGGTGTCCAAGGGAGTCGAACGCCCCGGCTTTGATCAGGGATTCAATGGTCCGCTTGTTGCACACAATCGCGGGGACCTTCATCAGGAAGTCCTTGAACGAGGTGTACGCACCCTCCGTGGCCCGGGCCGAAACCATGGCGTCCACGACGTTCACGCCCACGTTGCGGATGGCGCCCATTCCGAAGCGGATGTCCTGGCCCACCGGGGTGAAGTTCAGCGACGACTCGTTGACGTCCGGCGGCAGCACGGTGATGCCCATTCGGCGGCATTCGTTGAGGTAGATGGCCGACTTGTCCTTGTCGTCGCCCACGGACGTCAACAGGGCGGCCATGTACTCGGGCGCGTAATGGGCCTTCAGGTACGCCGTCCAGTAGGAGATGACACCGTACGCGGCCGAGTGGGCCTTGTTGAAGGCATAGTCCGAGAAGGGAAGGAGGATGTCCCAAAGAGTCTTGACGGCCTCCTGCGAATAGCCGTTGTCCTGCATGCCTTGCGAGAAGCCGGCGAACTGCTTGTCCAGTTCGGACTTCTTCTTCTTGCCCATGGCACGGCGCAGGATGTCTGCTTGGCCCAGGGAGTAGCCTGCCAGCTTCTGGGCCACGGCCATGACCTGCTCCTGGTAGACAATCAGGCCGAAGGTGCCACCAAGGATGTCCTGCAGCGGCTCTGCCAGTTCCGGGTGGATCGGGATGACATCCTGGATGCCGTTCTTGCGCAACGCATAGTCCGTGTGGGCGTTGGCGCCCATGGGACCAGGCCGATACAGCGCGAGCACGGCGGAGATGTCTTCGAAGTTGTCAGGCTTCATCAGCTTGAGCAGCGACCGCATGGGACCGCCGTCGAGCTGGAACACGCCCAAGGTATCGCCGCGTGCCAGGAGCTCGTAGGACGCCGCGTCGTCGAGTTCGAGGTTTTCGAGGTCCAGGTCGATGTCCCGGTTCATCTTGATGTTCTCGAGGGCATCCGAAATGATCGTCAGGTTTCGAAGACCCAGGAAGTCCATCTTGATGAGGCCAAGGCCTTCGGACGTCGGATAGTCGAACTGGGTAATGACCTGGCCGTCCTGGAAACGGCGCATGATGGGGATCACGTCGATGATCGGGTCCGAGGACATGATGACGCCCGCTGCGTGAACGCCCCACTGACGCTTCAGCCCTTCAATGCCCAAGGCCGTTTCGAAGACCTTGGCGGCCTCGGGATCGGTGGCAACGAGCTGGCGGAAATCGCCCGCTTCACCGTACCGCTTGGCCTCAGGGTTCTGGATGTCGGCCAGCGGGATGTCCTTGGCCATGACGGCAGGCGGAAGCGCCTTGGTCAACTGCTCACCCATGCTGAAGGGGTATCCGAGCACGCGCGATGAGTCCTTCAACGCCTGCTTGGTCTTGATGGTGCCGTAGGTGACGATCATGGCCACACGCTCGTCGCCATACTTCCTGGTCACATAATCGATGACTTCCGAACGGCGCCGATCGTCGAAGTCGACGTCGAAGTCGGGCATGGACACACGGTCAGGGTTGAGGAACCGTTCGAAGATCAGGCCGTGCCGCAGCGGGTCCAGGTCCGTGATGCGCATGGCGTAGGCCACCATGGAACCGGCACCCGAACCACGGCCGGGACCCACGCGGATTCCGTTGTTCTTGGCCCAGTTGATGAAGTCGGCAACCACCAGGAAGTAACCCGGGAAGCCCATGGACGTGATGACTTCGAGCTCGTAGTCGGCCTGCTTGCGGACGTTGTCCGGAATACCTTGCGGGTACCGGTATGCAAGCCCCTTGTCCACTTCCTTCACCAGCCAGGACGTCTCGTCTTCGCCCGGCGGGCAGGGGAACCGCGGCATGAAGTTGGCGTCCGTGTTGAAGGACACCTCGCACCGCTCGGCGATCAGGAGGGTGTTGTCGCACGCATCGGGGTGGTCGCGGAAGAGCTCGCGCATTTCCTGCGGCGACTTCAGGTAGTAGCCGCTCCCGGAAAAAGCGAACCTGGAGCCGCCGTTGTCATAAGTGGGCTCAAGGAGTGTGGAACCTGACTGGATGGCGAGCAGTGCCTCGTGGGCCTTGGCATCATGCTCGTGCGTGTAGTGAAGGTCGTTGGTGGCAACCAGCGGGAGGTTCAGGTCCTTGGCCAGGCGGAGGAGGTCACCGGTGACCCGCCGTTCGATGTCCAGGCCATGATCCATCAGCTCGCAAAAGTAGTTCTCGGCCCCGAAAATGTCACGGAACTCTGCGGCGGCCTCAACCGCTTCACGGTACTGGCCCAGGCGCAGCCGGGTCTGGACTTCACCTGACGGGCAACCCGTCGTGGCAATGAGTCCTTCGGAATAGGTGTTCAGGAGTTCGCGATCCAGCCGCGGCCACTTGCCGAACACGGAATCCAGCGAGGCGATGGAGGAGGCCCGGAACAAGTTCCGCATGCCCACGTTGTTGTAGCTCAGCAGGGTCATGTGCGTATAGGAGCCACCACCGGAGACATCGTCCTTGCGCTGGCTCTCCTCGCCCCAACGGACGCGTTCCTTGTCCCCGCGCGCAGTTCCCGGTGTCACATAGGCTTCAACGCCGATGATCGGCTTAATGCCCTTGTCCGTGGCTTTGCGCCAAAAATCGAAGGCCCCGAAGAGGTAACCGTGGTCCGTCGTCGCCAGGGCAGGCATGCCCAACCGTTCCGTTTCATCGAACAGCTCGCCCAGCCGGGCTGCTCCATCCAGCATGGAGTATTCGGTATGGGTATGCAGGTGGACGAACGAATCATTGCTGGAAGTCACCCGGACAGTCTACCGTCCAAGCACGGACAACACCCGGAGGTAGCACCGGACCGGGCGGGCAGCCGCATGCTCAGGCAGCGCCGCTGGCCAGAAGATCCAGGGCGTACTGCAGGTCCGCCGGATAGTCGCTGGTAACCACTGTCCATTCCCCCGTGCGGGGATGCGTGAAACCCAATTGACGCGCGTGCAGCCATTGCCTGGTCAGGCCAAGGGTGGCAGCCAGCCGCGGATCTGCTCCGTAGGTGAGGTCGCCCGCGCAAGGATGCCGGAGAGCGGAAAAGTGCACGCGGATCTGGTGGGTCCGGCCCGTTTCCAGGTGGACTTCCACCAGCGTGGCTTTGCCGAACGCTTCAAGCACCTCGTAATGGGTCACGGAGGGCCGTCCATCCTCCACCACGGCAAAACGCCAATCGTGCCCCGGGTGCCGGCCGATCGGAGCATCGATGGTCCCTTCAAGCGGATCCGGAAGACCCTGGACCACGGCGTGATAGACCTTGTCCACGGTCCGTTCCTTGAAGGCACGCTTCAGCAGCGTGTAGGCGTGCTCTGTCTTGGCGACGACCATGACGCCGGAAGTACCGACGTCGAGCCTGTGAACGATGCCCGCCCGTTCCGGTGCCCCCGACGTGGAAATCCGATAGCCGGCGCCGGCCAATCCCCCTACCACTGTGGGGCCCACCCACCCGGGTGAGGGGTGCGCAGCAACCCCCACCGGCTTGTCGATGACGACGAAATCCTCGTCATCCAGCAGGATCTTCAGGCCTTCCACAACTTCCTCCACCACTTCCAGGGGATCCCGACGCTCCGGAACCACTACATCCAGCACGGCACCGGCAACCAGCTTGGCGGACTTGCCCAGCGCCGTTCCGCCGCTGGTGACATGCCCCTCGGCAATCAGGAGGGCGGCGGCGGACCGGGAAATATCCAACAACCTTGCCAAGCCGGCGTCCGCCCTGGCGCCCGCCAGTTCTTCCGGTACAACCACCGAGTCACTCACCGGCAGCTTCCCCCGTCCCACCCTTGGCGGGCTTTGGCTCGGCAACGTGCCGCTTGCCATCCATGCCGATGCCCCGCAGGGTCAGGAGGCAGATAATCACCACTCCGGAGACCACCGCGGAGTCGGCAATATTGAAGATCGCAAAATTCGGCAGCTGGATGAAGTCCACCACGTGGCCCATGGCGAACGACGGTTCACGGAAGAGCCGGTCGGTGAGGTTCCCCAACGCGCCGCCAAGGAGCAGTCCGAGGGACAGCGCCCACCACGCCGAGCCCAGCTTGCGAAGCTGGAACAGGATGGCCACGGACACCGCGGCCATGACGATCGTGAAGATCCAGGTGACGTTCTCGCCAATGGAGAAGGCGGCTCCCGAGTTCCTGATGTAGTACCAGTGCAGGAGGGGCGGAAGCACGGGAATCCGCTCGCCTTCGGTCATGGTGCTGGTGACCCAGAGCTTGGTGAGCTGGTCGAAGGTGTAGGCAAACACGGCAAAGCCCGCAAAGAGCCAGAGCATGGCGGGGCGCCACTTGCGCTGGACAGGAGGAGCCGGCCGGGATGCGCCGTCAGTGATGTCGTCGGTCATAAGGCTTTCATTCGTGATCCATGCGGGAGCTGCCAAGGCCTTAACAGCAAAAGCCGGTGGCCGAGGAGTCCTCAGCCACCGGCTTTCAGAATACTTGCTAAACGTCAGCGGTTGCTTCGCCAACCTCAGGGGCGGCAACGGAACCACGGGCGTCGAGGTCGCGCAACTGGCCCTCGATGTAAGCCTTCAGGCGGGAGCGGTAGTCGCGCTCGAAGCCACGGAGCTGCTCAACCTTGCGTTCAAGGACAGAACGCTGCTGCTCGAGGGCACCGAGGATCTTGCGGGACTTCTCCTGTGCATCGTTGACCAAGCTGGAGGCCTCGATCTGGGCCTCGGCAATGATCTTGTCCTTCTGCTGGGCACCGTCCGCCACGTGCTTGTCGTGCATCTGCTGTGCCATGGCCAGCAGGCCTGCAGCAGACTCGGCCGAGGCCGTGTGGGTGTTGGCGGCGGGAGCCGGGGCCTTGGCAGCTTCAGCGGCCGCAGCGGCGGCGGCAGCCTGCTCTGCTTCCTTCTTCTTGGCGGCTTCGGCAGCCTTGGCTTCCGCTTCAGCCTTGGCTTCTGCTTCCTTGTCCGCCTTGGCCGGAGCCGGAACCTTCTCGACGACCGGGGCCGCTGCAGTTGCCGCAGGCATGGCCGAACCAGCTTCGCCGAGCTTCTTGCGGAGCTCGTCGTTCTCCTGGTTCAGGCGACGCAGTTCAACCACGATCTCGTCGAGGAAGTCATCCACCTCGTCCTGGTCGTAGCCTTCGCGGAACTTAGTCGGCTGAAAGCGCTTGTTGACAACGTCTTCTGGCGTCAAAGCCATCTGGTCACCTCGTTGGTCTAGTTAGTCAGTAGGCCTTCCGGCCGTTCAAAACTACGGTACCTAAATATCATCTTGTTCCTCCAATTCAACACCATCGTGTTGATTTGGCGAATTTGCGGGCCTCGTCCATTAGGACATACGGCTCCGCTCCCTGCTAAGCGAGGCCGTTGGTCACCGCCATGGCGATGCTAACGGCAATTATCAGGATCAGGAACCCCAGGTCCAGCGAGATTCCGCCCAGTTGCAAGGGAGGGATGAGCCTCCTCAAGCGCTTCAGTGGCGGATCCGTCACTGAATACACCACGTGCGCTGTTACCAAAGCCACACCACGGGGCCGCCACTGACGGGCGAACATCTGCACCCATTCAAAGATCAACCTGATGATCAGAGCAATGAAAAACAGCAACAACACAATATAGATAAGGCCGAAAACAATGCCCACGAGTTAGCTCAGATCTCCCACTTGTTCCGGAATGCCGATCGGTCCCTACTATTGCAACACAGATGCCAGGCGGGATGACCCGCCTGGCATCTAAAAATAAAGATCGTTCTCAGCTCTGGTTGAAGAAGCTCGCCTGCGATTCGCTGGCCTTCTTGTCATCACCGATGACTTCCACATACGACGGCGAGAGGAGGAACACCTTGTTGGTGACCCGCTCGATGCTGCCATGCAGGCCAAACACCAGGCCAGCGGAGAAGTCGACCAGCCGTTTGGCGTCCGCCTCCCCCATGTCAGTGACGTTCATGATGACGGGGATGCCGTCCCTGAAGCTCTCACCAATGAGCTTGGCGTCATTGTAGGAACGGGGATGGACGGTGGTGATCTGCCTCAAGCCGGAGGCATCTTCGCGGCTGGAGGCCGCACGCTTGATGGGTGTCACGGGTGCGCGGTATTCCTCTTCGGCGTCAACTGTGGGCATTTCACGGACAACTTCCCGGACCGGGGCAGGAGCTCGGCGCTCTTCCCGTTCCTGCGGCTGGGGGCGTTCTTCTTCGTGGTGCGCGACGGCCTGCTCAGATTCGTAGTGTTCATCGCCGTCGGCGAGCCCAAGATAGATCATTGTCTTGCGCAGAGCGCCAGCCATGGTGCACTCCTATCGTTTCTGCAGTAGGCGGGCCGCCATGACCTGACGTAGTTGGAACCCCGGCCCGTCATTCCAATACTTTGACGCTACCCCACGGCTGGACGTGAACCGAGAATATCGGAGCCTATTCTCAGGTGTGTCGCTCCGAATTTGATGGCGGATTCCAGATCCTGGCTCATCCCCGCCGAGATCGCCGCCGCGTCCGGATGCTGGACCCTCAGCTGGGCCGAGACCGCCGCCAACCTTTCGAAGGCCGATTCGGGTTCCGCCCCCAGGGGTGCGACAGCCATCAGGCCGGCGAGCCTCAGCCCCGCGGACCGGCCAATGGCTTCCGCGATGGCCTCCACGTCGCTTGGCCGCGCGCCACCACGGTGGGCTCCGGCGTCGTCCTCAAGGCTGACTTGGATAAAGCACTCAAGGTCAGCCCGACCGGTAGCCTCCCGCTCCCTGGCAATCGCTTTTTCGAGGGCGGACACCAACTGGATCCGGTCAATGGACTGGACGGAGCTTGCGTACTTGGCCACCGACTTGGCCTTGTTGCTTTGGAGTTGGCCAATGAAGTGCCAGTCAAGGTCCAGATCGGTCAACTCCGCGGCCTTGGCAGAAGCTTCCTGGTCCCGGTTCTCGCCAACATCCCGGACGCCAAGCGCCGCCAGCCTGCGGACATCCGCCGCCGGATGGAACTTGGTGACCACAATCAACCGGGGCCGGTCTGTGCGTCCGGCTGCGGCGGTGGCTGCATCAATCCGTTGCGCCACCGACTCCAAGCGCCGGGCGAGGACCAAGCTGCGGTCGTCAGACGCTGAAGGTGGAACAGCGGCGGCGGGTTCAAAGCTTGTCATGCGTCCACACCAAACCTGCGAATCGACCGGTTCGGGAATCCCGCCGGTATGAGAAAAGGGCCTCGTTCTCCAAAGTGCACCCGCCCGAGTACCTGACCACCACTCCAAGGTCCGCCAATTGCGCCCGGACAGCAGCAGGAAGGTCCAGGGCAGGGGTCCCCCAGGACGTCTCCGACCAACTTGCCGGTGCAAGACGGCCAACGTCGGCGCGGAGGTCCTCCGGGACTTCGTAGCATTTTCCACAAATCGACGGCCCCAACCAGGCTTCGATGGCGCGTGCACCGTTGCGGCGCATGTGCTCGACAGTGGCAGGCACAACGGCCGCGGCAACCCCGGGTCGACCCGCGTGGGCAACAGCAAGCACAGGATCATGCGAGTCCGACTCACCCAGGAGGACGACCGGTACGCAGTCGGCAACCATGACCGCCAAAGGCTGTGCCGGCCCAGTTCCGGCTACCGATACCATGGCATCGGCCGTGGGGCCGGGACCATAGCCGGAAACCACGGCGACGTGGTTCCCGTGCACCTGGTTCATGTACTGGAAGCGCGGTCCGCCCGGATTGGCTGCTGCCTCCAGGCGGATCCGACGCTCTTCCACGTCTCCCGGGTCATCCCCTACATGGAGCGCCAGGTTCCCGGCACCCATGTCCGTGAAGGCGACGGAGACACCGGGACGTACTTCATTGCGCCACCAAAACACCTGGCGTTGACTCCCGATGCTTACTTAAGGAAGTCGGGAACGTCGAGGTCGTCCGAACGGTTGCCGGACAGATCCGGTTCGACGACGGCCGGAAGGTCCACGTCGAAGCCCGAGTCGGCAGGCAAGGCCGCGGGACGCTGCTGTCCCCAGTTGCTGAGGCTCGCAGCGCCGACTCCGGCCGTGGCGTGCTGCGGTGCTGCCGCGCTGGCCGGGGCCGCCGAAGGTGCAGCCGGACGGTCGGCCTGAACCGGGTTTTGCGCGGGCCGCGACTGGTCCATGGACGGCGACGTCGCCTTCACGTCGTCAAAGCCTGCAGCAATGACCGTAACCCGGGCTTCGTCGCCCAGGGCGTCGTCGATCACGGCACCGAAGATGATGTTGGCTTCCGGGTGGGCCACTTCCTGGACCAACCGGGCGGCCTCGTTGATTTCGAACAGACCAAGGTCCGAGCCGCCCTGGATGGACAGCAGGACACCGTGGGCACCGTCGATGGAGGCCTCCAGGAGCGGCGAGGCGATGGCAAGCTCCGCTGCCTTGACTGCCCGGTCTTCGCCGCGGGCGGAGCCAATGCCCATGAGGGCCGATCCCGCACCCTGCATCACGGACTTCACGTCGGCGAAGTCAAGGTTGATCAGGCCGGGAGTCGTGATGAGGTCAGTGATGCCCTGTACACCCGAAAGGAGCACCTGGTCAGCCGAGCGGAAAGCGTCCAGGACGGAGACGTTACGGTCGCTGATGGAGAGGAGCCGGTCGTTGGGGATGACGATCAGGGTGTCGACTTCATCGCGCAACGCATCGATGCCGGCCTCGGCGGAACCTGCGCGGCGCCGGCCTTCGAAGGTGAACGGACGGGTTACCACGCCGATGGTCAGGGCGCCAAGCGAGCGGGCGATGCGGGCAACCACGGGGGCGCCGCCAGTGCCGGTCCCACCGCCTTCGCCCGCCGTGACGAAGACCATGTCTGCGCCGCGAAGGACCTCCTCGATCTCGTCGGCGTGATCCTCGGCGGCCTGCTTGCCAACCTCCGGGTTGGCACCTGCGCCGAGGCCACGGGTGAGTTCGCGTCCAACGTCAAGCTTGACGTCGGCATCGCTCATGAGCAGCGCCTGCGCGTCAGTGTTGATGGCGATGAACTCGACCCCGCGAAGGCCCACTTCGATCATCCGGTTGACTGCATTCACGCCACCGCCGCCGATGCCGACGACCTTGATGACGGCCAAGTAATTCTGCGGTGCTGCCACGTTTCGTGCCCCTTGCTTGTGTCCTATTGCGAAACTGATCGAGTCCAACGTGAATCCTTGGACCTTAACCCTCTAGTTGAAGGTTATAGTTATGTCAAGTAACTCTACAGCGACGGTATTTGCTCTGCTTCACTCATGCAATGACCGCTTGCGCGTGTCGCTTGATTGAGCAGAAATAAGGCCCATCTCCGCCAGTCGGGTTACCTTGTGAAACAGCTATTTTGTGAACGGATGCCGCGGCACGCTGACGTCGTAGACGCTCACGGCCACCTTGGGATCGGGCGGCATCTTCAACAATGCCTCAAGCGCCTTCGCCTTCAGTTCCCTGTCCTCGGCATTGCCCCACACTACCGTCTTTCCGTCCACCAATTTTAGCTCCACCGCGTCCGGCGAAGCAGCCGATGCCGTGGACATTTTGGCCAACACATCCGCCGGCAAGGTGTTCAGGACGGCAGCGATCGACTTAAAGAGTGCGGTGTTGCCGGCTCCGGCACCCGCGTCAATCAGGGGCAACGCGACGGCGGACTGGTCCTGCGTGGCTCCGAGCTGCACGCCATCCACGTCGACCATGACGAAAGAGTCCCCTTGTTTCAACAACGCCACCGGTACACGCTCCTCCACATGCACCAGGAGTTCGGACGGAGGCCGGGCCTCGATGGTGGCCGAGCGCACCTGCACCAACGGCTTGAGCAGTTCACCCACTTCCTGTTCCGTCACCTGGGGAAGCGGTTTGCCCTGGACCTTGGCCAGTGCAGTCCGGACCGCATCCGGCGTCAGGAGCTTGGTCCCGTCCACCGTGATGGTCCGGACCGCCAAGGCCGGCGAAAAGACAGCGCCGCCAACCACCAGGGCAACAACGGCCAGGACCCCCAGGAGGGTCCAGAGGACGTGGCGCCTGACCCGCCGTCGCTTCGGTTCCGGAAAGGCAATGACGTTGCCGGGGTCGGTCATCTCGCCGGATGCCGGGCTTGCCGCTTTGCCTCCGCGCTTGCCGCTCCGAACGGCCTTGCCCTTCGGCGAAATCTTCGGGGCCAACGTGTCTTTTGCGGTGGAGATATTCACCGCGGGCTCCACGGCGCGCTCGGCACTGATCACGACCGGGTCCTGCTTGCCGATGGCCGGGGATCCCGGCGCAGCGCGCTGGGCGTCGCTCCCGGGTTTGAAGGTTGGCCTGCGGGTACTAGCCATCCAGTGCCTCCACGATCGCGGGTCCGTAGGCGGTAACGTCCCCCGCCCCTACGGTGAGGACAACGTCCCCGTCCCTCGCGCCCGAAACGAGGGCAGAGACGGCATCGGCCGCCGACACCAGGCGGCCGCGCGAGAGCTTGTCCGCGATGAGCGCGCTCGTCACACCGGGAATCGGATCTTCGCGGGCAGGGTAGATGTCCAGCACCAGGGCGGTGTCCGCCAGGTCCAGAGCTCCGGCAAACTCGGCGGCGAATTCCCGGGTCCTGGAGAACAAATGCGGTTGGAAGAGGACGTGCACTTTGTTGTCACCGGCTACCGACTTTGCAGCCGACAGGGCCGCGCGGACCTCGGTGGGGTGGTGTGCATAGTCATCGTAGACCCGCACTCCCCTGCCCTCTCCTTTGAATTCGAAGCGCCGCGAGGCACCCGTGAAGTGTCCCAAGGCTGCGGCAGCTGCGACCGGGTCCACGCCCAGTTCGAGCGCAACACCAAAGGCTGCGGCCGCATTCAGGGCATTGTGCCGGCCAGGCACCTGCAGGTGCACTGCGTGGCTGGCACCGTCGACGGCGATCGAAACGTTTCCGGTTCCGTCGTCTTCAAGGCGGATACCGGCGTCGTTCGTGGTTCCGTAGGTGAGCACCCGGGCGGTTCCGCTGGCGGCGGTACGTTCAGCAAGTGCTCTGGCGCCGGCATCGTCGGCGCATGCCAGCAGGAGGCCTTCCGGCGGCAAAAGCGCGGCAAAGGCGTCAAAGGACGCAAAGACGGCCTCCGCCGTCCCGTAGTGGTCCAGATGGTCTGCCTCGACGTTGGTCACGACGGCGATGAGAGGGCGGTAGTTCAGGAAGGAACCATCCGATTCATCGGCCTCGGCCACGAAGATGTCCGAAGTACCACGGGCGGCGTTGACCCCGAGGGACGGCACGTTCGCGCCGATGGCAAACGTGGGATCGAAACCAGCTTCCTTCAGCAGCACGGCAACCATGGAGGTGGTTGTCGATTTACCGTGGGTTCCTGCGACGGTGACCACTTTGTGGCCCGCCATGGTGGCAGCCAGCGCTTCCGAACGGTGGAGGACGGGAAGGCCTGCCTGCCGGGCAGCGGCGAGCTCCGCGTTGTCGTCGCGGATCGCGGAGCCGGCTACGACTGTCTGGGCATCTCCCAGGTGGCCGGCGTCGTAGCCGACGTTGATGCGTGCACCCGCTGCCGCAAGGTCATGCATGACCGGGAGGTCCTTGGCATCGCTGCCGCTCACGGGCACGCCACTGGCCACCATGATCCGGGCCACGGCAGACATGCCTACCCCGCCTATCCCGATGAAGTGGACACGGCCAAGGGACTCGAGTGCGTGGACAGAGTGGGTCATGCGGTTACCGCTTCCAGGACAAGATCAGCCATGCGCTGATCGGCGTTTCTAATACCAAGGTGCTCCGTGGTCCGGGCCATGGTTTCCAGGCGCTGCCGGTCGGACAAGAGAGGCACCAGCCGGGTCTCCAACCAGTCGGGAGTCAGTGCTTTGTCCTCGACGAGGAGCGCACCGCCTGCTTCCACCAAAGCCGCAGCGTTCAAGGCCTGCTCCCCATTGCCGATCGGCAAGGGAACAAAGACAGCGGGTACTCCCACCGCGGCCACTTCGCTGACGGTCGCGGCTCCGGCACGTGCCAGGAGCACGTCAGCGGCGGCGTAGACATGCTCCATGCCATCCACGTACTCGACTTGCCGGTATCCCTCGGCGGCGAGCAGGCCGCCGTCGGCGTTGTGGATGGCCTTCCCTGTTCCGGTGATATGCAGCGTCTGGATTCCCGCCGCGGCGAGTGCGGGCAAGGCGGCCGCCACTGAACGGTTGATACTGGCCGCGCCCGACGATCCACCAGTAACGATGAGTGCGGGCCGGTCGGCATCCAAACCGAGCAATGCCTTGGCGGCAGGGGCCGCCGAGGCACGGTCCAATCCTGAAATGGCCCGGCGCATGGGCATGCCCACGTGGCGGGCGCCCCGCAGTTTGGTTCCGGCGAACGCCACGGCCACATGGTCGCTGAAACGGGCACCGACCCGGTTGGCGAGCCCGGCCTTCATGTTGGCCTCGTGGATCACGATCGGGATGCCGCGTTTGCGGGCGGCCAAGTACATGGGTGTGCACACATAACCGCCGACTCCCACAAGCACGTCCGCCTTCGCGTCGTCGAGGATTCGGCCGGCCTGCCCGACGGCACCGGACAACCGCCCGGGCAGCTTCAGCAAGTCAAGGGAGGGGCGCCGGGGAAACGGCACCCGGTCAATGGTGGCCAACTCGTAGCCCGCCGCCGGGATCAGCCTGGTTTCCATGCCCGACGGCGTCCCTACCGCCAGGATGGCCGCGTCCTCACGCTTGGCCTTGATGGCGTCCGCGATGGCAAGGAGCGGACTGATGTGTCCGGCTGTACCGCCACCGGCGAGAACGACGGACAGCGGCCTGCTTGGCCGGGGCGAGTCAGGAGTCATGAAGTACGGGTACGCTTTCGTGCGGATTTGGGTGTTCGTCGTGGCAGGAGGCGGGGCCTCTGCTGCGGCGGCAACTGGCCCCGGGCCAAGGACAACACTACGCCCACGCCACACAGGGACATGACCAGCGCGGAGCCACCCGCGGAGATGAACGGCAGCGGGACTCCGATCACCGGAAGCAGCTGCGTGACCACCGCCATGTTCATGCTGGCCTGGCCGAGCAGCCACACCATGATGCCGCCCGCGAGCGTGCGCTGGAACGGGTCCGTCTGGCGGACCACCACGCGGAAGATCGCGATGCCCAGGACAGCGAAAAGGACCAGCACCACAATGGTGCCCACCAACCCCAATTCTTCGCCGATGATGGCAAAAATAAAGTCGTTGTGTGCTTCGGGGAGCCAGTTGTACTTTTGCCGGCTCTGGCCCAGGCCCAGCCCTGTCCAACTGCCTTGCGCCAGTCCGTACATGCCGTTGGTGGATTGGTAGCTGAAGTCCGAGTCCGCCGTACAGGAGTCACCCGCGACTCCCAGCCAAGCGGTCACGCGGCACATGCGGTTGGGGCTGATCACGGTCATCGCAGTGGCGCCGAGGGCACCGACGGCGCCCGCAATCGCCAGCATCCTGCCAGGAACGCCGCCGAAGTAGAGTCCAGCCGCGATGATGGCCATGACCACTATCGCCGTGCCAAGGTCATTGCCGATGAGGATCAAGCCCAGAACCAAACCGGCCCCCGGAACAACCGGGATGATGACGTGCAGCCAGCGGTCCAGGTACTTTTCCTTGCGCGCCAGAACCGCCGCGATCCACACGCAGAGCACCAGTTTGGAAATTTCCGAGGGCTGGATGCTGATGCCACCGATGTCCAGCCAGTTCTGGTTACCCAGGGCGCTGCGTCCAAACACCTGCACAGCTATCAGCAGGATCACGACAGCGCCGAGTCCCCACCAGGACAGCTTCTTCATCCAGCTCACGTTGGTCCGCGAAATGACGTACATGGCAACGAGCCCCACTACGCCGAACATCGCCTGCTTCAGGGCGTCGGCATACGGCGACTTGCCTTCCGAGATGGCTTCGACGCTGGAGGCCGACAACACCATCATCACGCCAATTGCCGTCAACGCCATGGCGCAGCCGAGGATGAGGTAATACGTGGAACTGTTGGGGGCCTTGCTCTTGCCTTCCAGGCCCTCCCAAAATTTCCGGAGGTGTCCGCGGAGTCCCTTGGGCTGATTGCCGGGAGCCCCGGGGGTCTTGGCTTTCCCGGTACCGCCGGCGTCGCCGCGGCTACGGGTGGGCGTGCTGACCATTGCTACTCCTCGGTGGTCTGTGCCTGCCCTTCCACGAGCTCGCGGACTGCCTGGATGAAAGCATCGCCACGGTGAGCGTAGGAAGAGAACTGATCCATGGAGGCTGCAGCAGGTGCCATGAGGACGGTGTCCCCCGGCTGTGCCACACCCGCTGCCGATGCCACGGCCTGGGCCATGATGGTCTCACCAAAAATCGGTGAGGCAGCTGCGGTCTCCACCTTTTCAGTTTCGCTCTTCGGTTGCGCTATTACGGGGACATTGGGTGCGTGTCGCCTGAGGGACCCCTCCAAGGCCTCGGTATCGATCCCGATGAGCACCACGGCCTTGAGCCGCGCAGCCTGTTCCTTCACGAGGTCGTCATAGTTGACTCCCTTGGACAGGCCACCGGCAATCCAGACCACGTTGTGGAAAGCGGAGAGGGCCGCAGCCGCGGCATGGGGGTTGGTGGCCTTGGAGTCGTTGATCCACAGGACGTCGTTGTGTTTGGCAACGGCCTGGATCCGGTGGGCACCTGGAAGGAAGTTGACCAGGCCTTGCTTGACCGCGGACGGCTCAACTCCGTAAGCACGGACCAGTGCGGCGGCCGCCAACGCATTGGCCACCATGTGGCGCGGAGCCACCGGGCCGAGATCCGACATGGCAGCGAGTTCCGCGGCCGAGTCCTTCCGTTCCGGGATGAAGGCCCGGTCCACGAGAAGGCCCTCCACCACGCCGACCATGCTGATGGACGGCGTGTTGGTGGTGAAGGCGACCGCACGGCACCCCTCCACGACGTCGGCATTCTCCACCATGCGCTCGGTTTCGATTTGCTCGGCGTTGTAGATGGCTGCAATCCGGGTGTTCTCATACACCTTGGCTTTGTCCGCAAGGTAGGACTCGTAGGAACCATGCCAATCCACATGGTCCTCGGCGACGTTGAGGCAAACACTGGCCACAGGTGAGAGGGAGTGGCTCCAGTGCAGCTGGAAACTGGACAGTTCCACGGCAAAGGCGTCGTACTCCACGGGATCGCGCAGGGCGTCCAGAATTGGCGTGCCTACGTTCCCCACGGCAATGGCCTTGAGCCCCGCGGCCTGCAGCATGGACTCGGTCATTCCCACCGTGGTGGTTTTGCCGTTGGTTCCCGTGATCGCCAGCCAGTCCGCCGTTTTCCGGCCCTCGCGCACACGGAGGCGCCACGCCAGTTCCACATCGCCCCAGACCGGGATGTGTTTGCGTTTGGCTGCAGCCAACAAGGCTTGGTCGGGCCGCCATCCCGGAGAGGTGACGACGAGTTCGGGTTTTTCACCGTCGATCAACGGCAGGACGCTGACGGCGTCTTCGCCGAGGAGCACGTCCACGGCCCCCACGATCTTCAGGGTGTCGGCCTGTGCCTTGGCCTTCGCCGAAGTGGCGGCATCCACCACCACTACCCGGGCACCGAGTTCAATCAGCGTATCCGCCGCGGCGAATCCCGACACGCCGATGCCGGTAACTACGACGCGAAGTCCGCTCCAGGCCGAATCCCAGGTGGTGAGGTCCTTGAGCCTCTCGTTGTCCGCTTGCGTTGTTTCGGGGCCGTGGTTCACAGCAGCACCACCCATTCAGCGTAGAAAATACCCAGGCCTGCGGCCACGAACAGGCCGGCCAGGATCCAGAACCTGACCACCACCGTGACTTCCGCCCAGCCCTTGAGTTCAAAGTGGTGTTGCAGCGGTGCCATCTTGAAGACGCGTTTGCCACCGGACAACCTGAAGAAACCCACCTGGATGATCACGGACAGCGTGATCAGCACGAAGAGGCCGCCGATGAAAGCCAGGAGCAGTTCCGTCCGGGAAAGGATGGCGAAGCCGGCTACGGCACCACCGATCGCCAGTGAGCCGGTGTCCCCCATGAAGATCTTGGCGGGCGAGGTGTTCCACCACAGGAAACCCACCAGGGCCGCACTGAGGATCGCGGCAAGGAGGGCGAGGTCCATGGGGTCGCGCACCTGGTAGCACCCGCTCCCGGCTTCCCGGGGGGACCCGCAGGCCTGGTTGTTCTGCCAGATACCCATGATGGTATAGGCGCCAAAGACCATGATGGAGGCGCCCGCCGCGAGGCCATCGAGCCCATCGGTGAGGTTCACGCCGTTGGTAGCGGCGGTGATGATCAGGTTGGACCAGATGATGAAGAGGATTGCACCTACCACTGTCCCCGCAAAGGCAAGGTCCAGCCAGGGTATGTCGCGTACCAGTGAAATCTGGGTGGAGGCCGGCCGCAGCCCGTCTTCGTTGGGGAACTGAAGCACCAGGATCGCGAAGATGATGCCGACGGCGGCCTGCAGGATCAGCTTGGCCCGGGCGTTCAGTCCGAGGCTGCGTTTGTTGGAGATCTTGATGAAGTCGTCCAGGAATCCTACGAAACCCATGCCCACCATGAGGAACAGCAGAAGCAATCCCGAAGCGGACGGTCCCGGTGACCGCGGGTTCATCAACCACATGATGAGGTGCGTGACGAAGTAGCTCACCAGGACTGCCGCCACCACCACGGTGCCACCCATGGTGGGCGTACCGCGCTTTGTATGGTGCGAGGTGGGTCCGTCGTCGCGGATGAACTGGCCATAGCTCTTGGCCACGAGGAACCGGATGAAGAGGGGCGTGCCTATGAGGGCCACCAAAAGGGCGACGCCGGCGCCGATCAAAAGTGCAATCACAGCAGCTCGTTCCCTTCGCTTGCGGCTTTGTTCGCCGCGTCTTCCCCGGTGGGCTCGGCCCGTGGGGGTAATGCTATCCGATCGCCCAAGTGCCGCAGCCCAACGCCGTTGGAGGACTTGAACAGGACGAGGTCGCCGGGTTGGAGTTCCCGTTGCAGCAGTTCGTAGGCTTCATCCGCGGTTTCCGTGAACGAGCATTCGTCTCCCCAGGATCCTTCCTGGATGGCGGAGACGTACAGGGCGCGGGCTTCGCGGCCTACCACCACCAGACGGGAGATGTTCAGCCGGACTACCTGCGTGCCCACCGCTGTGTGCTCGCGGATGGAGTCCTCCCCCAACTCGAGCATGGCACCCAGGACCGCCCACGTACGGCGTCCCTGGCCCAAGTCAGCGAGCGTCCGCAGGGCGGCACGCATGGATTCCGGGTTGGCGTTGTAGGCGTCGTTGATGATGGTGACGCCATCGGGCCGTTCCGTCCGCTCCATCCGCCACCGGCTGGCAGCCGACTGTGAGCTGAGTGACGCCGCAATGTCAGCGGCAGGAATGCCCGCCGCAAATGCCGCGGACGCAGCGGCGAGGAGGTTGGTGATGTGGTGTCCACCGATGAGCTTGCTCCGCACCTCGACGGCCGGACCGCCGTCGGGCAGTACCAGCTGGAAGTCCGGGTGCCCCTCGGAATTCACCACCACGTTGCGGGCTTCCACTTCTTCCGTTGTGGCCGGCGAGGAGGTAAATCCGAGGACGTGGGCTGTGGTCCGTGAACGCATGGCGGCCACGCGGCCGTCGTCGAGGTTGATGACGGCAGTGCCGTTCCCGCCGAGCGCCTCGACCAGTTCACCCTTGGTCTTGGCGATGTTCTCGACGCCGCCGAATTCGCCGGCGTGGGCGGTACCCACTACCAGCACCACCCCGATGTCCGGCTTCACCATGTCAGCGAGGTACTTGATGTGGCCCAGGCCCGTGGCCCCCATCTCGATGACCAGGAACCGCGTGTCTGCCGTTGCGGTGAAGACAGTGAGCGGAACGCCTACCTCTCCGTTATAGGAGCCTTGCGGAGCCACCGTGGGCCCGGCCTGGGACAGGATGCCGGCCAGGAGGTCCTTGGTGGTGGTTTTTCCAGCTGACCCGGTGATTCCGATGACCGTAAAGTCCTCACCGCGCCCGGTGCGTTCGGCCCGGATGCGGCGGACGGCTTCAGCAGCCAAGGCGCCCATGGCGAGCACAGCATCGTCAACCACGACGGCGGGATACGGCTTGCCGTCGGGTCCGGTGACTTCGCGTTCGCCCAGGACCAGGACGGCGCCGCGCTCAAACGCCGCGTTGACGAAGTCGTGGCCGTCTGCGTGCTCTCCGGGCTTGGCAACATAGAGCGAACCCTGGGTTGCTTCCCTTGAATCGGTGACCACGGAAACGGGCACGATGTCCCCGCTCCCGGTCAAGCGGCCATGGGTGATGTCGGCGATCTCCGCCGCAGTAAATGCAATCATCTCGGTTTAGGACTCTATCCGCTGGTCCGTTGAAACGCTGAATCCCTTGGATGTCAAGGCGTTCCGCAGTTCCACCCTGTCGTCGAGCGCCAGGTTGACACCCTTGACCTCTTGCCAGACCTCGTGTCCCCGGCCCGCGACGAGAATGGTGTCCCGGGCCGTGGCCAGGTCCACTGCCCGCCGGATGGCGGCGTCGCGGGGGTAGGATTCGATGATCTCGCAGCTCAGGCCGTCTTTGTCCCGTGCTGCCTTGGCGCCGGCAAGGACCTCGGCGCGGATGGCCGCCGGGTCTTCGTCGTGGGGATCATCGTCGCTGATGACCACGATGTCAGCGAGTTGTGCCGCGATGGCGCCCATGGTGGGGCGCTTGCCCTGGTCGCGTTGTCCTGTGGCTCCAAACACCACGATCACCCGCGATCCTTCCTCCGCCGACCGTACTGCCTTCAGGGCGCGGGCCAAAGCATCGGGGTTGTGGGCAAAATCGACGACGGAAGCGGGCTCCGTTGCCACCAACTGCATGCGGCCCGGTACCGCGACGGTCAACGGATCCTGCTGGTCCAAGGCCTTTTGCAGGGTTTCCGTGTCCACTCCGGAAGCGGCGACCATGGCCGTGGCAAGGGCCGCGTTGGCCACGTTGAAATCGCCAGGGAGCCCCGTGTGGACCTGCAGGACACGGCCGTCGCGATGGCGGAGCTCGAATTCGCTCCCCAAGCCGCGGGCCTTCACGGACGAAACGCGCCAATCGGCGTCGAAGTCGTCCGAAGCCGCCGCGAGGGTGGTGACCGGGATGTCCGCCAACTCCGCGAGCCGGCGGCCCCACGCATCGTCCACCGTCACGACGGCCTGGCGTGCGCGAGC
The DNA here is from genome assembly GCF_044748905.1 of Paenarthrobacter sp. NPDC089714. Lineage (NCBI taxonomy): Bacteria > Bacillati > Actinomycetota > Actinomycetes > Micrococcales > Micrococcaceae > Paenarthrobacter > Paenarthrobacter sp. NPDC089714. The sequence goes on from NZ_JBIVGX010000006.1 coordinate 207,718, forward strand.
TGCGGTAAACAACTCGGCTTTGGTCCGGAAATACTCCTCCATGCTGCCGTGGAGGTCCAGGTGGTCCTGGGTGAGGTTGGTGAAGCCGGCCACGTCAAACATCACGCCATCCACCCGCTGATAGGAGATCGCATGCGACGAGACCTCCATGGAAGCGGCGTCGAGGCCCCTTTCACGCATGAGCGAAAGCAGGCCGTGGACGTCCGTGGACTCCGGTGTGGTCAGGAGGCTGGGGATGGGTTCCCCGCCCGCCAGGATTTCGATGGTGCCAATGAGGCCCGGGACCTTGCCCAAAGCCCGCAGCAACGAATTGATGAAATACGTCGTGGTGGTCTTGCCATTGGTGCCCGTGACGCCGAACAAGGTGGGGTGCCCGCCCTCGTCCGGCTGGCTGCGGTAAATCAGGGCGGCCAAACGTCCGACGGCGGCCCTCGGCTGGTCAACCACCAGGACAGGAACGGGCTGCTCGCCTGCCAGCGCGAGTTGGCGCGCACCGGCGTCGTCAGTCACCACCGCAACAGCACCTGCTTGAACCGCCTGGTCCACGAAGTCGGCACCATGGCGGCTGGCCCCCGGGAGCGCCATGTACAGGTCTCCCGCTTCGATCGCACGGGAGTTCAGGGATATGCCTGTCACTCCCCCACCTTCGGTGGCCTCCGGCGCCGTAATACCAAGAGCTTCGGCAATGACCTCGAGGGGCACGGAAGCAACGGATGCGGGGCGGAACGCGGACCCGGCCTCCGGCGTGGCGGTGGAAGCTGCCTCATTTTGCTCTGACACGTGGTTCTCCATTGGTGCTCAGTGGAACGACCGGCCGGCTGCCAAGGGCACCGGACCGGTCGTGCTGGATCGAAACTTGGGGCCGAAACAGGCGCCCAAGAAGCTTACTTGACGAACTGCGGCAAGTGCGCGGGCGTTCCTGTGGACGGAGCCACGTTGTAGGTCCTCAGCACCTGCGACATGACGGACCGGAAGACCGGCCCGTTGGTGATGCCGTAGATGCTGCCCTTGGGGCGTTGGAGGACAACCTCCACGATGAACCGTGGGTCATCCATGGGAGCCATGCCTACCATCGAGGCTGTATAGCCATCAAAGCCCGGCAGTCCGTCCTCGCGCGGCGCCTGCGACGTTCCCGTCTTGGCTCCCACGCGGTAGCCATCGATCGCTGCGTCCTTGATCTGGCCCTCGGTGACTGCGCTCTCGAGGATGTCCCGGACCTGTTGCGCCGTTTCCTTGGTCACAACTTGCCGTGTGTCCTTGGCGGGAACCTTCTGTTCCACTCCGTCCGGGCTGACGTAACTGTCAATGAGCCGTGGCTGCAGCATCACGCCGTTGTTGGCGATGCTTTGGTAAGCGCGGACCGTTTGGAGCGTCGATTGCGAGACGCCTTGGCCGAAGAGCACCGTGTACTGCTGGCGATCGTCCCACTGCTCCGGTTTGGCAAGGATACCCGTGGCCTCGGCCGGCAAGCCGATGTCCGTTTGTTCACCGATGCCGAACTTCTTCAGCCAGTCGTATCTCTGTTCCTTGCTCAGCCTGCTGCCGGCCATGACGGTGCCGGTATTCATGGACCAGCCAAGGATGCCGGCCAGCGTCCGTTCCTCGGTGCCGTGTTCGAAAGCGTCCGTGAAGGTTTGCCCATCTATCGTGTAGGACGGCGGGATGGTGAAGTGGTCCAGCGGATTGGATTTGCCTTCCTCGATCACGGCCGCCGCAGTAATCATCTTCTCCACCGAGCCCGGCTCGTAGGCCGCCGTCACGGCGCGCACGCCGCGGTCCTTGGCATCCACCTTGCCGGGGTCATTGGGATCCGGTGCGTTCGTGTCCGCCAGGGCGATCAGGTTGCCGGTCTTGGTGTCCATCACCACAATCACGCCCCACTCGGCATTGAGCTTGTTGACCTGGCTTTGGATGGCCTGCTGGGCGAAGTACTGGATATCCGTGTTGATGGTCAGCTTGACGTCACTGCCATCCACCGCGGGTGTCAATTCGTCCGTGGCAACGGGGATGCGCAGGCCGTCAGCGCCGATCTCAAAGACGCGCTTGCCTTCCGTGCCCCGCAGCACCTCGTCCTGGGTCTGCTCAATGCCGGCCTGACCCGTGGTTCCGTCCTGGAGGAAACCGACCACCCCACCCGCCACGCTTCCGTTGGGATACACGCGTTTGCTGACGCCTTCCGCGGCAACACCCGGAACGTGGAGCTTGGAAATCCTGTCCTCGAGTTCTGGTTTGACGTCCTTGGCAACAACGAAGTATTTCTTGTCGCCCGTCACTGACTCGCGGACCTTTGCCGCATCGGTGCCAAGCAAGGTGGCCAATTCCGTGATCCCCTGGTCCCGGGAGATGGTCTCTACGGCCTCAGTCTGCTGGTTGTACCTCTTGAACTCGGTGGTTGCCGTGTTCAGGACCTGGTCCACCACGATGTTGTAGCGTATGACGCTGCTGGCCAGAACGGTCCCGTTGGCATCGACGATCTTCCCACGCTCTGCAGGCAGCACCTGGGGCGTCAGCCGGTTGGCGAGGGCAGCCTCGGCCATACCGCCCACATCCAGGCCCTGGACCATAAACAGCTTGCCACCCACCACCAGCAGCAAGGTGAGCATGATGCCCAAACCAACCCGCAGGCGTTTCCTCGCCGCCGGCACTTTCGTCTTCTTCGATTTGCCGGGGTTTTGCGCCACGTTGATTCCTTGCTGCTGGCCTTGGCTCAGTGGTCGGTTTGTTTACTGCCCTGGAGTCTTTTGCTGGGGAGCCGGGACGGACCCGCCGTGCAGTTCAGCCGGCGCAGCCGTTCCGGTTGCCGGTGCTGCCGGAGTTGTTGCCTGCGCCGGGTTTTCCGGGGCTGCGGGGGTTGCCGGCTTGAGGTTCTCCAACGGATCCTTGGTTGTCACCGACGGAACCACGTCGAGCTGTCCGGCAATCGCCGGAGGGGCAATGAGGGCCGAGGGATTGTCTCCCTTCACGGCCGGCGTTGCCTTTCCGGTGACCGTCATGGTGTTGACATCAATCTGGCCCTTGACGGTGGACTGTACCATTCCCAATTCTGCCGCTTTCGCTGCCAGATTCTGCGGAGCCTCGTAGTTCTGCTTCTTCTGTGTCAGATCCTGGTTTTCCTTGGTGAGCGTTGCGGCTTCAGCCTTCAACTGCACCAAGCGGTACTGGGCAGTGGACACGGAAATGTTCAGTACCAGCACGGTCAAAAGGGCAGCCGCCAAGGCAACCAGGCAAAGCACAACAACGGGCGTTCGACGTTTCCGGGGCGCGTTGCGGACCACCGAGAGTGGCGTCCGTTGCTTGCGTCCCTCCCCAGGCTTTCCCGCCGGGAACGGAAGTGCCCGGGCCGTGTTGCCCACCGTGGAGGGCAATGACTTCGCTGCGGCGTTGCTCATACGGCTCTCCTTGGCTTGATGCGCTCCACGGCCCGCAAGCGGGCTGACGCCGCGCGTGGGTTCTCGGCAATTTCTTCTGCAGTTGGCACCTCGGTGCCCTTGGTCAGTGTCTTCAACTCGGGCTTGTGTTCTTCCAGTTCAACGGGGAAGCCCAAGGGTGCCGAAGACTTGGATCCTGCCTGGAAGACCGACTTGACGATCTTGTCTTCCAGGGAGTGGTAGGACATGACCACCACCCGACCGCCCAGGGCCGTGGAAGCCACGGCGGCAGGGACCGCGCGTTCCAGGACGTCCAACTCCTCGTTGACTTCGATCCGCAGGGCCTGGAACGTACGTTTGGCAGGGTGCCCACCGCTCTTTGCAGCCGCTGCGGGAACCACGGCCCGGATCTGTTCCACGAGTTCCCCCGTGGTAGCGAACGGCTTCTGCGCACGGGCGCTGACAATCCTGTTGGCGATACGGCCGGCGAACTTCTCCTCGCCCCACTTGCGGATGATCCGCACCAGGTCTTCTTCGCTGTATTCATTGACCACATCGGCGGCCGTCTGTCCGCGGCTCGTGTCCATCCGCATGTCCAGCGGGGCATCGTAGGAGTACGCGAAGCCACGTTCGCGCTCATCAAGCTGCAGGGAGGACACACCCAGGTCCATCAGGATGCCATGCACCTCGTCGATCCCGAGATCCGCCAGGACCTCCTCGATCTCGTCATACACGGCGTGGACCAGGTCGGTCCGACCTGCGAAAGGCTCCAAGCGCGCACCTGCCAACGCCAGCGCTTCCTCGTCGCGGTCAATGCCCACGAGGTGCAGGTCCGGGAATCTTTGCAGCATGGCCTCGGAGTGTCCGCCCATGCCCAGCGTTGCATCGATGGCCACGGGCGTTTGGCCGCGCTTCCGGGCAGCCTCGAAGCCTGGAGCGAGGAGATTGATGCAGCGGTCTTTAAGGACGGGTACGTGGCGTTCCGATGTGGGCTTTGCCGCGTCTTGCTCCTCCACGCTGCCTCCTCTTTCCTCATTGGCCCTGCTGGTGGTTCTTGAACCGGATCCCCATCCGCGCCTATCGCCCCGCCGGCCTGGCTCCGGGGAAGGTGAGCCAGGAAAGCGGATCGATGGGCGGCTGGAGATCCCATCCAAGAACCGGTACTGCCTGTTCTGTCGGGCTAGAAGAACCCGGGCAGATTGTCATCGTCGGTCTCCGAGAAGGCGGCTTCCTTCTCGGCGAGGTACTCCTCCCAAGCTTCGGCATCCCAGATCTCAGCGCGGGTACCGGCGCCGATGACTGCCAGTTCCCTGCCGAGCCCTGCGTAAGACCGGAGCGCCGGCGGAATCGTCACGCGCCCCTGCTTGTCAGGTACCTCGTCAGAGGCTCCAGACAGAAAAACCCGAATGTAATCGCGTGCCTGCTTGGAGGACAGTGGAGCCTCCCGCATCGACTCGTGAATGCGTTCGAATTCTTTCTGGCTGAAGACGTAAATGCAGCGCTCCTGGCCCCTTGTAAGAACCAAGCCCTCAGCCAGTTCCTCGCGGAACTTGGCGGGAAGTATGATCCGGCCCTTCTCATCGAGACGCGGCGAATGGGTGCCCAGAAACACCGGCCCACCGCCCCTCAATCAAGGTGCCCGCACATACCCAGCCCTGCCATTACCCTCTTATGCGCTCCACTTTACTCCACAACGCACCACAGTCAACGCACGCCGCGGCGTTTCTCCACCACTTTGAGATTCCCGAAGGCCGGAATGACGCGGAATTCGGGGCGTGGTGGGAAGTGGAGGGTTCAGGGAAGCCGCGGCGGATTCGCCTCCCCTTGTCCTACGTCGGAAAGGTCCCGCGGGCGGAATCGCGCCAGGAATCAGCCCGACGGGAGGGAAATGGAGGGAAATCCGGAAAGGGGTGGAAAGTGGAGGGGCGGGAGCGCCCCGGGCCCGTTAAACACGAAAAGACCCTGTTCGGGTCTTATGGCGGACGCTGTTGTGGCGCTCCCTTCGGGGGCGCCACACGTCAAACTCTTGGTTGGGTAAAAGACCGGCCACTGGTGCCGGACGTCATTTCACGCCAGAACGCTCAGTTGTCGTCGCGGCGACGCTCGTCCCAGCGCTCTTCCAGGCTGCTCATGAAGGAACTCTTGGACTTGGCCTTGCCGGGCTTGCCCTTGCGTCCCTTACCGAAGGCGGCTCCACGCAGCGTTGCGAAGTAGACGCCCGCGCCCATCACCACGAAACCGAGGACGCCCACAAATATCTGCTGGAGTGAAACTCCCACAAGCAAGAGAAGAATGCCCGCAATGGCACCCAGCACACCGATGATGACGTGTCGGGTGGACCAACTGCGAATGGGATCAGACCCCATGGTGTTGGCAAACTTCGGATCGTCCTCGTGAAGCTGCTTCTCGAGTTGCTCCAGCAGCTTCTGTTCGTGCTCCGAGAGGGGCATCCCGACCTCCTTAAGTCAGCCAGCGTCTGGACGGACCGCGGCCTTTGCGTCTGTTTCCAGAACGAACGGATCCGAGAATTGGTTCCCCATGAATTCCTGCGAAGGTAAGCAGGCTTCCCGGGGCCGATAGCTCAGGAAACAGCAGTCCAGACGATCTAAATATCTGTACTCCTTAGGATAGTTTGTCCAGCGCCGTTCTGAAAGACGGGCAAACAGCTCGAATGGAGCCCCGAGCCGCGGCTCAGGGCTCCTCGGGAGGCTTGCCGGGCTCCAGTAACCGCGCTGGAAGGAGTGTCTTGGAACCAAACCGCTCGGCAACCCGGTCCAACGCCTGCTCGGCCGCCCTCCAATTGTCGTCCCGGCGATCAAAACTGAGCTGCATGGACGTTTGGCCGGCAGCCTCCAATTGCTCCGCGCGGACGCCCACCAGTCTGACACTCAGCGGACGGGGACCCAGCGAGTCCAGGAGCTGGACGGCCACCTGGTAAATGAGCTGGGCGCTGTCCATGGGAGTCTGCACGGTCCTGCTACGGGTCACGGTGGAGAAGTCCGAATAACGCAGTTTCAGGGCCACCGTACGTGTCAGCATTCCGGCGCTCCGCAGCCGTCCGGCGACCCGGTGCGACAACCTGAGCAACTCCCTGTTCAGCAGTGAAGGATCCGCCGTGTCCGTGGTGAAGGTCTCCTCGGCCCCGATGCTCTTTTCAAGCCGGGTGGGAGTCACCGGGCGGGGGTCCACACCCATGGACAGCCGATGCACGTGTTCGCCGCTGGCACCCAGAACCTTCTTGAGTGATGCGCGCGGAGTTGCGGCGACGTCGGCTACCGTTCGGATCCCGAGGCGCGCCAGGACCTCCGCGGTTTTTCCGCCGACGCCCCACAGCGCATTCACCGGCAAACTGTGCAGGTAGGCCACCGTGTCCGCGGCGTCGATCTTCAGGATGCCGTCCGGCTTGCAGCGCGTTGATGCGATCTTGGCCACGAATTTGGTCCCGGCAATTCCCACCGATGCAGTGATGCCGAGTTCGGACTGTACGCGACGGCGGATCAGCTGGCCGATCTCCAGCGGCGGACCCAATCGACGGATGGCACCTCCCACATCCAGGAAGGCCTCATCCACGCTCAACGGCTCGACGAGATCCGTGATGGAAGCGAAGATGTCCATGATCTGCCCGGAAACCTCGTAGTACAGCTTGTGGCGGGGTTGGATTATAACGGCAGCCGGACACGTCCTCATGGCTATGGCCATGGGCATGGCTGACTTCACTCCCGTTGCGCGGGCTTCATAGGACGCGGAGAGAACCACGGAGCGTTCGGCCGGGAAACCGACAATCACCGGCTTGCCCCGCAGGTCCGGCCGGTTCCGGAGTTCCACTGAAACAAAAAAGGCGTCCATGTCCACATGCAGGATGCTGGTGCGCCGAAGTTCGCGCAAGGCGTCCGCAGCACTGCGGGCCGACCCGTGGTCCGTTTCCGCGCCGCCGCCAACTGCATCCTGCCTCACAACGGCAATACTATGCCCGGCCACTGACTAAACTGGAGGAACGCCCCGGCGTCAGCCAACGGAAGGATACCCCTGTGAAGCTCCCTGGAACTGCCCACGTGCGAGGACTTGCCCTGATCGCAATCACCGTCGCCCTGGCGGCTTCCGCCTGCACCCCTGCCCCCCAGGGGTCCGCTGCTCCGTCGGCCTCCAGCTCTTCTACCTCAGCGGCCCCGGCGTCCTCCACGCCTACAGCAAGCACCACGGGATCCCCTGCCAGCAGTCCGGCCACGCCTGCCCCCAGCGCCACTGCCACTGTCGGAGCGTTGGTTGAAGGCTTCCCCCAGCAACTGATTCCGGTGATGCCAAAAACGTCCGTCCGTTCCAGCAGCTTCGACAAGACGGCGTCCCCGGCCACGGTGGCCTTGGTCGGAACCGTCAAGGCTCCGCCGGAAGGCGTGGTGGACTACTACAAGGCATCCTTGGAGGCCCAGGGCTTCAAAGAAGTTCCCGGATCCGGAACGGTGGGCAACGTCACCTCGATCGACTTCATCCGGGGTGACGGCGAAACAGTTAATCTTTCTGTCCGCCAGAAGGAAGGCGTCTCCACCTTTACCATCGGCGCCAATGTGGCGGCCGGTTCCGTCAAGTGACCGCGCACGTGCAACAGCTCCAGGCGGAACAGTCCCGGTTCATCCTGGGCGTGGCGGACCATCTCGAAGCCTTCCTGTCCTCACAGCAGGACATCATGGCGACAGTGTCCCCCGACGTGGAGCCCCTGCTGGGCTCAATCTCGAGCCTGGTCACGGGCGGCAAGCGGCTGCGTGCCCTCATGTGCTATTGGGGTTGGCGGGGGGCCGGCGGCGCCGAAAACCACCAGGACATCCTGACGGCAGGCTGCGCCCTGGAACTCTTCCAGGCTGCCGCCTTGATCCACGACGACATCATCGACCGTTCAGACACCCGCCGCGGTGGCCCCAGTGTGCACAAGCGATTCAGCCAACTGCACGAGGTCAACGGCTGGGCCCTGGACAACGAACGGTTCGGCCAGGCGGCCGCCATCCTGACCGGAGACCTTTGCCTCTCCTTCAGTGAAGAATCGTTTACCCGGATCGGCCCCAGGGCGGCAGCCGGTTCCCAGGCCCGGTCCATCTTCAACCTCATGCGGGCCGAAGTGATGGCCGGACAGTACCTGGACATCCTTGAGGAAGTGGCCGGTCCGGTCCGGGAGCGTGCGGGATCAGTGGATCGGGCCAAGGCGATCATCCGTTACAAGTCGGCCAAGTATTCAACAGAGCATCCCCTTGCGCTGGGCGGCGCCCTCGCCGGTGCACCCGCGGAATTGCTCAGGGGCTACTCGGCCTTCTCCTTGCCACTGGGCGAGGCCTTCCAAATGCGTGACGATGTCCTGGGCGTGTTCGGCGATCCGGAAACCACTGGCAAACCTGCAGGCGACGACCTCCGCGAAGGCAAACGTACGGTCCTGGTGGGATTTGCCATCAATATGGCGTCCGCTGCAGACGCGGCCCACGTAGACCAACTCCTGGGAAAGCAGGACCTCAGCGCGGAGGAAGTTGACCGCATCCGTCACATTATTGTCGAATGCGGCGCCTTGGACGCCACTGAGTCGCTCATTGCGGAACTCAGCGACCAGGCATTCGCGGCGCTCGAACAGCTGCCTCTGGCGGAATTGCCGCTTTCGGCGCTCCGCCATCTGGCCGAGGCGGCCGTTAGCCGCGCGGCCTGACCCATCAGGCAAGGTACTTAAAAGGAATCGACGGCGGTGTGGCACCGCCGTCGATTCCTTTTGTTTGGTCCTGCTACCAGGCCAGGGATTGGGCCCTGCGCCTGATTTCCGTCTTTCGTCCTTCACGCAGTGCATCAATGGGACGGCCGCGCAGGGACTCATCCGGCGTGAACAGCCAGACAATCAATTCCTCGTCGCTGTAGCCCGCATCGCTGAGGACGGCAACGGTCCCCTTAAGGCTGTCCACGACGTGTCCATCCTGGATAAACAGTGCCGGGATGGAACGGATATTCCGTTCACCCCGCCTGACGGCCACCATCGCGCGCTCGTCGAGCAGTCCGTGGACTTTGGTGATGGTGACATCCAACAACTCGGCGACATCGGGCAGGGGCAGCCAGTCGGTTACAAGGTTTTCAAGATTACTCACGGATCAAGGGTGCCATGACGCCCCACCTCCCGCCTAGCCGAATGCTTTCAGGGAGCGGGCATTCCTGTTTCACCCTCCACGGCTTTCCCGCCTGATTTCGTCAATCGCGAGGAATTGTTGTGCCGATGGAATAAGTATGAGAGATTCACTTTGATCACACTTGCACCATTGATAACAACTGCATCATTGATAACATCAGTAACATTGGTAACAGCGGCAATACCCAACCATCCCCCGCTGCCGAGATGAGGACTCACTTCATGACCACGCCCCGCTCGACGAAACGAACCATGAGCATGCCCGTCATCGCGGCAACCACGGCTGCGCTTCCTGCAGTGGTGTTGTCCTCGCTTGCAGTGGCCCAGCCCGCCACGGCAGCCCCGTTGCCGCAGCCGCGCAAGATTCCGGCTACGCTGGCCGCCGCGATCCAGGCCCAGGCTGCCCAGGCCGCACATGTCATCCCCGCGCAGTCCGTCGCGTCAGCGCTTCCCGCAGCGCTGCGCCCCATGGCACCGTCCGTCCCGGACACATACAAGATCGTCAGGGGCGACACCATCAGTGCCATTGCCCACCGGTTCAGCCTGGACACCAACGAGGTGTTGAAGCTGAACAAGCTCACGGCCACCACGTTGATCTATCCAGGCCAAACCATCCAGCTCAAGGGCACGGCGCCCGCGGCCACTCCCGCTCCGGCACCTGCCGCTGCGCCTACCCCGGCTGTCTCATCGGATGCTGCTGCGACGTACACAGTGGTGTCCGGCGACACCTTGGGGGCCATTGCGGCCCGGCATGGAGTTCCCCTGTCCAGCATCTTCAGCTGGAACAACCTCAACGGAAGTTCCATCATCTACCCCGGCCAGAAGATCAAGGTCAGCGCTGGTTCCTCCGCACCCGCCCCGTCCGCTCCGGCACCTGCCCCGGCTCCATCCGCGCCGGCGTCGGGCTCCGGCACCTACACCATCAAGGCCGGTGACACCCTCAGCTCCATCGCATCCCGGCAGGGCGTCTCCCTGTCCGCGCTCATGAGCGCCAACAACGTCACCGCCACCACTGTCATCTACCCCGGCCAGAAGCTGACCATTCCGGGAAGCAACAGCCTGGCGCCGGCGTCGAGCACCACGCCTTTGGTGCCCAGTTCCTTCCTTGGCTTCACTTACCCGCCCGCGGTGGTGAGTTCGGCAAACGAAAACAAGGCCCTGCTCAACGCTTCACCGGTGCCCAGCCGTGCCGAAATGAAGACGATCGTGGCGGACACTGCCCGTCGCATGGGCGTGAGCCCTTCGCTGGCCTTGGCTTTCGCGGAACAGGAATCCGGTTTCGACCAGCGCGCTGTCTCTCCCGCCAACGCCATCGGCACCATGCAGGTCATCCCGTCGTCGGGCGAGTGGGCCTCGGACCTGGTAGGACGAAAACTGAACCTCCTGGACCCCTATGACAACGCCACTGCCGGCGTAGCCATCATCCGCGCCCTGGTTGCCACGTCCAAGGACCTGGACACCGCCATCGCCGGTTATTACCAAGGTCAGTACTCGGTGAGCAAGTACGGCATGTATGACGACACCAAGCGATATGTGGAGTCGATCAAGGCCCGCCAGCGCACCTTCGCCTGAGAGCCCTGCCAAGCACGTGAAGAGGCCCGGATTCCGCTGGAATTCGGGCCTCTTCCACGCCTCGACTAGGATCGTATGGTGCAAGAACCTCAGCAGGACCACCTGATCGGAACAACCGTGGACGGGCGCTACCTGGTGCGCTCACGCCTCGCGAGAGGCGGAATGTCCACGGTCTACTTGGCGACGGACCAGCGCTTGGAACGCGATGTGGCCCTGAAAGTCCTGCACCCCCACCTGGCCAATGACCAGACTTTCCTGGAACGCCTGAGCCGCGAGGCCAAGGCAGCCGCAAGCTTGTCCCACCCCCACGTGGTGGGTGTCCTGGACCAAGGCGAAGACGGCCACATCGCCTACCTGGTGATGGAATACGTCAAGGGCCACACGCTCCGCGATGTGCTGGACGAGCAGGGCGCCCTCCCTCCCCGGCTGGCCCTGGCCCTGATCGATCCGGTCATTGAGGGACTGGCGGCAGCCCACGGATCCGGCCTCATCCACCGGGACATCAAGCCCGAGAATGTGCTCATTGCCGACGACGGCCGGATCAAGGTGGGCGACTTTGGACTGGCCAGGGCTGTCACCGCCACCACCAGCACCGGCGCCCTGATCGGCACCGTCGCGTATCTGGCTCCCGAACTGGTGCTGGGTAAAGCCGCCGATGCCAGGAGCGACATTTACTCAGCCGGGATCATGCTTTACGAGATGCTGACGGGCAAGCAGCCGTACGCCGGCGACTCCCCCATCCAAGTGGCCTACCAGCACGTCAACTCCGCCGTGTCGCGGCCTTCCGAGGCCGCGCCCGGATTGGCTCAGGACCTGGACGAACTGGTCCAGTGGTGCACTGCGGTGGACGCCGAGAACCGCCCAGTGGACGGGACCGCGCTGTTGTCCGAGCTCCGCCATATCCGCACCTCGCTCAGCGACGAGCAACTCGACCACAAGCAGGCGTCCTCGAACGGGCATCTGCCGGCGACGGCCCCGGTGCGCTACGGGGAGCACCCAACGGAGGCCATCCCGGCCACGTCTTCGCCCACGGAGTTCATTTCCCACCAGAGCAACCCGACAACCGTGATGGCCTCGGCCGCTCCCCAGGGACGCGCCACCATACCCGGCGTTGACGATCCCGTCCGCACGCCCGGAAAGCGCGAAGCGAAACGGCTTGAAAAGCAGGAATCCAAGGACCGTGCCCGGGCGGCGGCCACTCCGGTCCGGCCCCTCCGCGAGGGAAATCCACGGCGCCGTGGGGTGATCTGGGCGATCGTGATCGTCATCCTGGCGCTCCTGGCAGGTTCCGCGGGATGGTTCTTCGGCATGGGTCCGGGATCTCCCGGTACCGTCCCGGATGTAAAGAACAAGACCGTTGCCGAAGCACAACAACTCCTTCGCACCGCCGGATTCCAGTCGGAACCGCAGGACGTCTTCGACGACGACATCAAGGCCGGCCTCACTGTGGGAACCCAGCCCGAATCCGGTGCGCAGGTGAGGAAGTTCCAGCCCATCACGCTCTTTGTGTCCAAGGGCGCCCAACTGTTCGCGCTTCCCGGGCTGACGGGCGGAACACTCGATGACGCCAAAAACGCCCTCAACACCGCGCAAATGGCCCTGGGCAACGTAACCCAGGCCTTCGACGACAAGGCACCTGCCGGCGTCGTCCTCTCACAGGACCCGGCCAAAGGCACCGAAGTCCGGCACGGCACGCCAGTAGCACTGGTTGTCTCCAAGGGTCCGCAGCCCATCCCGGTGCCGGATGTCAAAGGCCAACCGCAGGACGCCGCCGTCAAGGCGATCCAGGACGCCGGGCTGAAGGCCGTGATCGCGCCGGAAACCGTGAATGACAAAACCGTGCCCAAGGGATCGGTCGTGACGCAGTCCCCAGCCAACGGAACCCTCATCAAGGGCGACTCTGTGACGCTGACCGTTTCCAAGGGCCCCAAGTTGGTCAAGGTTCCGAGCTTTGTTGGCAAGCAGGCCAAGGACGCCCGGAAGCAGCTCGAGGATCTGGGGTTCGAGGTCAAAGTCAACGAGATCCTGGGCGGTTTCTTCGGCACGGTCCGGGACCAGAACCCGGTCAACAGCGAGGTTCCCGAGGGTTCCCTCATCACGCTGACCGTGGTCTAGGAGACCAACCAAGCATAAAAAGGCGCGGCCCGGAAATCCGGACCGCGCCTTTTTCGTAGGGGGACGTCTACCGCTTGGCGAGGGCTCCTGCCACCAGGAAAGCCATCTCCAAGGACTGCATGTGGTTCAGCCGCGGGTCGCAGACCGACTCGTAGCGGTCCAGGAAGGCATCCTGGTCGATCGGGTCGGCGCCGCCGAGGCACTCGGCGACGTCGTCTCCGGTCATCTCCACGTGCAGGCCACCGGGAACGGTTCCGAGGGCGTGGTGGACCTCGAAGAACCCGCGGACCTCGTCAATGACGTCGTCGAAGTTGCGGGTCTTGTAGCCGTTGGGCGAGGTGACGGTGTTGCCGTGCATCGGGTCGGTCACCCAGAGCACCTGGGCGCCGGAAGCCGTGACACGCTCGACGACGGCGGGCAGCTTCTCGCGGATGTTCTTGGCACCCATACGGGTAATGAACGTCAGGCGGCCCGGTTCGCGGTTGGGGTCCAGCTTGTCGATCAGGCGCAGCGCGTCGTCACCGCTGGTGGTGGGGCCGAGCTTGACGCCAATCGGGTTGCGGACACGGGACAGGAAGTCCACGTGGGCGTGGTCCAGTTCGCGGGTCCGCTCGCCGATCCACAGGAAGTGCGCGGAGGTGTCATACGGAAGTCCCGTGCGCGAGTCGATGCGGGTCAGTGCGCGCTCGTAGTCCAGGAGGAGTGCCTCGTGGCTGGCGAAGAACTCCACGCGCTTGAGCGCCTCGAAGTCCGCGCCGCAGGAATCCATGAACTTGATGGCGCGGTCGATGTCACGGGCCAGGGATTCGTACCGGGCGTGGGCAGGGTTTTCCGTGAAGCCCTTGTTCCACTGGTGGACCAGGCGAAGATCAGCGAAACCGCCCTGCGTGAAAGCCCTGATCAGGTTCAGCGTGGAAGCCGAGGTGTGGTAGGCCTGAAGCATCCTGCCGGCGTCGTGGGCGCGGGACTCGGGAGTGAAGTCGTAACCGTTGACGATGTCTCCGCGGTAGGCGGGCAGGGTGACGCCGTTACGGGTTTCATCGTTCGAGGAACGCGGCTTGGCGAACTGGCCGGCCATGCGGCCCATCTTGATGACGGGCATCGCGGCACCATAGGTGAGGACCACTGCCATCTGGAGGATGGTCTTGACGCGGGCGCTGATCTTGTCGGCAGTGGCAGCCTCGAAGGTTTCGGCGCAGTCGCCACCTTGCAGGAGGAAAGCCTGCCCCTGTGCGGCAGCGGCCAAGCGGTCCCGGAGGACGTCTACCTCACCGGCGAAAACCAGGGGCGGAACGATCGACAACTCCCTGACGGAGGCCTTGAAGACCTCTGCGTCGGCCCAGGAAGGCTGCTGCGAGATGGGCAGGTCACGCCAGGCATCGAGTCCGGGATAGTTCGCGGCACCGCTCTGGGCGGTGCTGGCAAGCGGATCTGCTACAGATGGTGCGGTGTTCGCGGTTAGCTCAGTCACCCTACAAGAGTAGTAGCCCGGGCGGGTCTTGGGGCACAGCACCCGTAACCCATCTTGCCGGATGCGTCACAGTGTCCCGCCGGAGGGGCCCATGCCGCTGCCGGGCTCGTCCCGGTCTTCCTCGATCCCACCGGGGGCTTCCTCCGCGGCTTCGACCTTCCGTACCGGCTCCGGGCCCTTGCCTGCCAGCCTTGCCTTGACCACTGCCGCATACTCATCCACATATTCCTGCCCGGACAACCTCATGAGTTCATACATGATTTCGTCCGTGACGGCCCGCTGGATGTGCCGGTCTTCCTCCATGCCGTAGTACCGGCTGAAGTCCATGGGTTGACCGAAGATCAAGCCGATCCGCCGGATGTTCGGCAGCCTCTTTCCAATGGGCTGCACCTTTTCCGTTCCGATCATGGCCACCGGCACCACGGGAACCCGCGTCTGGAGGGCCAGGCGGGCGACGCCCACCTTGCCACGGTAGAGCCGGGCATCCGGACTGCGTGTCCCCTCGGGGTAGATCCCCAGCAGGCCGCCAGCGGCCAGCACATCCTTGCCTGCCTGCAGCGACGTCTCCGAGGCCGCGCCGCCCGACCGGTCCATGGGCAACTGGTTGCTCAACCTGAAGAAAAGGGCCGTCAACCTGCCTTTGATGCCCTTGCCCGTGAAGTACTCCGATTTGGCCAGGAAGACCACAGGCCGGTGCACCATCAACGGAAGGAAGATCGAGTCCGAAAATGACAGGTGGTTCGATGCCAGGATGGCGGCACCGTCCGCTGGAACGTTGTCCAGGCCTTTGACCCAGGGCCTGAACAGGAGTTTGACGATGGGACCGAGGAAGATCCTCTTCATGACCCAATAGAACACGGTTGTCCTCTCACGGCCGATGGCAGATGCCCTCCCGGCTGCGGCCAGGATTCAACAGCAACCCTACTCCAGTGAGAAATGCCCGGAACAGTGACACGATGGAGCCATGACGGAACCACATCAAGCGGCGGCCCCACTGGCTTTCCACCACCCGGGCCACGGGGAAAACGCCTCCACGGGTATCGCCATCTGCCATGGATTCACCGGTAGTCCCCAGAGCGTACTCCCCTGGGCGGAGTACTTGGCGGATCGGGGCTTCGCCGTCTCGGTGCCGCTTCTCCCGGGACATGGAACCAACTGGCGGGATCTTGCCACGACCCGCTGGCAGGACTGGTACAGGGCTTTCGAAAGGAGCTACCTGGATCTCGCCGGACAAACCAATGCCTGCTTCGTTGCCGGACTCTCCATGGGCGGGGCCGTCGCCCTGCGCGTGGCTTCACTCCACCCTGTTCCAGGCCTGGTGTTGGTCAACCCCGGTTTGAGCTTCTATGACCGCCGGGTGCGCTACGTGGGTGCCCTGAAGTACGTCATGCGCACCACGTCCCCCATTGAGGAAGAGAAACCGACAGCGGCCGCCACGGAGGACGGCGACTATTCGAAGACGCCGTTGCAGTCCGTCCACGAACTCAAGAAGCTTTTCAGGCACGCGACGCGCGCCTTGCCCCAGGTCCACGCACCCGCGTTGGTGTTCAAGTCGGCTGTGGACGGCGTCATCCCGCCAAGTTCCGTGGCCACGATTGCCAAGCACCTGGATCCGTCCCGGCTCCGGGTGGTCTCCCTCCCCGGCAGTGGACATGTGGCCACCTTGGATGTGGATGCCCCCACTATTTTTGAAGAATCCGCTCAGTTTTTCCGCCGTCATGCCGGCGACAGAGTAGCCTCGGAGACATCATGAACAAGCTTCCCGATTCTGCTCCGTTCCGCAGCGCCTCCATGGGCTCCGGACCCCGCATTGGCGTGGTCATGTCCCACGGATTCACCGGAAGCCCCCGCAGCATCAGGCCGTGGGCGGAGCACTTGGCGGACGCCGGTTATGCCGTCAATCTTCCGCTGTTGCCCGGCCACGGGACAACGTGGCAGGACATGGCCACGCGCTCCTGGCACGAGTGGCACCGGGCAGTGGACCACGCCTATCTGGAACTTGCCGAAGAGTGCGACTACGTCTTCGCCGCAGGACTGTCCATGGGCGGCACCTTGGCCCTGCGGATCGCCGCCACCCGACCTGTGGCGGGCACCATCGTGGTCAACCCGGGGATGGTGCTGGATGATCCCCGCGCAGTGATCGTGGGCGCGTTGAAGTACGTCCTGAAAAGCACACCGGCGATCGCCAACGACATCCTCAAACCGGACCAGGACGAGGGCGCCTATCCGCGGACGCCGGTTGCGGCAGCCCACCAGTTGAAACTGATGTACAAGGACACGGTGCGCCTCCTCCCCCGGATCAACGCCCCTGTCCGGGTGTTCCGTTCAACGGTTGACAACATCGTGTCCGACGCCAGCCTGGCCATCCTGCAATCGCGGGTACAGGCCAACGTGGATGTCAGCTACCTCAGGAACAGCTACCATGTGGCAACCCTCGACAACGACGCTCCGGAAATTTTCTCGGGCACTGTTGGGTTCATCCAGAAAACCCTGGCGGCACTGGCCGGCAGCGGGCCATCGCTCGAAAAGGATAAAGCCAATGAACAGGCCTGATCCCAACTCAGCCGACCAAAGCGCCAATAAGGACGACGACGCCGTATGGCTGGACCTGGTAGCACGCCTGGAGGCGACCGAATCTTCGCCTTCGGACGCGGAACCCGCGGGCGCCCCGGATCCCGGAGCCGACCGTAAATCCTTCCAGGATTTCGACCCGCTGGGCCTCTCGGCTCCGGGTGCAGGGCAGGACGCACCAGGCACTGATGCACCTCGCCAGCAGCATGGTTCCGGTTTCCCCTCAGGTCCCCGGGACTACGATGTGGCCGACGACGACGGCGCCTTCGTTCCGGAGGAACCGCCGAGCCTGGCGGGAACGGAGCCGCTGACCATGCTGGCGTGGTTCGGCGCCGTCGGAGGCCCGCTCGCCCTGTTGTTCACGGCCATGTTCTGGCGCTCGGCACCCTTGGCAGCGATCCTGGGGATCGTGGCAGCCTTTGTTGCCTCGGTGGTCTACCTCATCATGCGGCTTCCGCGCGAAAAGAACGAGGACGACGACGGCGCACGCATCTAGGCGCGCAGCCTCCTGCGGTTGAATGCCTAGCTGTGAGCGCGTCCGCTGACCCGCGACAGATCGGCTGCGCCAATCATCCCGGCCCGCGGCCCCAGCGCAGCGAGTTCGATCCGGGCCATCGGCCGGAAGCCGCGTCCAGTCAGGTTCTTGGCGAACGCCGCCCTCGCCGGATCGGCCAAGAGATCGCCGGCGTCGCACAATCCGCCGCCAATGACGAACATACCCGGGTCCAAGGCCGCTGCGAGATTGGCGAGCCCAAGGCCCAGCCACTCACCCTGATCGGCAATAAGTTCCTTGGAAGTGGCGTCACCGTTCAGTGCCAACGTGGTCACTGCAGCTCCGGTGATGCTGTCCGCCACGCCGCCGGCCTTTTCAAGGAGGCCCCGGCCCTCGGGTGAGTTGGTCTTGACGAGTTGCCTGGCTTCACGGCCCAGGGCATTGCCTGAAGCGTACTGTTCCCAGCAGCCCCGGTTTCCGCATTCACAGCGGTGGCCGCCGGGGAAGATGATCTGGTGGCCGAACTCGCCGGCCACGCCAAAGCGGCCGCGCTCCACGCGGCCGTCCATCACCAT
Source organism: Paenarthrobacter sp. NPDC089714 (assembly GCF_044748905.1). Lineage (NCBI taxonomy): Bacteria > Bacillati > Actinomycetota > Actinomycetes > Micrococcales > Micrococcaceae > Paenarthrobacter > Paenarthrobacter sp. NPDC089714. Next base: position 226,028 of record NZ_JBIVGX010000006.1, read on the forward strand.
GGCGCCGCCGATCCCGGTGCCCAGGGTGATGCACACCAGGCGGCTCTCTCCTTGGCCGGCGCCAAAGCGCCATTCCGCCCACGCGGCGGCATCGGCGTCGTTGGTCAACAGGACCGGGCGCCGCAAGAGGTTCTGGAGGCTTTCGCGCAGGGGCTCGTTGCGCCAGGCCAGATGCGGGCTGAACAGGACCGTTCCGCCGTCGAGGTCCATCCATCCGGCGGCCCCAATACCCACGGAAGCGATCCGGTGATCGGCACTGAGCTCGTCCACCAGTTCCACGATGGTCCGCTCGACGGCCCGGGCATCGGCCCCCGGAGTGGCACGGCGGGCTTCGGCCAGCACCCGGCCGTCGGCGTCGATCACGCCGGCGGCCACCTTGGTTCCGCCGATGTCGATGCCGATGGCCAGCCCACGCCGGCCAAGGTGGCTGCGGCGGGCGCCCCACGGAACGTCTGTCCAACCGGCAACAGGAGGCCGGAGCCGGGGACGCGAGCTTGACCGAATTCGAGGCATCCCCTCATCCTATTCCGCTGCCCCGGGCAGCCCGGCATCGGGCGTCGATCGTGGCGCCAAGTTGCCCAAAATGGCGGGCGATCCGTAAAGTTACTCGCCAGTAGGTGAAATCGGACACACCTCCATGAGTGGGCATACTAGAGTGGACAGTGCCCCTTGTGGCCCGTGGATATCAAAGGAGCTGCCGTGCGTGAAATCAGTGTTCCTCCCCTCGTCAATGTCGCCCCCGAAACCAACATCACGGACTTCGTTGTCCGGGAGGCCGCGAAGGCATCCAACCCCGCACTGTTTTCCAAGCTGGACAGCCAAGGCCAATGGCAGGACATCCGTGCCACCGATTTCCTCGCCGACGTCAAAGCCCTGGCCAAGGGCCTGATCGCCAGCGGCGTAGGCGCGGGCGACCGCGTGGGCATCATGTCCCGCACCCGCTACGAATGGTCCCTGGTGGACTTTGCCATCTGGTTCGCCGGCGCCGTCTCCGTGCCGATCTACGAGACATCCTCGCCGTCGCAGGTTGCTTGGAACCTAGGTGATTCAGGAGCCGTGGCAGCGTTCGGCGAAGCCGCCCATCACGAGGACATCATCCGGCAGGCCGTCGCTGCCGAGGACATCAGCACTGTCACGAACGTCTGGCAGCTTGAAGGATCCGGGCTGGACGCCCTTCGCGCCGCCGGGGCTGACGTCAGCGATGACGAGCTGGAAACCCGCCGCTCGGCGGCCGGCCTCTCCGACCTCGCCACCATCATCTACACCTCCGGCACCACAGGCCGCCCCAAGGGCTGCGAACTGACCCACGGCAACTTCGTGGAACTTTCCGAGAATGCCCGTGCAGCACTCGGCGAGATCATCAACGAGTCGGGGAAGACCATCATGTTCCTTCCGCTGGCACACGTCTTCGCCCGTTTCATTTCCGTCCTGGCGGTAGCCGGCGGCGTCCAAGTTGCGCACACCCCGGATATCAAGAACCTCCTCGGCGATCTCCAGAGCTTCCAGCCGACGTTCATCCTCGCCGTACCCCGCGTCTTCGAAAAGGTCTACAACTCGGCACTGACCAAGGCAGAGGACGGCGGAAAGGGTGCCATCTTCCACCGTGCGGTGGACACCGCGATCGAGTACTCCAAGGCACGCCAGTCCGGCTCCTTGGGATTCGGCCTCAAGATCAAACACGCGGTCTTCGACAAGCTCGTGTATGGCAAGCTCCGCGCGGCCATGGGCGGGCATGTTGCCCACGCAGTTTCGGGAGGAGGCCCGCTCGGCGAACGCCTTGGCCACTTCTTCCAAGGCATTGGCCTCCAGATCCTGGAAGGCTACGGCCTCACCGAAACCACGGCACCGATCTCGGTGAACACGCCGTCGATGATCAAGATCGGCACAGTGGGAGCGCCGCTTCCGGGCAACGCGGTCAAGATTGCGGACGACGGCGAGATCCTCACCAAAGGCGTCTGCGTGATGCGCGGCTACTACAAGCGCGAGGACCTCACCGACGAGACCTTCGTTGATGGCTGGTTCCGGACCGGAGACATCGGTGAACTGGACAGCAACGGCTTCCTGAAGATTACCGGCCGCAAGAAGGAAATCATTGTCACCGCCGGTGGCAAGAACGTGGTCCCGGCACTCCTTGAGGACCAGATCCGGGCAGATGCACTGGTCTCCCAAGTGCTCGTGGTGGGCGACAACCGCCCGTTCATTGGGGCTTTGGTGACCCTCGATGAGGAAGCCCTGCCGGGCTGGCTTGAACGCCACGGACTCCCGGGTTCCACCACCCTGGAAGAAGCAACTGACAACGCCGTAGTGAAGGCAGCAGTCCAGGAACTCATCAGCAAGGCCAACCAGTCCGTCTCGCAGGCCGAGGCGATCAAGTCGTTCCGGATCGTTCCCTCGGACTTTACCGAGGCGTCCGGCCATTTGACTCCTTCGCTCAAGGTCAAGCGCGCACAGGTCATGAAGGACTTCGACACCGTGATCGAGGATATGTACTCGGCCCCGCGGGCCTCCTAGGACCTCCCGGTAAAAAGTCCATAGCAGCAAAGAACCCCGCCAGGAAAATTTCCCGGCGGGGTTCTTTCAGTTCAGTGGCTAGCCGACCACGAGCAGCAAATCGCCGCCCTGGACCTGCTCCACCGCGGAGATGGCGAGGCGGGAAACCGTTCCTGCCACGGGTGTGGTGATTGACGCTTCCATCTTCATGGCTTCGATGGTGGCAACGGTATCGCCGGCCTTGACTTCATCGCCAACCTTCACGGTCACCGTGACGGCACCGGCGAACGGTGCCGCGACCTGGCCCGGCTGGGCGGGATCGGCCTTCTCGGCGGCCTTGACGTTGCTCACCACGGAACGGTCACGGACAACCACCGGACGGGACTGTCCGTTGAGCGTGCACATCACCGTACGCATGCCCTTTTCATCGGCTTCGGAAACAGCTTCCAGCTGCGCGATGAGCCGGACGCCCTTCTCCAGTTCGATGATGTGCTCTGCACCGCGCTGCAGGCCGTAAAGGTAGTCGCGCGTATCAAGGACAGAGATGTTGCCGTACGTGTCAACGCTCTTCTGGTAGTCCTTGGTGGGACCGGCGAACAGGAGACGGTTAAGCGTCTGCTGGCGGGTCTTGGAATCCGCTTTCAGCGCGGCGCTGTCCTCTGCGCTGATCTCGACGTCGCGCACCTTCACACTGCGGCCTTGGAGGGCTTTGGTGCGGAACGGCTCAGGCCAGCCTCCGGGAGGATCACCGAGTTCGCCGGAGAGGAAACCGATGACGGAATCCGGAATGTCGTAGTTCTGCGGGTTCTCGTTGAAGTCGGCAGGATCGGCGTTCAGTCCCACCAAGTGCAGGGCGAGGTCACCCACCACCTTGGACGACGGGGTCACCTTGACGAGGCGGCCAAGGATCCGGTCGGCAGCCGTGTACATGTCCTCGATGGCCTCGAACTGCTCACCGAGACCCAGGGCGATCGCCTGCTGCCTGAGGTTGGAGAGCTGGCCACCCGGGATTTCGTGCTGGTAAACCCGGCCTGTGGGTCCCGGAAGGCCGGACTCGAAGGGCGCGTACACACGGCGCACGGCTTCCCAGTACGGTTCGAAGGCCCCCACGTTCTCCAGGCTGAGGCCTGTGTCCCGCGGCGTATTGGCCAAGGCTGCCACGAGGGCAGAAGCTGCCGGCTGGCTCGTCGTACCAGCGAGCGAAGCGGCTGCAACGTCGACGGCGTCCACACCGGCGTCGACAGCGGCGAGCAGCGTTGCAAGCTGTCCTCCGGCGGTGTCGTGCGTGTGCAGGTGGACCGGGAGGTCGAACCGCTCGCGCAGCGCGGAAACCAGCTTGGCCGCCGCGGCCGGACGCAACAGGCCGGCCATGTCCTTGATCGCGAGGATGTGGGCACCGGCGTCGACGATCTTCTGGGCGAGGTCCAGGTAGTAGTCGAGCGTGTACAGCTTCTCTTCGGGGTCAAGCAGGTTGCCGGTGTAGCAGAGAGCCACCTCGGCGACTGCCGTCCCCGTGGCACGGACGGCGCGGATGGCAGGAGCCATCTGGTTCACGTCGTTCAGCGCGTCGAAAATGCGGAAAATGTCGATGCCGGTGGCAGCGGCTTCGTTGACGAACGCTTCCGTGACTTCTTCCGGGTACGGTGTGTAGCCAACGGTATTCCGGCCGCGGAGCAGCATCTGGATACACGTGTTGGGCAGTGCCTGGCGCAAAGCAGCCAAGCGGTCCCATGGGTCTTCGCCGAGGAAGCGAAGCGCGACGTCGTACGTGGCTCCACCCCAGGCTTCGACGGAAAGCAGTTCCGGCAGCAAAGCCGTGACCGCAGGGCCGGCAGCAACAAGATCGCGGGTGCGCACGCGGGTGGCCAGGAGGGACTGGTGGGCATCACGGAACGTGGTGTCCGTGACGGCGAGGGCCTGCTGTTCGCGAAGGGCCTTGGCGAAACCTTCCGGACCAAGTTCCTGGAGGCGCTGACGTGAACCCGAGGTGGGCACTGGGCCATCGATAACCGGCAACTTGTCGGCCGGGTCCGACTGGACCGTCAGTTCCCCGTTGGGCTTGTTCACCGTAACGTCTGCCAGCCAGGTCAAGAGCTTGGTGCCACGGTCCGCCGAAATGTGGGACTTGAGCAGTTCGGGGCGCTTGTCGATGAAGTCAGTGGCCACGTTGCCGGCGTTGAAGTCCGGGTCCGCCAGGACAGCCTGCAGGAACGGGATGTTGGTGGATACGCCGCGGATACGGAATTCGGCGAGGCCGCGGCGGGCGCGGGCGACTGCAGCCGGGTAGTCACGTCCGCGGCAGGTGAGCTTGACCAGCATCGAGTCGAAGTGCGGGCTGATCTCGGCACCGGAGTAAACGGTACCGCCGTCGAGCCTGACACCGGCGCCCCCGGCCGACCGGTAGCCGGTGATCTTTCCGACGTCCGGACGGAAACCGTTCGCGGGGTCCTCGGTGGTGATGCGGCACTGCAGTGCGGCGCCTTTGATCGCGACGGTTTCCTGGCTCAGCCCAAGATCGGCGAGGGTCTCGCCCGAGGCAATGCGCATCTGGGCCTGGACCAGGTCCACGTCCGTGATCTCTTCGGTGACCGTGTGCTCAACCTGGATGCGTGGGTTCATCTCGATGAAGACATGCTGGCCTGCGCGGGCACCCTCGGTGTCCACCAGGAACTCGACGGTTCCGGCGTTGACGTAGTTCAGCGCCTTCGCGAAAGCGACTGCGTCGCGGTAAAGGGCCTGGCGGATGTTTTCGTCCAGGTTCGGCGCCGGAGCGATTTCCACCACCTTCTGGTGGCGGCGCTGCAGCGAACAGTCACGTTCGAAGAGGTGCATGACGTTGCCCTCGGCGTCGGCAAGGATCTGCACTTCGATGTGGCGGGGACGCAGCACGGCCTGTTCAAGGAACATCGTGGGATCGCCGAAGGCGGCATCTGCCTCGCGCATGGCGGACTGAAGGGCTTCGGGGAGCGCTTCGCGGGTTTCGACGCGGCGCATGCCACGGCCGCCACCGCCGGCGACTGCCTTGGCGAAGATGGGGAAACCGATCTCATCCGCTGCCGCGATCAGCTCATCCAGGTCCTTGGACGGCTTGCTCGATTTCAAGACGGGAACGCCGGCCTTGCGGGCAGCCTCGAGGGCAGCAACCTTGTTGCCTGCCAGCTCGAGCACCTCGGCGGGCGGGCCGACGAAAGTGATGCCCTGGGCCGCTGCCGCGCGGGCGAGGTCCGGGTTCTCGGACAGGAAACCGTAACCGGGGTAAATGGCGTCGGCGCCGGCTTCCTTGGCGACGCGGACAACCTCCTCCACGTCCAGGTAGGCGCGGACCGGGTGGCCCACCTCACCGATCAGGTAGGCCTCGTCAGCCTTCTGCCGGTGGATCGAGTTACGATCCTCGTGCGGGAAGACGGCAACGGTTTTTGCGCCCAGTTCATAACCAGCGCGAAACGCCCTAATCGCGATTTCTCCGCGATTGGCCACCAGAATTTTCGAAAACATACTTCTCCTGCATCATTGCGGGTGGATCGGTCGGTGGTCACAGTGTGTAGTGCCGCCAGCATCAAACACAAATCTTTGTGGCAACCATCACAACAGTATTCGTCATGTGCGCTGTATGTGGGTACGGAGGACCATAAGGCGTGATATGTCAGGCCGTTCGCAGGAGTCCCCCGGGCGCGTAGAAAGCGGGATTCGGGGGCCGTGCACCATATGATGTTCAAGGGGCTTCGGCAAGTCCCGGGCTCCAGCTCTGCAGGAGCGGAAAACAGCGCGATACGGCAACCGGCGTTAGGTTTTGGGTTTTCAAGTGCAAGTAGTCAGCATCAGCAGCCTTAAAGGCGGCGTGGGAAAGACGTCCGTGACAACCGGCCTCGCCTCGGCGGCCCTCGCAGCAGGAATTTCCACCTTGGTGGTGGATCTCGATCCCCACGCCGATGCCACCACCGCCCTTGGCGTCCAGCCCAACGGAAAGCTGGACATCGGGCGGATGCTCAAGAGCCCGCGCAAGGCCAGGCTCCCCGAGAACGTCTCCGGCAGCAGCTGGGTTTCCAATGGTTCCAGCAATGGGACACTGGACGTCGCCGTCGGCTCGGCACTGACAGGCATCTATGACCGGCCGGACCTCGGCCGCAGGGATCTTCGGCGCCTCTCCGCCGTCCTCGCGGGGACCAGTAGCTATGACCTGGTTCTGGTGGACTGCCCACCGTCACTCAACGGGCTGACCCGCATGGCCTGGAGCGCCAGCGATCGCGTAGTGCTCGTGGCTGAGCCCGGACTGTTCTCCGTTGCCGGAACCGAGCGGACCATGCGCGCCATCCAATTGTTCAAGCAGGAATTTGCACCGAACCTGGCCCCGGCGGGCATCGTTGCCAATCGTGTCCGGACAGGATCGACGGAACACGCGTTCAGGCTTGCCGAAATGGAATCCATGTTCGGGGAACTCCTGCTGAGCCCGCACATTCCCGAACAGGCAAACTGGCAACAGATCCAGGGTGCAGCCCATTCGGTGCATCACTGGCCCGGCGACTCGGCCAAGAACTCCGCCAAGCTTTTCGATGCCCTGCTGCAGAACCTCATCACAGGTCCATCAGCATCCCAGGCCCGCCGCCAAGGCTGAGCCACCCACTGGACCAAGGCAAAGAAGCCGTCTCCCGATGAGGGAGGCGGCTTCTTCGGTACTGCATAAAGTCCGGGCGCGGTCAGCCGATCTTGCGGGCTACGCGTCGCTTGCTGAGTTCGTCATCCGGAAAGGATTGTTCGGCGGCATGCTCACTCGGAAGGGCTGCGAGGCTCCCCTCGACCTCGCGCCACACGCGGCCCACGGCGATGCCGAAGACGCCTTGGCCACCTTGCACCAGGTCAATGACTTCATCCGCGGACGTACATTCGTAGACGCTGGCGCCATCACTCATCAGCGTGATCTGTGCCAGGTCTTCGACACCGCGTTCCCGCAGGTGCTCCACGGCGCTCCGGATTTGCTGGAGCGAGACTCCGGTGTCCAACAACCGCTTGACGACTTTAAGGACCAGGATGTCGCGGAATCCGTACAGGCGCTGTGAACCGGAACCGGCGGCGCCGCGGACAGCGGGTTCAACCAAGCCGGTGCGTGCCCAGTAGTCCAGTTGGCGGTACGTGATTCCCGCGGCCTTGCATGCGGTGGGGCCGCGGTAGCCTGCGTCCTCGTCCAGCACTGGAAGGTCCTCCGTAAAGAGCAAACCTTGGGCGCCGGATGCGGGCGCGGCAATGCCGGTCGAGGCCTGCTTCAGCTCGCCTGCTTCGCCTTTCGGACTCACGTGACCTCCTTGTTGACAGTTCCCTTGGGGACGGTGCACATCACTGACACACAACGCTGAAATTCAGCCGTGTAATTCCCACAAGACCGCACCTTCCAGTGTGACTTGCGCCGGCAGTGTATGCAACGGGAACTTGATACTTCGACGTTAGGCCGGTAAGAGCCCTAGGTCAAAGACGTTGGCCGCGAAAAAAGGCGTGTCGAAACTTTCACCCTCAACTTTAGGCTTAGGGTGACTCAGCCTTCGAAATCCTCTGGCTCCACATCGTCCAGGAACTCGCGGAAGCGGCGCATCTCACGTTCTTCGTCCACGCTGGGATCCGGCTCGGAGTCTTCGCCCTCGTCGTGTTCAGTGATACGGACGCCTGCTTCCTCCATGACTGCGTCGGCGCACCAAATGCGGCATTTTGCCCGCAAAGCCAGGGCCAGGGCATCCGACGCCCGCGAACTGACCACCGTGCCGTCGTCGAACTGCAGTTGGCCGTAGAAAATGTTGTCCTCGACCGCAACGATGTTGACGCTGATGATCGAGTGGCCCAGGGACTCAACAACGTCGATCAGGAGATCGTGCGTCATGGGTCGCGGCGGGACCACACCCTGCTGCGCCAGCGCGATGGCGCTGGCCTCGGGAGTGCCGATCCAAATCGGAACATGCCGCTCCCCCTTGAGTTCCCGGAGCAGAACCAAAGGCTGGTTGGAGGGCAGTTCGATGCGAACGCCGACGATTTCTACTTCGATCATCAGGAGTCCATCCGTGAGATGCGGTGGTGGACGAGCGCCCGGTGCAGGGTGAGGCAGAGGTCGCTGATTTCACGCGCGGCTTCGGCTGCACGGGCCTGCGACGCAGCATCCTTCCGCGAGGTCAGCGGCGCCACGGCCCTTTCCACCAGGCCAAACTCGCGGTCGGCGGCGGCCTGGAACGGCCTCAAGTGCCGGGGCTCCAGGCCGTGGACTTCCAGTTGGACGCAGGCGCGGGCAACCTGGAGGGCGTGCTCGTCGAACTTGCCGCCAATGTGGCTGATCAGCCCGAAACTCAGGAGGGACTCCAGCAAGGGGACGCTCGCACCGGACTCGGCGCGAAGCTGTTCTTCCGTCAGCGTCCGGGCACGGCCATGGACCTCAGCAGCCATCTCGGCAGTGACGGCCCGGGGGGTGACCGAGACTCCCGGCGGAAGATTGTCCGGGCGCTCCCCACGGTCGATCGCGTCCAGGTAATCCTTGATCACCTTCAGCGGCAAGTACTGGTCGCGCTGGAGTGCCAGGACGAACCGCAGGCGTTCCACATCACTGTCCGCATACTGCCGGTAACCGGCAGGCGTGCGCTTGGGATTGATGAGGCCCTTTTCCTCGAGGAATCGGATCTTGGACGCGGTCATCCCGGGGAAATCGTCACTCAGTTGAGCCAGGACTTCCCCGATGTTCAGGACCTGCGGTCCGCGACGTTCCGGCTGGGCCATTGCCACAGGCAGGTACCCCGGGGTCAGGCTTGGCCCGCCGGGCGGCCAGGGCTCAGGTAGTAGGTCAGCCGGAACTTGCCGATCTGCACTTCGTTGCCGCTCTTCAGTTGAACACGGTCCACACGGTCGTGGTTGACGTACGTGCCGTTCAGGCTTCCCATGTCCACGAGTTCGAAGCCCGCGGAAGTGCGGTGGAATTCGACGTGCTTGCGTGAAACGGTGACGTCGTCCAGGAAGATGTCCGCATCAGGGTGCCGGCCGGCCGTGGTGGTATCCGCATCGAGAAGGAACCGCGCTCCGGCGTTGGGGCCACTGTGGGCAATGAGCAGTGCGGAATCCGGCGGCAGCGCGTCAACAGAGGCGCGTTCCTCCGGCGCAAGCTTCGGGGCAATGCTGGGCTCATCCCACGTTGGCGTGATGCTGATCGAGGTGGTCTCCGACGTGGGCTGCTCCTCCGCGCCGTTCCCTACATTGGCTTGGTTCTTGTCGCCGCCAACCATGGAATTTCCTCCTCATCCGCCGGCATTCCAAAACCTGCCGGCCACATCCACCTCCCGGTACCGCCGGGCAAATCGGTTGCTGGCCCGCCCTTCCCGTAAATCCCCTCCGGGGAAATACAGCCGGGCGGGCCAGATAACTTTAGCCTACCTGTTGTTCGTACTCCGATGCACTGAGCAGGGAATCCACTGCGTCAGCTTCGGCGAGTTTGACTTCAAAAAGCCAGCCTTCGCCGTAAGGATCGGAGTTGATGAGGGCAGGATCCTGGTCCAGGGCGTCATTCCTGTTGATGACTTCGCCGCTGACCGGAGCATAGATATCGCTGACGCTCTTGGTCGATTCAACCTCGCCCACAACATCATTTCCGGTGATCTTGGTTCCGGGTTCCGGCATCTGGGCATAGACCACATCGCCCAGGGCATCCTGGGCAAAATCCGTGATGCCTACACGGACAACTCCGTCGCCGTCCGGCGCCGAAACCCATTCGTGTTCTGCGGTATAGGAAAGATCGGCTGGAATATTGCTCATGGGTCGCCTTTCATCGGGACTTTATTGGACCTCGACGGCGGCCCGGGCATCCGGCCACCGCTGAAAGTATAGGCATAATTCCGTTACGCCCTGCGAGGTCTCTGCCATGATTGACCCATGACTGAACAAGCACAAGTACCACCCGGGAAAAAGGGCAATTGGGGCGTCAAAATAATCCTGGTCATTGTGGCATTGCTTGTTGCCGTGGCAGCCTACTTTGTTTTGGGCGCAATACTCCCCCGTTGGTGGTCCGACGTCATCGCGGGACAAATTCGGCGTGACCTTGGTGCCAGCGTCCTGGTGGGCATGTTCTACGGGTTCGTCTTCACCTTCGTTCCCTTGGTGATTGCCTGGCAAGCCACGCACAAAGCTGTGAAGTGGCCCCTCAAGGTCGTCATTCTCCTGGTGGCGGTAGCCGTCGCGACGCCCAACCTCCTGACGGCGGGAATCGTGTTCGGCTCCAGCGAATCCGCCCACGCAGGCCAGCGCACCCTCAGTGTGGATGCCGGCTTCTTCACCACGTGGACGGCGATCTCCGCAGTGGCGGCCGCGGTCATCTTCGCCGCAGTCACCATTCTTTGGGCGGTGTGGCGTCGCCGTGGCAAGCAAATGAAGGCACTCAAGCAAGCCGAACTGGAACGCGTGCGTACCGCCAAAGCTGCGGCGTCGACGGAAGACGCGGGGAACGGGACGCCCGCCGGACCATGAGCCCGGGCGATCTGCGCCCGGGAGTCTGCCCCAAGGGCAACAGAGCATGAAAGAAGCCCGCCCCGGACGACTATCCGCGGCGGGCTTTTCCATGCTGCCGTCAGCGTCAGGCGACTGTGGCCGCCCGGGGTTCGCGTTCGACGTCGGACGCCGGCTTTGGCGCCGAAGGAGCCTTGCGTTTGGCGGTCACTGCGGCTGCCACCATGACCAGCAGGGCTGCCACCGTGATCCCCGCACCCGCCCAAATGGGCGATGTGTAGCCGAGGCCTGCGCTGATGGTCACGCCACCGAGCCAGGCACCGAGAGCGTTGCCAAGGTTGAACGCACCAATGTTGGCCCCGGACGCCAAGGTGGGAGCCGACGTGGCGAAATGCATGACGCGCATCTGAAGGCCGGGAACCGTGGCAAAGCCGAACCCACCCATGAGCGCAAGCGAGACGAGGGTGGCGATGCTGTTGGAAGCCGTCAGGGCGAAGAACACCAAGACCAGCACCAAGCCACCGAGGATCACCATCAAGGATGCATCGAGGGCCTTGTCCGCCGCCTTGCCGCCCAGGAAGTTGCCCACGAACAGGCCGGCACCAAACAGCACCAGGAGCCACGGAACCGAGCTTGCCGCGAACCCGGAGACCTCGGTCAAGGTGAAAGCGATATAGGTGAACGCACCGAACATCCCGCCGAACCCAAGGATGGTCACAATGATCGACAACCAGACCTGGCCGGAGCGGAAAGCCCCTATTTCGGTGCGCAGGCTCTTGGCGGCTTCGGCACTGGCCTTGGGCACCATGAGCGCAATCCCTGCCAAGGCAATGACCCCAATGACGGTAATGGCCCAGAAAGTGGAGCGCCAGCCAAAGTTCTGGCCGAGCAAGGTGCCGAAGGGCACTCCCAGGACGTTGGCCGCGGTGAGGCCGGTGAACATGATGGCGATTGCTCCGGCTTTTTTGTGTGCGGGTACCAGGCTCGCAGCCACCACCGAACCGATGCCAAAGAAGGCTCCATGGCACAGCGCGGCAATGATCCGGCCAACCAGCATGGCGCTATAGCTTTCCGACACCGCGGACAGGAAGTTGCCAACAATGAAGAGGACCAGGAGGCCCATGAGTACGGGTTTTCGGGGAAGCCTGGTCACGGCCGCCGTCACCAGGAGGGCTCCGACAGTGACGCTCAGGGCGTAACCGGAGATGAACCAGCCGGCCGACGCTTCGCTGACGCGGAAATCAGCCGCTACTTCGGGCAAGAGGCCCATGATGACGAATTCGGTCAGTCCGATACCGAAACCGCCCAGGGCAAGGGCAATCAACCCTGCAGGCATGTGGAGAGCTCCTTCATTGGGGTGGTCCCCTGGAGTGGAAGTGCGCCGCCGGGAACCGTAGAATAATAGTTGCAGACGCTGTATATATAGTTGCACACGCTAGGTATTTGCGCAAGCAACTACCTTGCGGAGCCTGCATTCGGACCACCACCAAGTCAGGAGCACAGCAGACATGGGCATCAAGGATGACGCCGTCGAGGTACGGGCACAGGGCTGGCGCACGCTTGCCGCCTTGCACGGGAGCATTGAGGCCGAACTGGAGAAGGCACTCCAGGCGTCCAGCGAACTCTCGGTAGTGGAGTACACGGTCCTGGACGCGCTCAGCCGGCAGGACGGTTGGCACATGCGCATGCAGCAACTCGCCCGCGCCACGGCACTTTCCAGCAGCGCTACCACCCGGCTGGTGAACCGCTTGGAGGATCGCGGGCTCCTCACCCGCATCCTCTGCGCCGATGACCGGCGTGGGATCTACACGGAACTGACAGTGGCCGGACAAAAGCTGCTCCTGGATGCCAAACCCGTCCACGACGAAACGCTGGCGTCTGCCCTGGCTGCGGCCGAACGGGTTCCGGAACTCGAGCCGCTGGTGCGGGCGCTCGGGGCTTTGCAGGCAGTCTGACGCACGAACCCCCAGGGGTGGCCTGGCTTTCGCCGGGCCGTCCAGGAGGGGCCGCACGCCTTAACGACCAAAGGCCGGAGTCCCGTGTTTCCACGGGACTCCGGCCTTTATGGTCGGGCTGACAGGATTTGAACCTGCGACCCCTTGACCCCCAGTCAAGTGCGCTACCAAGCTGCGCTACAGCCCGCTGGTTCCACCGTTCTCCGCCAAGGTATTCCTCCGAAGATTCCTACCTAAGCAGTCCGGCCGAACCACCTCCAAAAGCTTACACGAAGTTGGAGGCCGCTTATGCCATCCGAGCCAAAGTTGGCTGTGATGCGCGTCTCATTTACTTTTTCCGGCCGCGCTTCTCGCGAACGCGCATGTTGACCTCGATGGGCGTGCCCTCGAAGCCGAACGTTTCGCGCAGGCGCCGCGTGATGAACCGGCGGTATCCGGGGTCCAGGAAGCCAGTGGTGAACAGCACGAACTTCGGCGGCCTGCTGGAGGCCTGGGTGCCGAAGAGGATGCGCGGCTGCTTTCCGCCACGGACGGGGTGCGGGTGGGCTGCCACCAGTTCACCCAGGAACGCGTTGAGGCGTCCCGTGGGAATACGGCGGTCCCAGCTCTCCAGCGCCGTGTCCAACGCAGGAACCAAACGGTCCTTGTGCCAACCGGTCTTGGCGGAAATGTTCACCCGGGGGGCCCATTCAACGTGCGCCAGGTCCTGTTCGATTTCGCGTTCCAAATAACGGCGACGCTCATCATCCAGGAGGTCCCACTTGTTGAAGGCCAGGACCAGCGCCCGGCCGGACTCGATGGCCAACTGCAGGATGCGGACGTCCTGCTCGCTGAGGACCTCGTCCACTGCGAGGAGCACGACGGCGACCTCCGCCTTCTCGAGCGCGGCCTGAGTTCGCAGCGAGGCGTAGAAATCCGCGCCTTGGGCCATGTGCTGGCGGCGGCGGATACCGGCAGTGTCCACGAAGCGCCACGTACGGTCGCCGAGCTCGATGAACTCGTCTACGGGGTCACGCGTGGTTCCCGCCAACGGGTCCACCACAACACGCTCCGAGCCAGCGAGCTTGTTCAACAGCGAGGACTTGCCCACGTTCGGGCGACCGATGAGTGCGATGCGGCGTGGACCACCGGACCGCTCGACGCCTTCCACCAGCGAGAACTCCGGCAAGGTGTCAATGACATGGTCCAGGAGGTCGGCGACCCCGCGGCCGTGCAGGGCCGAAACCGGATACGGCTGGCCGAAACCCAGGCCCCACAAGGAGGCAGAGTCGGCTTCCTGCGCAAAGTCGTCCACCTTGTTGGCCACCATGATGACCGGCTTCTTGCTCTTGCGGAGCATCTTCATGACGCCCTCATCGGTTGCCGTGGCGCCAACGGCGGAGTCCACAACGAACAGCACTGCATCAGCCAGCTCGACAGCCATCTCGGCTTGGTCGGCCACGCGGGCGTGGATGCCCTTGGCGTCGTGCTCCCACCCGCCGGTATCCACCAGCGTGAAGTTCTTGCCATTCCAGCGCGCCGAATACATTACACGGTCGCGGGTAACACCCGGGGTGTCCTCCACCACGGCCTCGCGACGGCCCAGGATGCGGTTGACCAGGGTGGACTTGCCAACATTGGGACGCCCGATGATGGCCAGGACGGGATCCAGCTTGAGTGGTCCCTCGTCGCCTTCGTCCTCGTAGTCGCCGCTGAGCAGGGCAGCGTCGTCTTCGTCGAGCTCGTAATCATCGAGTCCGGCACGGAGGGTGGCGGCCCGGAGCTCTGCCTCCTCGTCGTCCAGCGCAGCCAGGTTTTCAGCCACCTGGTCGGTGCCGGTGGGCGTGTATTCGTCGTCGCCGGCACCATGGTGGCCGGATTTTTGAGTCGTATCGCTCATTGCACTTTCCTTCAGTGGTGGTCTGCCGGGGCTCCGGCTACTTCGATGTGGCGGTGGTGTTGGTCCGGTTCAGGGGCCGCTTCCCGGGGAAGGGCCTGCCCGGTCTTCCGGACGGCTTCCTGGACGTGTGCTGCCAAGGCATCGCGGATTGCCGCCGCCGCCCTGTCCATTGAAACACGCCCCGGTTCGCCCTTCCGGCGCTGCACCGTCAGGGGTTCGCCGAAGCTGACGTACAGCTTCCTGCGCAGGCGGGGAATATGGTCACGGTGCTCGCCCGGGTGCCGCGTTCCAAGGATGGCCACGGGAATCACCGTGGCACCGGAGTTGACAGCCAACCAGGCAACTCCGCTGCTGATGCTTTCGGCGGCACCGGTCCCCCGCGTCCCTTCAGGCAGGATGCCGACGCAACGGCCGCCGTCGAGCAGTTCCTTGCCCAGGTGCAGGGCGGCACGGTCGCCGCTGCGGTCCACCGGGATCTGGCCCGAAGCCGTCAGGACCCTGCCCAGGAACCCCTTGAACATCTCCTTCTTGACCATGATGTGCATGGGCCGCGGCGCGGCTCCGTACATGACTGGGCCGTCCAGGAAGCTGATGTGGTTGGCGGCAAAAATGACCGGACCGGCGGCAGGGATATTGCTCTTGCCCGCCACCGACGTCCTGTACAGAACGTGATCCAGGAACCACCCGATGGGGCGGCTCCAGAAGCGGTTCCAGGATGCCGGTAGCCGCTGCTGCTCAGTCGCCATAGATGACCTTGCTGACAATCGCCAACGCGGTTTGGACGGTTTCCTCGAAGTCGAGGTCCGAAGAATCCAGGGTCACCACGCCGTCAGCGGCCTGCGTGAAGTTCACCACCGTGGAATCCTTCGCATCGCGCTGGAGCACCTGGGCGGCCAGTTGTTCGTTGCTCTGGGTCCCGCCCAACTGGATTCCGCGACGTCGGAGCCTGGCTTCCTCGCTGGCTGTCAGGAGCATGCGCACTTCGGCTCCGGGCGCGACGACGGTGGTGATATCGCGGCCTTCCACCACCATGCGGTGATGGTGCTGGTCGATCAGTTGCCGCTGACGGCGGATCAGTTCCGTCCTGGCACCCAGGGTGGTGGCCACAGCACTCACGGACGAGGAAATCCGGGGATCCCTGATTTCCTCCGTCACGTCGGTTCCGTCCACAGCCACGTACTCGTTCGCGGCACTGGTGCTGATTTCCAACGGCATGGTCTTGGAAGCAAGTTCAACGGCGGCGCCATCGTGAAGGTGCACCCCTGTCTTAAGGCAGTACCAGGTCAGCGCACGGTACATGGCGCCCGTGTCCAGATAAGCCAGCTTCAGCCGCTTGGCCACTTCCTTGCTGACACTCGATTTGCCCGATCCCGAAGGACCGTCGATCGCTATCACGAGCGGCTTGCCGGGACGGGCAACCGTCTCCGGGCCAAAGAATTCACGCGTCATTACTGGAGTACCCGCCATCCACGATCGGTCAATGCTTCAACAAGGAGGTCGTGCTTGCTGGGCAGGACGGAGATTTCCACCATGCCCACGTTCTGTCCCGACGAATGGTCCAGCCGAAGGTCTTCCAGGTTGACGCCGATCTCGCCGATCTCGGTGAGGAGCTGCGCGATCTGGCCCGGCCTGTCATCGACCAGGATGGTCAACCAGGAATATGCCTGCGGCGGGCCTCCATGCTTCCCCGGGATCCGGGCCTGCCCGGCGTTGCCTTCGCTGATCAGTTGGGCGAGGTCAAGCCTGGCACCAGGGGCCAACGGATCTTCCAAGGTACCGATCAGCCGGTTGAGGTCCTCGCGGACGCCATGGAGAATTTCCACGACCTTGTCCGCATTTCCACCGAGGATCTGGACCCAAAGGGTGGGATCGCTCGCTGCGATACGCGTGGTGTCCCGCAGGCCGTTGCCGGCAAGGGACAGCGCATGGAGCGGCGTGCCTTGGAGCCGGCTGGCCAGCAGTGAGGACATGATCTGCGGCAAGTGCGACACCAGGGCCACAGCCTCATCATGTTCATCGGCGCTGAACTGGGAAACAAACGCGCCCAGGTCCCCCGCCAGCGAACGCGCCACTTGGCGTGCCTCGTCCGCTGTTTCGTCGGACGGGCAGATGACCCACGGCATGGACGTGAACAACTCGCCCCTGGCAGCCACGGGTCCGGACTTCTCCCGGCCCGCCATCGGGTGGGTGCCCACGTAGCGGGACATATCCACGCCCCGCGAACGCAAGTCGGCCTGGATGGCGGCCTTGACGCTGGCAATATCGACGACCACCGCTTCCGGGTAGTCAGCCAATGCCTTCTCGACGACGTCTGCCGTGACATCCGGCGGAGCTGCCACAACCACAAGCTGCGGCTGGGCATCCAGCTCGTCAAGCGGACGACCCGCGCCAATGTCCACGGCCACAGCCTGGTTGGTGGGCGAGGTGTCGAACAGGAAAACCGGGACGCCGCGCCCACGCAGGCCGAGGCCAATGCTGGCACCGAGCAGGCCCGTGCCAAGTACCACGACGGGGCCATCCAGATGGCCCCGTCCGTGCGTGCGGAATGCCGACATGCCTAGAGTCCCACGGCGGCCATCAAGTGGCCGATTTCCTGCTTGCCGAGGTTGCGGATGCTGCCCTGGCGCTGGTCGCCGAGGCCGATGGGGCCAACCTTGACGCGCACCAGCCGCTGCACCGGGAAACCGACGGCGTCGAACATGCGGCGCACAATGCGGTTCTTGCCGGAGTGCAGCACAACCTCGATCAGGACGTGGCCCGGCGTTGAGTCAACCAGACGGAAGGAGTCCACTGCCGCAATGCCGTCTTCAAGCTCGACGCCCGACTTCAGCTGGGCTCCGACGCCCTGCGGGAACGGTCCCCGCACCTGGACCAGGTAGGTCTTGGGTACCTCATACGAAGGGTGGGTCAAGCGGTTGGCGAGCTCGCCGTCGTTCGTCAGCAACAGCAGTCCCTCGGTGGCGACATCCAAGCGCCCCACGTGGAACAACCGTTCGCCCTTGTTCTTGTTGGTCTTGAGGAAATCGCTGATGCACGGACGACCCTCGGGGTCTTCCATGGTGGACACAACACCCTTGGGCTTGTTGAAGACCATGTAGACCAGGGTTTCGTCCAGCTGGATGCGGATGCCGTCAACGTGGATGACCGCCGACTTGGGGTCGACCCGCATGCCAAGCTCCGTGGTGATCTGGCCGTCCACTTCGACGCGGCCTTCCAGGATCATTTCCTCGCACACGCGGCGGGAAGCCACGCCTGCCTGGGCCATGACCTTCTGGAGGCGCACCCCGTCAACGTCATGCAGATCCGATTGGGGAACGTCCACCCGCGGACCGCGGTTGCGGCCGGGCTTCCGGACCGGACCGAGGTTTTGGCCAAACCGCTCGCTGCCGAAGGCCTTGGAGCCGTACTGCTTGGCGTTGCCGGGCTTCGGCTTGGGCTTGAGGGCGCCGGGCGTGCCGGGTGCCTTGCCGTAACCCGGCTTGTTGGATCCGGGCTTGCGGAAGGGCTTGGCGGGCTTGGCCGCCTGGCTGCGACCGCCGGCCGTCGTGGGGTTGTCGGGGTCGAAAGGAGCCGCTTCCCGCGGTTTTGCGGCCTTGAACGGCCGGCCCTCGCCCTGCTTGAAGGTGCGCTTTCCAGCGCCGGCACTGCCGCCGCGGCCAGCAAAGCCGCCGGCGTTGGAGCGCCCTGCGCCGCCCCTTGCCTCATTGCGTCCGGAGTTGTTGCGTCCCGAACCGTTACGTGGTGAACCCTGGCGTCCCGCCTGTGTCATGACCCGTCCTTGTGTAGTATTGGCCGGCCGGCCGTGCTGCAATCAACACTAGCCAGCCCGGCAGGCAATCGCCTGCCCCCGCTGCTGCGGCACGCCCTGCGCGCCGTGAACCAATATGTATTTGTGCCGAATGCTCACATCCGGCTTGCGTCGTAATACTCGTCGATCCCCTCGAGGCCGGGAAGGTGCGGTGACAGCTGCGGCAAGTCCGCGACTGAACCGATGCCCATCCGTTCCAGGAAATAGGAGGTTGTCCGGTACAGGATTGCCCCGGACTCGGGATCGTTACCGGCGTCTTCGATCAATCCACGCTGGGTCAGTGTCCTGACGACGGAATCGACGTTAACGCCGCGAATTGCGGACACCCTGGCCCTCGAGACCGGCTGGCGATAGGCAATGACCGCCAAAGTCTCCAGTGCTGCCTGGGTCAGCCTGGTGGTTTGGCCCTCAAGGACGAACCTGCCAACGATGTGGGCGAAATCCGGCCGCGAGTAGATCCGCCAACCCCCGGCGATGTTCCGCAATTCGAAACCCCGGGGTGCGTTGCTGGCAGCGGCAAAGCCATCAGCATCCACGTCCGGGGCTTTAACAGTATAGCCGCTATACTCGCGCCGGATTTCCTGCAGCAAATCATCGACGACGGCGACGGTCACGTTCAGTCCCGCGGCCAGCTCCTCCGCGGTGGCCGGCTCGTCGATCACCATCAACACAGCCTCCAGGGCTGCCTTTGCGCCGCCGGGGAGGGCCTCGAGTTCGGTCAGGCCATCCGTGCCTGCCGGCTGGTCAGTCATCTGCGGCTCCATCTCCCAGGTCCTCGTACTCTTCGCTCACGTTTGAGCTGTCCCATTCTGCGTCGCTTCCAGTCCATCGGACCACCAACTGTGCCAAGGGCGTGGGCTGCTCAAACGCGACCACGCGGTCACGGAACATCTCGAGCAGGGCCAGGAAGCGGGCAACCACCACCAGGGTGCTCTCGGCATCTGCGATCAGCACCTGGAACGTCAGCGGCGCCCCCAACTGCAGGCGGTAGCCGAGGATCCCGGCTTGCTCCTTCACACTGACAGGTGGGGCATGCAAATGGCCCAAGCCCACCTCGGTGGGCGGGGCATCTTTGGGTTTGAGCGCTTTGGCGGCCAGTTCGGCAAATTGCTCCGGGCTGTGGCGCCACACGAGTTCCGGCAACAAGGCCGCAAAATGTTCCTCCAGGGCCACTTGGCGCGGGAACCGGCGGCCTTCTTCTTCCAACTGGTCGCCGAGGAGTCCGGCCACTTCCTTGAAAGCCTTGTACTGCAGCAAGCGCGCGAACAGGAGGTCACGGGCCTCCAGCAGCGCAATGTCCTCGTCGTCTTCCACCTCGCCGGCGGGCAGGAGGCGGGCAGCCTTCAGATCCAGCAAAGTGGCCGCAATGACCAGGAATTCGCTGGCTTCGTCCAGCGCCCAGTCCTCCCCCAGTTCCTGCAACCTGCGGATGTATTTGATGAACTCGTCCGTCACCGTTGCGAGGGCAACTTCGGTGATATCCATCTTGTGCTTGGCGATCAGGCCCAGCAACAGGTCGAAGGGGCCCGTGAAATTGGCCAGCCGTACCTCGAAGCCGCCCTTTGACGCTTCGGAAGTGCCGGCGTCGGGCGTTGAAACGGAGGAGTCCACCGCGAGCGGTGGGGCAGAAGGCGATCCCACGCCGACGGCTAGGGTGCGCCGCCGCGCGAGATCAGTTCCTTCGCGAGCCGGCGGTAGGCATCCGCACCGACGTGGTTGCCCGCGTAGCTGGTAATGGGCTCGGCGGCAACGGTGGCGTCGGCGAACTTGATGGAACGCTTGATGACGGTCTCGAACACTTTGTCACCGAACGCCTCCACCAGGCGGGAGATGACCTCGCGGCTGTGCAGGGTGCGGGCGTCGTACATGGTGGCCAGGACGCCGTCCACCTGCAGGCGTGGATTCAGGCGGTCCTGGACCTTCTCGATGGTTTCCACCAGGAGTGCGACAGCGCGGAGGGCGAAGAACTCGCAGATGAGCGGGATGATGACACCGTGGGCGGCAGTCAGTGCGTTGACGGTCAGCAGGCCCAGCGACGGTTGGCAGTCGATCAGGACGACGTCGTATTCGTCCTCGACGCTCTTGAGGGCACGGTCCAGTACCTGCTCGCGGGCCACCTCATTGACCAGTTGCACCTCGGCGGCGGACAAGTCGATGTTGGCCGGCAGGAGGTCCACGCCCTCCACGCCGGTCTGGTGGATGGCTTCGCGGATGCTCACCTTACGGTCCATCAGCACGTTGTATACGGTGAGGTCCAATTCATGGGGGTTGACGCCCAACCCCGCCGACAGGGCGCCCTGCGGGTCGAAGTCCACCAACAGCACGCGGCGGCCGTACTCGGCGAGCGCGGCGGCAAGGTTGATGGTGGACGTGGTCTTGCCCACCCCACCCTTCTGGTTGACCATGGCGATGACTCTCGCCGGGCCGTGCGAAGCAAGCGGAGCCGGTTCCGGGAAGTCGCGGTGCGGGCGGCCCGTGGGCCCCATGATTGCGTCTTCCAGATCGAGCTCGGTGCCTGCCAGGGTTGCTGTTCCCCGTTCGATGCTCACGTATCCAACCACTCTTTCGACGACGATCTTCCCGGCCGCCGGTCCCGTGGGACCAGCACTGCTACCCACCTAGGCTACAGCGACCGACACGGTATTCCGGGGAACTTGACATTGCCCGGCCTTTGAGCCTTGACCCTCTAGTAGAGGTGGAAGGTTTAGGGTCTGCCCACTCCCCCGCGCGCGAAAGAAGGCCGGCGCCCCTGCGGGCACCGGCCTTCAGACGGGCTCGGGATTCGGTGGAGCTAGACGGTTGCCTTCTCGCGGGCGTCGGCTTCGGGAGCCTCGGCCACCTCGTCGTGGGCCAGCATGGTCTGCTCGTCGAAGGGTGCATTGCCCGAGAGGACCTCATTGACCTGACGGTTATCGATTTCCTTGACCCACGTACCGATCAGAACTGTGGCCACGGCGTTGCCGGTGAAGTTGGTCAGCGCCCGCGCCTCGGACATGAAGCGGTCAATACCGACGATCATGCCCACGCCACCCAGCAGCTCCGGCTTGTGTGCCTGCAGTCCGGCGGCCAGCGTTGCCAGGCCGGCGCCGGTGACGCCTGCCGCACCCTTCGAAGCGATGATCATGAAGACCAGGAGGGAGATCTGGGCGCCCAGGTCAAGCGGCGTCCCCATGGCGTTGGCAACGAACAGGGAGGCCATGGTCAGGTAGATGGCCGTGCCGTCCAGGTTGAAGGAGTAACCGGTGGGGACCGTCACGCCGACAACAGGCTTGGAAACACCCAGGTGTTCCATCTTGGCAATGAGGCGAGGCAGCGCAGCTTCGGAGGACGAGGTGGAGAAGATGAGCAGATATTCGCGGGCCAGGTACTTCATCAGCTTGAAGATGTTCACACCGGCGACTGCACGGAGCAGGGTGCCGAGGATGACCACGATGAACAGGATGCAGGTGATGTAGAACGCGATCATCAGGGTGAACATGCTGAGGATTGCCTGCGCACCGGTTGCGCCCACGACGGCGGCAATGGCACCGAACGCACCTACCGGGGCGAGCCACATGATCATGATCAGGATGCGGAACACGAGGCGCTGCCCGTGGCCGATGGCGGCGAGGATCGGCTGGCCCTGCTTGCCCATCTTCTGGAGCGCGAAGCCCACCAGGATGGCTGCCAGCAAGGTGGGAAGCACCGGAATATCCCCGGGAATGATGCCGAGCAGGAAGTCCACCGTGCTGTCCGTGGCGGCCTTCTTGTTGGGGTCGTAGGGGGTCAGCTTGAGGCCCTCGCCCGGGTGGATCAGGTTGCCGACCACCAGGCCGATGGCGAGCGCGAACGTGGACATGGCCACGAAGTACCCCAGGGCGAGTCCGCCCACCTTGCCCACCGTGGCGGCCTTGGCAATGGAGCCGATGCCCAGGACGATGGTGCAGAAGATGACGGGTGCGATCATCATCTTGATCAGCTTGATGAAGCCATCGCCGAGCGGCTTGAGCGACTTGCCGACTTCGGGGAACACCAGGCCAACAACGGCACCGAGCACGACTGCGAGAATGACAGCGATGTACAGGTAGTGCGACTTGTCGAGCCCCTTGCGCCCGCCGGTGGCGGCCAATGCCGACTCTCCTCGTTGAGAGGTCATGGGAATCTCCTTCTGGATACTGTGTAAGGCGCTGCGGTCCTGCACTTGTGTCCGCTCCGCTGCCCTTGTGTGATATCCATCATTCAGCCGCTCGTGACATACATCACCGTTGCGGTCATATTGGTCATGGGAGGCCCACACGTGTTTCATAGCTGGAGCATTGCCCGCCGCTTGTTTGTGGCGAACCTGCTGTTCGTCATGGTGCTGACGGCGGCGTTCGGCGCTTTCTCCGTGGCCGAGGCCAGGAACCGGGCCTACGATGATGCGGGCAGCCGGATGCAGGCGATCGTCGCTTCCATCGCCAACAACCCCTTGGTCCTGCAGGCTGCCTCCAGCCCCGATCCTTCCGCCACCCTGCAGCCCTATGCCTTGAAGGTCATGGACACCGCGGATGCGGATTTCATCACCATCATGGCCCCGGACCGGACACGGTGGACCCACCCCCGGCCCGAGGAACTCGGCAAGCCCTACATCGGAACCATCGAGCCGGCCCTGCAGGGCCAAACGTTTACCGAAGTAACTGCGGGAACCTTGGGCCCGTCGGTCCGGACCATCGCCCCGGTCAAGGACGCGGCCGGGTCCGTTAAAGCCCTGGTGGCAGCGGGCATCACGGTGCGCACGGTGGACACCGATCTCGCTGAACGGCTGACCGTCATCGGCGCCATTGCCCTGGGGGTCCTCTTCTTTGGTTCCGTGGCGTCCTGGTTGCTCGGACGATACCTGCGCTCCGTCACGCGTGGATGGGGACCGGAGCAGCTGGCCCAGCTCTTCGCCTACTACGAGTCGGTCCTGCACTCGGTGCGCGAGGGTCTCATCCTCATCGACACGCGCGGCAACGCCGTCATGTACAACGACCAGGCGGCCGAATTGCTCGGCTTGGAGCCGTCCGAAGCGGACCGCTCCCCCGACCAGGCACCGCGGCTCGCCGAGCTTCCCTTCGACGGCAGCCTGCGCGCCCTGTTCGAGTCCGGCCGGCCGGCACATGACGAGATCCATCTGACGGGTTCCCGGATCCTGGTGGTAAACCAGGCCCCGGCTGTTGGTCCCGTCCCACCCAGGAGCCGCCAGAAACCGGCGGTCTACGGCACCGTGGCCACCATCCGCGACCGGACCGAGATCGAAGCCCTTGGCACGGAACTGGAAACCATGAAGACCCTCTCCGACGCCCTGCGCGCACAGACCCATGAGCACGCCAACCGCCTGCACATGATCGTTTCCCTCCTGGAGCTCGGCCGCACGCCCCAGGCGCTTGAGTTTGCCACGAAGGACCTTGAGCTGAGCCAGCAACTGACCGACGACATGCTGGCCGCAGTGGACGAACCGGTGATGAGCGCCCTGGTGATGGGCAAGGCCGCCGAGGCCCACGAACGCGGCGTGGATCTGACGGTCCGGACGTCCGGCACCGCGGGCGTTCGCGGACTGGAAATCCAGGACCTGGTGACCATCGTGGGAAATCTGCTGGACAACGCCATCGACGCAGCGGCAGCCGGCGGGCTCCCCCGATCGGTGGAACTTGAGGTGCTGACCGGAAGTGCCGCCGTCGAATTCGTGGTCCGGGACTCCGGCGCCGGCATCGATCCGGCGTCGATCGACGACGTCCTGCAGTACGGCTACAGCACCAAGTCCTCGACGGGAGATCCGCGCGGCAGCCATGGCCGGGGCGTCGGGCTGGCACTGGTGCGGCAAGCGATCCAAAGGCTCAACGGTACGATGTCCATCGATAATCCGAGGACAACAGACAACCCTGGCGGCGCGCAGTTCCATATTGTGCTGCCCACAACGGCTCCCGGGGAAGGGAAGGCATGACAGATATCCGCGTCCTGGTGGTCGAAGACGAACCGATCGCTTCCGATGCCCACTCGGTCTATGTGGGGAGGATCGACGGCTTCACCGTGGTTGGCACCGCCCCCGACGGCCAGTCGGCCCTCCGCCTCCTGGGCGAATTCGCCGCTTCCGGCTCCGCTGTCGACCTGGTGTTGCTGGACATGAACCTCCCCGACCTCCACGGACTGGACGTGGCCCGACGCATGCGGTCCGCTGGAATCCTTGCGGACATCATCGCCATTACGGCCGTCCGCGAACTCAGCATTGTCCGGAGCGCTGTGTCGATCGGCGTGGTGCAATACCTCATCAAGCCGTTTACGTATGCCACCTTCGCGGACAAGCTCACCAGCTACCGCGCTTTTCGCGACCAATTGGCTGGTTCCACCACAGGGACCCCCGGCGCCGGCGCCTCGCAGAGCGATGTGGACCAGGCCTTTGCCAGCCTTCGCGCCCCCACGGACCTGCCCCTGCCCAAGGGGCTCTCCCCCTCCACGCTGGAGGCAGTCAAGGACCTGGTACGCACCCGTGAACTGCCGGTGTCCGCCAGCGAAGTCATGGAAGCAGTGGGAATGTCCCGCGTGACGGCCCGGCGCTACCTGGAGTACTTGGCCGACGCCGGCACGGTCACCCGGACCCCGCGGTACGGAACCCCTGGGCGGCCGGAAAACGAATACGGATGGCGCCGCAACTGAGGGACTGTGTATACATTAACGGCTCATGGACGGCGCATCATGGCTTATTTTGAGCCGTATGTATACACTGGAAATCATGCGCGCCAGTGACCGGGCTTACACCGCCCTCCGTGAGGACATCATCGAATGGCGCCTCCGTCCCGGTACCGTCCTGGCGGAAGTGGAGCAGTCCGAACGCCTCGGCGTCTCCAGGACGCCGGTCAGGGAAGCACTCGGCCGGCTGACCGCTGAAGGACTGACGACGGCGGCAGGCGGCCGGGGCGTCGTGGTCACCGACATCTCCCTCGAGAGCATCGATGAGCTCTTCGAACTGCGTGAAACCTTGGAAGTCAGGGCCGCAGCCTTGGCCGCGGAACGCGGCGATCCCGGCATTTTTAGTGAACTGCAGGCACAACTGGACCGCGCGCCCGGGCTGCTCCGGGAATCGGACCCGGCCCGTCACGATTACTACGCACTCGTGGGGCGCCTGGACGACGCCATCGATGCCGCTGTTGCCAACACCTACCTCGCCCAAGCCATGCGGAGCCTCCGTGTCCATCTGGTCCGCATCCGGCGACTCGCGGTCGATGATTCCGCCCGACTCGCCGCCGCGGCCGCGGAACATGCAGCCATCGCCGAAGCGATCGCCGCCGGGAACCCACGGTTGGCCGAAGCGGCCACCATCGTCCACCTGCACCGCAGCCTCACCCACGTCAAAGCCGCACATCCGGCCCAGTGAACCGTCCAACCCAAAGGAGCACCATGGTCCAGAACCATCACGTCCGTGTTTACAAGTCCGAGGAGAACCTGCCCCGCGAGGAGCAGTTGGCCCACAAGATCGCCGTGGTCGCGGCTGATCCTGTGGAGGTCACGGCCGAGGTGACGGACATGGTGATCAACCGGATCATCGATAACGCCTCGGTGGCGATCGCCTCGCTTAACCGCGCGCCCATCGTCGCCGCCCGTGCCCAGGCCCTCACCCACGGACCCTCTGCCAACGGCAAGGGCGCCAAGGTCTTCGGCATCGAAGAGCGTGTCTCCCCCGAATGGGCGGCCTGGGCCAACGGTGTGGCTGTCCGGGAACTGGATTACCACGACACCTTCCTCGCCGCGGACTACTCCCACCCCGGCGACAACATCCCGCCCATCCTGGCCGTCGCCCAGCACGTGGGCTCCAACGGTGCCGACCTGGTCCGGGCGATCGCCACGGGTTATGAGATCCAGGTGAACCTGGTCAAGGCGATCTGCCTGCACAAGCACAAGATCGACCATGTAGCCCACCTCGGCCCCTCCGCAGCCGCAGGCATCGGCACCCTGCTCGGCCTGGATGTGGAGACCATCTTCCAGTCCGTTGGCCAGGCCCTGCACACCACCACCGCCACCCGGCAGTCCCGCAAGGGCGAGATCTCCACGTGGAAGGCCCACGCCCCGGCCTTCGCTGGAAAGATGGCCGTTGAGGCAGCGGACCGGGCCATGCGTGGACAAACGTCCCCCGTGCCGATCTACGAAGGCGAAGACGGCGTGATCGCCTGGATGCTCGACGGCCCGGACGCCTCCTACGAGGTACCGCTGCCGGAGAAGGGCGAGGCCAAGCGCGCCATCCTGGACACGTACACCAAGGAACACTCCGCCGAGTACCAGGCACAGGCTTGGATTGACCTGGCCCGCAAACTCAACCGTGAACACCCCGAAACCACCGACCCGGCCAACGTGGCCTCAGTGCTGATCAAGACCAGCCACCACACGCACTACGTCATCGGCTCCGGCGCCAACGACCCCCAGAAGTACTCCCCCACGGCGTCCCGGGAAACCCTTGACCACTCCATCCCCTACATCTTCACCGTCGCCCTGCAGGACGGCACCTGGCACCACGTGGACTCCTACGCCCCCGAACGCGCCACACGCCCGGACACCGTGGAACTCTGGCACAAGGTCACCACGGTGGAAGACCCGGAATGGACCCGCCGCTACCACTCCCTGGACATCGCCGAGAAGGCCTTCGGCGGCACTGTTGTCATTACACTCACGGATGGAACCGTGGTCACTGATGAGATCGCCGTCGCCGACGCGCACCCGCTCGGCGCCCGGCCCTTCGCCCGTGAGCAGTACGTGAACAAGTTCCGCACCCTTGCGGCCGGTGTGGTGGAGGAGGCCGAAATCGAACGGTTCCTCGCCGCCGTCGAACGCGTCACCGAACTCGGCGAAGGCGAACTCGACCAACTCAACATCACCGCCGCCCCCGGCGTCATCGACCCCAATAACGCGCCTAAGGGACTGTTCTAAATGCTGTACTCCAAGACCACACCCGAACAGAAACGGGTTAAGCTCCGCGAGCTGCTCGACTCCGGGACTGTCCAGCAGTTCCCCGGCGCGTTCAACCCCCTCTCTGCGCGGCTGATTGAGGAAAAGGGCTTCGCCGGGGTCTACATCTCCGGCGCCGTCCTGGCCAACGATCTTGGCCTGCCGGACATCGGCCTGACCACCCTCACCGAAGTCGCCACGAGGGCCGGGCAGATCGCCCGCATGACGGACCTGCCCGCCTTGGTGGACGCGGACACCGGTTTCGGTGAACCGATGAACGTGGCCCGCACCATCCAGGAACTCGAAAACGCGGGACTGGCCGGCTGCCACATCGAGGACCAGTTCAACCCGAAGCGCTGCGGACACCTGGACGGCAAGAACGTGGTGGACCTTGATACCGCCACCAAACGCATCCGCGCCGCCGCCGACGCCCGCCGGGACCCGAACTTCCTCATCATGGCCCGCACCGACATCCGGGCCGTGGATGGCCTCCAAGCGGCGCAGGACCGCGCGAAAGCCCTGGTGGATGCCGGCGCCGACGCGATCTTCCCCGAAGCGATGCGGGACCTCAACGAGTTCCAGGCCATCCGCGACGCCGTGGACGTGCCCATCCTGGCCAACATGACCGAGTTCGGAAAGAGCGAGCTCTTCACCACCGAACAGCTCCAGGGCGTCGGCGTGAACATGGTGATTTACCCCGTGACGCTCCTCCGCATTGCCATGGGCGCTGCAGAGCGTACTCTGGAATCGATCAAGGCTGCGGGGACCCAAGAGGCACACGTCGACTCCATGCTTACGCGTGCTCGCCTCTACGACCTCGTGGATTACGAGGCATACAACCAATTCGATACCGGCGTTTTCAACTTCCAGGTTCCTGGCATCCGCTAGGTCCGGATCAACATAGGGGACGCAGGCAACCGGGATCCCTCCGGTGGCCTGCACAAGAACGAAGGAGTTCAGCATGGCAGCTGAAGACATCAAAAAGGGCCTCGCCGGAGTCGTGGTGGACTACACCGCCGTTTCAAAGGTCAATCCGGACACCAACTCCCTGTTGTACCGCGGGTACCCGGTGCAGGAACTGGCAGCCAAGTGCAGTTTCGAGGAAGTCGCCTACCTGCTGTGGAACGGCGAACTGCCGGACGAGTTGCAACTGGCAGAGTTCACGGCCCGCGAGCGCGCCGGCCGCGCACTGGATCCCGTCGTCAAGTCGGTCATCGACACGCTCCCGACAAGCGCACATCCCATGGATGTCTGCCGGACCGCGGCCTCGGTCCTGGGCGCCCGTCACGAACTTGCCGAGGATTCCTCACCTGTTGCCAACCAGAAGAAGGCCGTGGATCTGTGGGCAGCCATGCCTGCCGTGGTGGCTTATGACCAGCGCAGGCGGCGCGGCCAGGACGTGGTGGAACCACGGGACGATCTGGACTACTCGGCAAACTTCCTCTGGATGACCTTCGGCGAGGAACCGGTGGACGAGGTGGTTGAGGCCTTCAACGTCTCGATGATCCTCTACGCCGAGCACTCCTTCAACGCGTCCACGTTCACCGCCCGCGTGGTCACCTCGACCCTTTCGGATCTTCATTCCGCCGTGACGGCGGCGATTGGCGCGCTCAAGGGCCCCTTGCACGGCGGCGCCAACGAGGCCGTCATGCACACCTTCGACGAAATCGGCATCCGCCCGGAGGAATCCCTGGAGGACGCCGCAGCCCGGGCGCGTACGTGGATGGAAGACGCCCTGGCGCAGAAGAAGAAGGTCATGGGATTCGGCCACCGCGTCTACAAGCACGGCGACTCCCGCGTTCCCACCATGAAAGCCGCCCTGGACAAGATGATCGCCCATTACGGACGGCCTGAACTCCTGGGACTCTACAACGGCCTGGAGCAGGCCATGGACGAGGCCAAGGCCATCAAACCCAACCTCGACTACCCGGCCGGTCCCACGTACCACCTCATGGGATTCGACACCCAGACCTTCACGCCGCTGTTCGTCGCCAGCCGCATCACCGGCTGGACCGCCCACGTCATGGAGCAGTTGGCGTCCAACTCACTCATCCGCCCACTGAGCGAATACAACGGACCGGAAGAGCGGCACGTCCCCTAACGGGTCAAGCACCACGGCATGACACACGACGGCGGGCCGGTCACCTGGGGTGACCGGCCCGCCGTCGTGCGCCTCTGTGGGGGTGAGTCGGCGCCGTACCGTCACTCGACGCCCGTCCATTCCCTGGTCTGGACGCCCGCCACGTTCTGGTTGTCCGGCGCGAGTTCCACCCGCACGGCGATGCGGCGGCCGGAAATCATGGCCGGAAGCCAATGCTCGGCATCGGCCCACATCCGCTCCACCGGCAGCTGCTCCACCGGGTACCAGCCGGGCGCGATTTCATCGCTCTCGGACGGTTCGCCCTCCCAGTTCCGGGTGAGGAAGACGGTGGTGGCCATGTTCCACTCGGGCCTGGCGGGGAAAATGAAGTCCACGGTTCCTGCGGGGACGAGGTCAGCGGCATCGACCACCACGTGGATCTCTTCCATAACCTCCCGGCATGCGGCTTCGATGGCCGTTTCACCGGCCTCGACATGGCCGCCGACACCCACCACCTTGCCGCTGCCGAATCCGGTCTTCTTGGTTCCGAGAAGGACGTACTGGCCCTCCGCGTCATCGCGGAGGAGAAAGCACAACGTCACTTGGGCTGCAGTCATGCTGCCCACCTTAACCCGATCTCCCCCCGTCCGGCCGCCATTGCTACAGTGAGCCCATGAACGAAGCCGGGGGTAAACC
This sequence comes from Paenarthrobacter sp. NPDC089714, assembly GCF_044748905.1. Lineage (NCBI taxonomy): Bacteria > Bacillati > Actinomycetota > Actinomycetes > Micrococcales > Micrococcaceae > Paenarthrobacter > Paenarthrobacter sp. NPDC089714. The sequence goes on from NZ_JBIVGX010000006.1 coordinate 256,324, forward strand.
GCGGGCGGCGACGGCCGCCGTCGAGCATGCTGCCGTAGTACCCGGGACCCCGCCGGCCGAAGCGGTGGTCCCTGTACCAGATCCGGTGACCCAAGTGGCAGGTCCAGAGGCTCCAACGGATGGTCCGGTTTCCACGGCCGCTCCGGACCGCGACGCGTGGTTGCCGCGCTGGCTGGTGGCGCACCCCCTGTACTCCGGGTGGGCCTGGACGGTGCTGTGGTCCGGGCTGATCGTCCTGGACGAAGTGGTGGACCTGGCTGGCTGGACCTGGTATCTGCTGGTATTGGTAGCCGCGCTGCCCACGCTGGTGTCCACGTTGGTGGTCCTTCACGCGACCCCGCGCAGCCACCTAAAAGCAGTGGACTCGACCGTGCTGGGCCACTTCTTCGTGCGTTTCCTGGCGCTGGTGGCCGCTTTCATGGTGTGGGCCGCCTCCGTGGTGATGAGCGCTTCCATCTCCACCACCGTCCAAACGGTGATCGGTGATTCCGAAAAGGAAGTCACGGCCTTGGGCTTCAACCTGATGGTGGCATCGGTACCGTTGGTGTTGTCCGTGCTGTGGATGGCCTTCATTGTGCGCTGTGCCTGGTTCCTGCGGAGGCTGCGTGGTTGGCGGCAAATACCGGTGAAGACCCGGGTGCCCAAGAAGTTCCTCCGCGGACGGCCCGCCCTCAAGCGCGTCGTAGTGGGCCTGGCCCACCCCGGATTGCTCCTGGTGGCCGGCCTGGGAACATCGCTGCTGGCCGTCTTCGTGGACGCTGTAGAGTTGACGTTCAGCGTGATTGGCTAGGCTGCTACCCGAGCGCCCGGGGATGCGCTGCAGCGTAAACCTCACGCAACGTATCCGCCGTCACCAGGGTGTACACCTGCGTGGTGGTCACCGAGGCATGGCCCAGCAGTTCCTGCACGACGCGCACATCCGCTCCGCCTTCCAGGAGGTGGGTGGCAAAGGAATGCCGCAGTGTGTGGGGCGAAACATCCTTGGTGATATTCGCTTTCTCAGCCGCGGTCTTCAGGATGGTCCAGGCGCTCTGCCGGCTGATCCGGCCGCCGCGCGCGTTGAGGAACAGGGCCGGCGTGCCCTTGCCCTTGGACGCAAGGAGCGGCCTGCCGCGGACAACGTAAGCTCCGACTGCCCGGGCGCCGTAGGAGCCGAGGGGTACCAGGCGTTCCTTGGATCCCTTGCCGAACAGCCGGACAATGGCCGGGCCGGGGCCCGTTTCCTGCAGGGACACGTCGTCCACGTCCAGGCCCACGGCCTCGCTGATGCGGGCACCCGTGGAGTAGAGGAACTCCAGGAGGGCGCGGTCCCGCAGGCCAGTGGCTGTCTCCGTGCCGGCAGCTTCGAGGATCCGGGTCACCTCATCCACGCTGATGGCCTTCGGAAGCCTCTTCCCGGGCATGGGTGGGTGGACGTCGCCCGCGGGGTCGGAGGCGGTCAGGCCTTCAAGAGCCCAAAACTTATGCAAACCCCGCACCGCAACCACGGTCCTGGCCGCCGAACGCACACCCAGGACGGATGCACCGTCGGCGCCGTCGGACAGGGCCTGCACAAACGCCGTGACATGGTGACGGGTTACCCCGCCGGGCTCGCCGACCCCTTGCGCGGCAAGGAAATTGGCATAGCGGCCCAGGTCCCGGCGGTACGCGGCAAGGGTGTTCGCCGCCAAGCCGCGTTCCACTCCCACGTATTGCAGGTAATCGGTGATTCCACGGTCAATGGCTGTGGCAGTCCGGGTGGCGGCCTCGGCCATGCTCAGCGCTGGCTCGGGTGTGCCGGCCAAGGAGCATTGGCCGGGCGGAGGCTGCGGAAGCCGTCAGCTTTAGCAGCGGCCGCGGCAAGGATGCCAAGGACCGCGGAGGGGTTGTGCAGCCGGCCCTCAAGGACGGCCTGCACGGCATCGTCCAACGGAATCCAGTGCAGCTCAATCTCGGCTTCTTCGTCCGTCCGGACATGGCGTTCGGCTTCCGGAACGTCGCTGAGGCCGCGGGCCAGGTAGATTCGGACGGCCTCGCTGGAAGAGCCCGGCGAGTTGAAGAAGTCCACAAGGACGTTCCAGGTTGCCGCGGTGAGGTCCGCTTCTTCCGCCAGCTCACGGGCAGCCCCCACCACGAAGTCTTCACCCTCCACGTCCAGGAGGCCTGCGGGAATTTCCCAGAGGTCCATGCCCACCGGGTGGCGGTACTGCTTCAACAGAAGAATTTCGCCGTCCACGTTCATGGGCAACACGGCCACGGCACCGGGGTGGTCGATATAGTCTCGCACCAGTGTGTCGGTGTCCTCGCCGAGCTGGAAGGAATCGCTGACCACATCCCAGATGCGGCCCTCATAGACCTTGCTGGACGACAAAAGACGGCGCGGGCTCGGCACGTCCGAAACCTGCCGTGTTGTGCTGGGGGTTTCAGAAGTACCGGGCATCGCGCCGTCCTTTGCTTGTGCGGTTGTTTACTTGGCAGCTACCGCGTCGGCGGCCTGCTTTGCTTCGACAGCTCCACCTTCACGGCGATCCAGTGCAGCCTTCACCAGGCCTGCGAACAGCGGGTGCGGACGCGTAGGACGCGAGCTGAGCTCGGGGTGCGCCTGGGTGGCGACGTAGTACGGGTGCACGTCGCGGGGAAGCTCCACGTACTCCACCAGCTTGCCATCGGGTGAGGTACCGGAGAACACCAGGCCCTCGGCCGCGATCTGGTCACGGTACTTGTTGTTGACCTCGTACCGGTGGCGGTGGCGTTCGCTCACTGACGTGGTGCCGTAGGTTTCGGCTACCACGGAGCCTTCGTCGAGCTTGGCTTCGTAGAGCCCCAGGCGCATGGTGCCGCCGAGGTCTCCCTTGCCGTCCACGATGTCCAATTGCTCTTCCATCGTGGCGATGACCGGGAACTTGGAGTCGGGCTCGAACTCGCTGGAGGAAGCACCCTCCAGGCCAACCACGTTGCGGGCGTACTCGATCACCATGCACTGCAGGCCAAGGCACAGGCCCAGAACAGGAAGCTTGGTTTCGCGGGCGAACTTCAGGGCGCCAAGCTTGCCTTCCAGTCCACGGATGCCGAAACCACCCGGAACGCAGATCGCGTCCACGCCCGCCAGGGACTTGGTGGCACCTGCGAGGGTTTCGCATTCGTCGGAGGGAACCCAACGGATCTTGACCTTCGCCTCGTTGGCGAATCCGCCTGCGCGCAGTGCCTCGGTCACCGAAAGGTAGGCGTCCGGAAGGTCGATGTACTTGCCCACCAGGGCAACCTCGACCTCGTGCTTCGGATTGTGCACGGCTTCAAGCAGTTTGTCCCACTTGCTCCAGTCCACGTCCTTGAACGGCAGGTCCAGGGCACGGACGATATAGGAGTCCAACTGCTGGGAGTGCAAGGTCTTGGGGATGTCGTAGATGCTCGGAGCATCGGCGGCGTTGACCACGGCGTCGATGTCGACGTCGCACATGCGGCCGATCTTCTCCCGCATGGCTTCGGGAACTTCGCGGTCCGAACGGATCACGATTGCTTCGGGCTGGATGCCGATGGAGCGCAGGGCCGCGACGGAGTGCTGCGTCGGCTTGGTCTTCAACTCCTGGGAAGGTCCGATGTACGGGACCAGGGATACATGGAGGAAGAAGACATTCGTCCGGCCGATGTCCTGGCGGACCTGGCGGGCTGACTCCAGGAACGGCTGCGATTCGATGTCGCCAACGGTTCCACCGATTTCGGTGATGATGACGTCCGGAGCGTTCTTGCCCTCGGCGGGCAGGCGCATGCGGCGCTTGATCTCGTCAGTGATGTGCGGGATGACCTGGACAGTATCGCCAAGGTACTCGCCGCGGCGCTCCTTCGCGATGACCGTGGAGTAGATCTGGCCGGTTGTGACGTTGGCCGAACCTTCAAGGTTCTCGTCGAGGAAGCGCTCGTAGTGTCCGATGTCGAGGTCGGTCTCGGCGCCGTCGTCAGTCACGAACACTTCGCCGTGCTGGAAGGGATTCATCGTGCCCGGATCCACGTTCAGGTAGGGATCGAGCTTCTGCATAGTTACAGACAAACCGCGTGCCCGCAGCAGGTGGCCGAGGCTCGAAGCCGTCAGTCCCTTACCGAGCGAGGACGCCACACCGCCGGTGACGAAGATGTGTTTGGTCGTCTTGGACGAGCCCGGGAACCGGGAATTTACACGGGAATTTGATCGCTGCACCACGGAATTCGAGCTTATCATCAATTACGCCTTCCAAGCGTCCTGTCCGGATTCCCCAAATGGTCCATGGTTGCCCAGTTACCTGCCTGCAATCAAGGGTTCGGCCGGAACAAAGTGCACTGAATGTGATTGTCCTCGCAGTGCCTCTCCCTGCCACTAGGCCTGCTGCGGAAGGAGTTTCGCGTCGTCCAGGAGCTCCTGGGCGTGGGCCTGCGCGGACTCCGAGTCCTCCTGCCCGGCCAGCATGCGGGCGAGTTCCTTGACCCGTTCTTCCTCGGACAACAACTGGACATCGCTGGAGGTGAATCCAGAGGTGGTCTTGCCGTCCGCGCCGCGCACCGAGGTCTTGATGACCCGGATGTGCTGGTCCGCAAACGCGGCAACCTGGGGCAAGTGCGTGACTACCAGCACCTGGACGTGCCGGGCCAGCATGGCCAGCCGGCGTCCGATTTCGACGGCAGCACGCCCGCCGACGCCGGCGTCCACCTCGTCGAAGACGAACGTCGGAACCGGGTCCACGGCAGCGAGGACCACTTCAATGGCCAGCATGACGCGGGACAGTTCACCGCCGGATGCACCCTTGCCCAAAGGCCTCGCCGGGGCACCGGAGTGCGGTCGGAGCAGGAACGCGATCTCGTCGGTTCCCCAGGGGCCCAGGGAGCCGCTGTCCTCGAGCTCAATGACCAACGCGGCGTCGGCCATGGCCAAAGCCTTCAGCTCTGCGCTGACCCGGGAAGAGAGGTCTTTAGCGGCCTTCTGCCGCGCCTTGGTCATGGCCGCTGCCAGTTTGCGCAGTTTCTCTTCCGACGCGGCCACTTCCGCGTCCAGGGATTCGATGCGGGTCGAGTCGTCCTGGAGTTCGTCAAGGCGGATCCGCGCCACGGCGGCCCACTCCAGCACCTCGTCGATGCTCGGGGCATACTTGCGGATCAGCTTGGCCAGCGCTGCGCGGCGTTCCTCGATCTCGGACAGTCGCTCGGGTCCCTCGGTGTCCAGGGCGGCCTGGTAGCTGGACAGTTCGGCCGCGATGTCGTTCAGGAGGAACCCAACTTCGGCCAGCCTGGCAGCCGCAGCGCCGAGCGCCTCATCATGGTCTGCCACCTGTTCGAGAGTGCGCTTCGCCGCATCCACCAAGGAGGTGGCATCGCCGGACTCACCGAACTCCTCCGCGATCAAGGACTCATGGGCTGATGCCGCGGCGATCCGCAACTCTTCGACGTTGGCCAGTTTCACAGCTTCGGCCTTGAGTGCCTCGTCTTCGCCCGGCTGGGGATCGATTTCATCGATCTCGGTCAGCGCGGCATCCAACGACTCCGCTTCGCGCAAGCGCTCACGGGCCTCGTTGCGCAGCGTCTCCAGCTCGGACTGAATCGACTTCCAGTGCTTGTACAGCTCCTGATACTCCCCCAGCGGCTTGGCCAACGATGGTCCGGCGAAGCGGTCCAGGGCATGCCTTTGCGCTGCCGCACCCTTGAGCCTGATCTGGTCCGTTTGGCCATGGACCACCACCAGGCTCTCCCCCAACTCCGCCAGGACGCCTACGGGCGCCGTCCGCCCACCCACGTAAGCCCGGCTGCGTCCGTCGGCACTGACGGTACGGGCGAGCAGGAGTTCAGCCACGCCGTCGTACTCTTCCGCTTCGCCGCCGGCCTCGCGGGTGCGCTCCACGGCGTGGTGTTGCGGATCGAGCTTCAGTACCGCCTCGGCGGATGCTGACTTGGCGCCGCTGCGTACGGCACCGGCGTCCGAGCGGGCGCCCAGGAGAAGCCCGACGGCGGTGACCACCATGGTCTTGCCGGCGCCGGTTTCACCTGTGACGACGCTCAGGCCAGGGCCGAGCGGGAGGGCGGCGTCGGTGATGACGCCAAGGTCACGGATTCGGAGTTCTTCAAGCATGCTTCACTTCGCATTCGTGGGGTCGGAGGGTTCACCGTGCCCAGGCTCGTGCGGGCTCGGCAAGGGTGCCGGCGACGGTGTGCGGATCACGGGGATCGGGCCGGTGTGGACTTCGCCGCTGCGTGGGGCGGGACCACGCCAGCCATGGATGGGTAGCTGGAACTTCCGGACCAGCCGGGCAGAAAACGGGGTCATGTGGGTCCGGGCCAGCCGGACTGGTGTGGCGGAGCGGGTCACTTCGACGCGTGCTCCGGGCGGCAGGTCCACCGAACGCCGGCCATCGCACCACAACACACCCAAGGCATCCGTCCGGTTCATGATCTCTACGGCCAGCTTGGACCTCGGGGATACCACCAGGGGCTTGGCGAAAAGGGCGTGGGCACTGATCGGCACGATCACCAACGCCTCCACTTCCGGCCAAACAACCGGGCCGCCGGAAGAGAAAGCGTAGGCCGTGGAACCTGTTGGAGTTGCCAGGACCACACCGTCACAGCCGAACGAGGTCAGCGGACGTTCGTCCACCTCGGTGACCACTTCCAGCATGCGCTCACGGTTGGCTTTTTCGATGGCGGCTTCATTGAGCGCCCACGTGTGCCAGATCTTTTGGCCCTTGATCCACACCTGGACATCGATGGTCATGCGCTCTTCCACCGTGTACTGGCGGCTGGCAATCCATTCAACGGTCTGGGCCAGGTCCGCACGCTCGCTCTCAGCCAGGAATCCGACATGGCCAAGGTTCACCCCCAGCAGCGGAACATCCACTTCGCGGACGAGTTCGGCAGCGCGCAGGATGGTGCCGTCGCCGCCAAGCACCATCACCAGTTCGACGTCTTCCAGGCTCACGTGATCGTGAAGGATCTCGATGGGCGTATCCACGGCGCCGAAAAAGCGTTCGACGTCGGCCAGCTCGGACTTCTGCAACACCGGAACAAGTCCGGAAGAATGCAGTTGGGTACAGGCATCCCACGCCGCGCGGAGCGATTCCTCCCGTCCGGTGTGGGCAAGGACCAATACGTGCCTGCTCATCGGGTTCTGCTTTCTAGTGGTTCGGCCAGAGTGATTCCATCAACGCAGCAACGTCCCCGTCCCGCTCTTCGATCTTAGGCAACACCGCCGACATCCTGCGTTTCATCCACAGGAAGTACTCAACATTTCCGTCCTGGCCCGGCAACGGACTGACTGCGAGGCCTTGCACCTCCAGGCCGGTATCCACCGCGGCCCGCACCACCTGGGCGACTGCCCGGCGTCGTTCCTGTTCGGACGACACCACGCCGGTGCGGCTCAAGCGTTCCTTGCCAACCTCGAACTGCGGCTTCACCATGAGCACCAGGTCACCGCCCGACGCAGTGCAGGCCGCCAGTGGCTCCAGGACCAACGTCAACGAAATGAAAGAGAGGTCTGCCACGGTCAGGGACGCGGCCCCACCGATCTGATCGGGCGTCATGTACCTGACATTGAGTCCCTCATGGACATCCACCCGCGGGTCGTCCCGAAGCTGTTGGACCAACTGGCCGTGCCCGACGTCCACGGCCACCACCTGGGCGGCGCCCTGCCTCAGCAGGACGTCCGTGAAACCGCCGGTGGAGGCACCGGCGTCGAGGCACCTCCGGCCGGCGACCACCACGTCCGGGAAGGCTGCCAGTGCACCGGCGAGTTTGTGACCTGCGCGGCTGACGTAGGCGTCCTCCGGATGGGGTTCCACCTGCAAGGCTGTCCCGGCATCCACCGGCTGGGAAGCCTTGGACAGGACGGCGCCGCCGGACGTGACCTTGCCATCGGCAATGAGCTTGGCCGCATGGGTCCGGGACCTCGCCAGCCCACGGGTGACGAGTTCCTGATCGAGTCGTGCCATACGCTAGCTGTTGCCTTCCGGGGTGTCGGCGGCCGGCTGTCCCGCCGCTTGTCTCGCCGCCTGTCCCGCCGCGGCCGGCGGGAGGCCGGGTTCGGCGTCGAGGGCCTCCAACAGCGAATCATGCAGGGCCGTGTACACGTCCGCATGCTCCGAAACCGGAGTCCCCGGAACAGCGTTCAACAGTTCCAGGGTCCGGTCGACCGCCGTTTCACCCGTGGGGGCGGCAGGCCCGGGCCATGATGTTTCTTCAGGGGACTCGGTCATCGCACCAGTCTAGTGAGAACGCCACTCAAGCTTCGGCGCCTGCGCTTCGGAGGCATCCGGCACAGCACTCCACCAGGCCGCACACGCCGCGCGCCAGGCATCGAGATCGTCCTCGGAACCAATGACGGTCACAACATTGTCCTCCACGGAGGCGGATGCCTCCCCGCAACGGAACGAGTGGTCTTCTCCGACGACGTCCGGATAGGGCTCGTAGAGCTCCGTGAGATCCGCCAGCAAGTACGTCGGCCGTTCATCAGTCCGGGCGGCCAGGATGGTGTGCTTCGTATCGACACCGGTCAGGACTGCCGCCGTCGCGTATCCTGCGCGGTTGCCACCCAGGATGTCGGTGTCCAGGCGGTCGCCCACCACAAGCGGCCGGTCGGCCTTGAGCCGCTTCGCAGCGGCGTGGAACAGGGGCGCTTCCGGCTTGCCCGCAACCAGGGGATACTGCCCGGTCGCTGCGGCAACAGCCGCCACCAGGGTGCCGTTGCCCGGAGCCATTCCGCGGGCCTGCGGAATGGACATGTCCGTGTTGGTGGCGAACCATTTGGCCCCGCCAGCGACGACGTAGGAGGCCTCGGCAAGCTCCTTCCACCCAATCTCCGGGTTGAAACCCTGCACCACTGCCACCGGGTGTTCAGCTGCGCTGTGCACGGGCTTGAGGCCCACCAGCTCGATCTCATGGGCCAAGGCCGCACTGCCTGTAATCAGGACGTGTGCGCCCGACGGAAGCATCGAAGCAAGCAGTTCGCCCGCGGCCTGCGAGGAACTCACCACTTGGTGGTCCTCTGCCGGCGCCCCCAGTTCCCTCAGATGGGCGGCAACCTGGGCCGGTGTCCGCGACGCATTGTTCGTCACGTACCCCAAGCCGACGCCCACGGTCTCCAGCCGCTGCAGCGACTCCACGGCGCCCGGGATGGCGTGCGGCCCTGCGTAAACCACGCCGTCAAGATCGGAGAGAACGGCGTCGAAGGACTCGATCAGCGCTTCAGCCATTGCGGGACTCGTCTCCTGCGGTCTCGTTGTCTTCAGCATCCTCGTCCCCGGCTTCGTCCTCGTCCTCGGCGGAATCGATGTCGGACTCGGGGTCGTCGGATTCAAAGTAGTCGGACTCGGCGTCGTCCACTTCAACGTCCTCGTGGGCAGCGTCCGCGGCCGCGGCTTCAGCGATCACAGTGTCAGTTTCGCCCTGCCCGACGGCGGCGTCACCGTCCTGCTTCTGGAAACGGGGCTTCCGCTCGGCTGCTTCGTCCTCTTCGTCCCAACCGAGGTCAAGGATCTCCGGCTCCGCGAACTCGCCGACGCCCAGGGCGTTCTCGGCCACGACCGCCTGGCGCTCCCAGCGCACTGCTTCATCAGCGCGGCCGGCAGCCGTCAGGGCCTCGGCGTAGGCGCGGAACAAGCGGGGGCTGTAGGAGAAGGCCCGGTTGATGTCCAGCTGCGGGATCTCGAGCTCGGCCACCGCTGCATCCAACTGGTTCAGGTCGGCACGGGCGCCCGAAGCCACAATGGCAAGCTCAACCTTGCCCGGAGCGTCCAGGTCCTGGGCCTCGGGTGAACGAACCATGTCCAAGGCACGGTCGGCGCGGCCCAAACCACGCTCGCAGTCAGCCATCACCGGCAGGTGCACGTTGGAGCCGCTGATGCGACGGTACGTACGGAACTCACGCAGTGCCTCACCGTAGTGTCCGGCAGCGTACGCCGTCAGGCCCACAGCCTCGCGGACTGCAGACAAACGGCCACCGCGACGGCTCGCAGCGAGGGCGTGCTGGAACGCGAGCTCAGGTTCCACATCGATCAGGCGTCCTGCCATGACCAGGTGCTTGGCGACCCAACCGGCATTCTGGTCTTCAAGGGTCTTGATCTGGTGACCCGTGGCCCGGTCCAGTTCATTGCCCGTGACATCCGCGTCGATCTCCGGCGAACGCTCGCGGTCCGGACGGTTGGCGCTACGAATGTCCTTGGCGTTGGGCACACGGGCGGGACGGTCTTCGCGGCCTTCGCCGAAACGGCCACCACTGGGCCTGTTCTCCCCGAAGGACCGACGATCCCCACCGCGGTCATTCCGGTCACGGTCGTTCCGATCACGGTCGTTCCGATCGCGGAAGGGCTTGCGGTCATCGTCACGGCGCGGACGATCACCGAAAGCGCGGCGGTCATCGTCACGGCGCGGACCGTCAAAGTTCCGCGGACCACGTTCCGGGCGGTCACCGAAGGGCTTGCGGTCACCGTTATACGACCGGCGCTCACCATCACGGGCAGGACGCTCGCCGCCACGTGCCGGGCGGTCACCAAAGGAACGACGCTCATCACCGTCACGGCGCGGGCGGTCACCAAAAGGCTTCCTGTCGCCGCCAAAGGAACGACGCTCGTCACCGTCACGGCGCGGGCGGTCACCAAAAGGCTTCCTGTCGCCGCCAAAGGAACGACTCTCGTCACCGTCACGACGCGGACGATCACCAAAGCTACGACGGTCATCGCCATCACGACGCGGACGATCACCAAAGCTACGACGGTCATCGCCATCACGACGCGGACGATCACCAAAGCTACGACGGTCATCACCGTCACGACGCGGACGATCACCAAAGCTACGACGGTCATCGCCATCACGACGCGGACGATCGAAGCCACGCTCGGAACGCTCTCCGAAAGACTTGCGGTCACCGTTGTACGGACGGCGCTCCCCATCGCGGGCAGGACGCTCGCCGTAGGAACGGCCTTGGTCATTACCGTCACGGTTCTCCCTGGAGCGGAAGCCCCGAGGGTCACCGCCGGAATTGTTGTTGGGGCGGTAGGACCCTCGGTCACCACGATTCCCGCCGAAGTTACCGCGATTGCCGCCTCGATTGCCGCCGTTGTGCTCAGCCATTATGGATTCCTCCTGTTGCGAGCCGACCAGTGGCGCGTGCGTAGTCGCTCATAACCCTTATTTCGTTGTCACGCCGCCGGCAATAGCTGATGCCGGCTCGTTTGTCTTATGCAATTCTAGGCGACCGTACTTCTGGAGCCGAACCCCCAGGGTGCCTCATAGTGTTCCCGTGGCAAGTCTCACAACTTGTTGTCGGGCATTTTCGCTTCTTAAACTGGGAGGCCCCCCAACCTGGTGGTTGGGGGGCCTCGACCTGAATGGTTGTCCGGCGGTGTCCTACTCTCCCACACCCTCCCGGGTGCAGTACCATCGGCGCTGTGGGTCTTAGCTTCCGGGTTCGGAATGGGACCGGGCG
>NZ_JBIVGX010000007.1:0-218766 GCF_044748905.1 Paenarthrobacter sp. NPDC089714
ACGAACTCAACGACAGACCCCGCCAACGATTCGACTTCTGCACCCCAAATGAGATGATCAGAACCTTCCTGTTGCGATAACCGCTAGAAACCGCCCGCTCAAAACAACCACAACTGCGAGTTGGTTGGGCTACAGAACCGGGAGGACTTCCAGGCCGCCCAGGTACTTCTGCAGGGCCTTCGGGACGTTCACGGAGCCGTCCGGGTTCTGGTGGTGCTCCAGGAGCGCAACGATCCACCGCGTGGTGGCAAGCGTGCCGTTCAGCGTGGCCACGGCGCGGGTGCCCTTGGCTACGCCTTCGTCGTTGACCACGCGTTCGCGGATGTTGAGGCGACGCGCCTGGAACGTGGTGCAGTTCGAGGTGGACGTGAGCTCACGGTAGGCGTTCTGCGTAGGAACCCAGGCCTCGCAGTCGAACTTGCGGGCCGCGGACATGCCAAGGTCTCCCGCGGCCGTGTCGATCACGCGGTAGGGAAGCTCGCACTTGGCCAGCATTTCCTCTTCCCACGCCAGCAAACGCTCGTGCTCGGCGGCGGCTTCCTCAACCGTGGTGTAGATGAACATCTCCACCTTGTTGAACTGGTGCACGCGGATGATGCCGCGGGTGTCCTTGCCGTGCGAACCGGCCTCGCGGCGGTAGCAGGAGCTCTGGCCCGCATAGCGGATGGGGCCTGCTGAGAGATCCAGGATCTCGTCTGCGTGATAGCCGGCGAGGGCCACCTCCGAGGTTCCCACAAGGTAAAGGTCGTCTTCAGCGAGACGGTAGATCTCGGCGTCGTGCTTTACATCGAAGCCGGTGCCCTGCATGGTTTCCGGACGCACCAACGTGGGCGTGATCATCGGGACGAAGCCGGCCTCGATGGCCTGTTCCATGGCCATTTGCAGGAGTGCCATCTCCAGGCGGGCCCCAACACCCTTCAGGAAGTAGAAGCGGGCACCGGAAACCTTGGCACCACGTTCCATGTCGATGGCGCCGATCAGTTCACCGATCTCCAGGTGGTCCTTCGGCTCAAAGTCGGGGAATTCACGGGGCGTGCCCACAGTCTTGACCACCACGAAGTCGTCTTCGCCGCCCTCGGGCACGCCGTCCACCACCAGGTTGGGGATGACGCGCAGGAGTTCATCTTGCTTGGCCTGTGCGACGTCGGCTTCCGAGGACGCAGCCTTGACGGCGTTGGCCAGTTCCTTGACCTCGGCCAGCAGGGCCTGCTTCTCCTCGCCCTTGGCCTGCGCAACCTTCTTGCCGAACGCATTCTGCTCTGCACGCAGGGTCTCGTAGCGGATCAGCGCTGCGCGGCGGTCGGAATCGGCGGAGATGATCGCGTCCACAACGGACTCGTCGGCGCCGCGGGCGCGCTGGCTGGCACGGAACTTGTCCGGGTTTTCGCTGAGGTCTTTTACGTCGATCACCACACAAGAGTATCGAATCGGCCACGATTCCCTGTTCCGCGATGCACGGGGACCGGACCGGCGCAAACGGCCCCGCCGGAACGGATAGTGTTGGAGCACAATGAGCGACTGGATCTGGTGGGTGATTCTCGCTGGGGGTGTGGCATTTGCCGTCTCCAGTTGGTGGGGCGTGCGGCGCTTGAAGGCCCGCCATATCCGCAGTGCCGTGGCGGAGGACCCCCACAGGCCGGACCCCGGCCACCAGAAGGTGGCGGTGATTCTCAATCCGGTGAAGAACAAGTCCGACGAGGCGCGGCAGGCGATCATCGATGCCTGCGACCTGGCCGGCTGGGATCCGCCGACGTTCTACGAGACCACGCCCGAGGACCCTGGATACGCCCAGTCCCGCCAAGCGCTTGAGTCAAGGGCCGACGTCGTTCTTGCGTGCGGCGGCGATGGTACGGTGCGCGTGGTGGCCGAGTCGCTGGCGCACCAGGGCGTGGCGATGGGACTGATTCCGCTGGGCACCGGCAACCTGCTGGCCCGCAACGTGGATCTGGACGTCTACGATCTGCCGGGCTGCATCCAGGTGGCGTTGTTCGGGCACCAGCGCTACATCGACACCGCAACCATGGGCATCGAGAACAGCATCACCGGGGAGTCGTCCACGCACACGTTCCTGGTGATCGCCGGCATGGGACTGGATGCCGAAGTGGTGGGCGACACCAAGGAAGACCTCAAGAAAACGGTGGGCTGGCTCGCCTATACCGAAGCCGGCGTGCGGCACCTGCCGGGCCGCCGCAAACGCGTCACCATCGCCATGGACGACGAACCGGAACAGGCCCGTAAGATCCGCAGCGTGCTCTTCGCCAATTGCGGGTTGATCCCCGGCGGCATCGACTTCATCCCGCAGGCCATGGTTGACGACGGCATGCTGGACATCGTGGTGATGAGTCCGCGCAGTGCGGTGGGCTGGATCGCGATGTACGCGAAGGTGCTGTTCAAGCACAACCGGAACCTGCCGGTGATGAACTTCTATCGTTCGCAGAAAGTCAGCATCCGCAGCCAGGAACCCATGGCAACACAGCTCGACGGCGATCCGTCAGGTGAGGCCACCGAGGTCACCGTCCAGGTGCAGCCCGGCTCGCTGCTGGTGCGGGTGCCGAAGAGCCACCCTTAGAGGGCTCCCTTATCCGGCTCTGCGGCATTCCGGTCAGCCTCTTCCTGGGCAGCTTTTGCCGCCGCGCGGGCCTCGGCCTGCTCCCGGATCATGGCCTGTTCTTCTTCAAAACGGAGTCGATCCGCACGGTCGGCTTCGTCGCCGTCCCAGTCGTCCTTGTTGTCGCCGGACGGCTTGGGATTGACGATCATGCCCTGGCCGTCTTTGTCATCGCGATGCACTGACATGACGTCTCCCTTCGTTTGGGCATTCATCCATCGTTTATGGATCAGGCAAGCATACGCACACTTACAGTCGCGCGAAAGGGGGTTGAAGCGTCAATGATTTCGCCGGAAATGGCCCGTACCGAACAAACGATCAGCCCTTAATAATCGATTCCACCCAGGCATGCGCAGACGCAAAAGCAGCGTCCGAAGTGTGCGGTGCCACGACGGCCGGCTGCTTATCGGCGCGGGCATACGACCCCAGGAACCGCGTGGCGGGGCTGATCCGGTGGAGTCCGGCGAGGGCGTCGGCCACGCGGGAATCGGCTGCGTGGCCGTCGGCGTCGATGCTGAAGAAGTAGTGGCCCAAGTACTGGCCGGTGGGCCGTGATTCGATGCGGCTCAGGTTGACGCCACGGGAGGCAAACTGGTCCAGGATTTCCATCAAGGCGCCGGGGTGGTCCTCCGGCAACGGCACAACAACCGTGGTCTTATCCGCCCCCGTACGTTCCGGGAGGGCACCGGGGCGGCCCACCAGGATGAAGCGGGTGACGGCCTCAGGGTTGTCCCCGATGTTCTCGGCGAGTACGTTCAGCCCCGGTTGCCCGGCCGCAACCAGCGGCGCACAGATGGCAGCCTCGTAGGGCGCGTCCGGTTCCAGCAGGCCCATGGCGGCAGCGGCCGTCGATGAACCCGGAACATAGTCCGCTTGGGGAATATGTTCGTCCAGCCAGAGGCGGCACTGCGCCCACGCGTGGCCGTGGGTGGAGATGCGCTGGATGTCCGAAAGGTCGACGCCGGGCCTCGCCACGAGCACGAAGGTGATGGGAACCAGCGCCTCACGGAGGATGCGGAGCTCCGGTCCCGTGGCAATGGCGTCGAGGGTTGCCGTAACGCCTCCCTCCACCGAGTTCTCGATGGGCACCATGGCAGCGTCAGCTTCACCTGCACGCACGCGGTCAAGGGCGGTGTTGACGTTGGTGCACGGGACGCGGGTAGCTTCCGAAGCACCCGGGACCTGCATGAGCGCAGCCTCGGTGAACGTCCCTTCCGGGCCCAGGAACGTATACGTGGGAACTGCAGGCATCAATATATTCCTTGCCCGTTATTAGAGGACGACCGGCTTGAGGCCGTTGTCGGAGGTCATCGGCCTGCCTGCTTCGAACCACATGTCCATGCCGCCAGCCACATTAACGGCGGAGTAGCCCTGGGCCACGAGCCACTGCACCACCCGGAACGAGCGGCCGCCCGTGCGGCAGATGACGAACAAATCGTCGTCCGGGTCCAATTCCTCCAGGCGCGCGGGGAGTTGGTCCATGGGGATGTGGCGCGCACCCTCGGCGTGGCCGGCAACCCACTCGTAGTCTTCGCGGACGTCCAGGATGCTGGCGTCGGCCGGAATGTCGCCCACGGTCACTGTTTCGAAGTCGCTCACGGCAGTCCCTTCCATCGGTTCACGGAATCTGCATCCAGCCTAGTGCCCGGGAGGCGCACTCCGCGCCCGAAGAGCGGGACCTCCTTGCATGCCGGCGCCTTCCCGCGAAGACTGGGTGCCAGTCACTCCCACCGACGCAACCCAGGAGTAAGGAGCAGGCCATGGCTGCTGTCCAACCCACTATTCTTGCCACGTCCGGCGGGTACAGGCAGGGCAGCCGCACGCGGATCGAGTTCGACTCACTGGTGGACTATGCCGTGGAACTCTCCGGTGTCACGGGCAGGGCACCGAGGATCGCCCACATCGGCACCGCCGGTGGGGACCAACGATGGTGGGCCGCGGAAATCGACCAGGCAGCACGGATTGCGGGCTTCGACCTGAGCCACCTGAACCTGTTCACCATGCCCAACGTCGAGGATCCAGAGGCGTACCTGTTGGAGCAGGACGTGGTGTGGGTCAACGGCGGATCCGTGGTGAACCTCCTGGCGGTGTGGCGCGCCCATGGCTTGGACCGCATCCTCAAGAAGGTGTGGGAGAGCGGCGTCATCCTGGCCGGTGTATCAGCCGGTTCCATCTGCTGGTTCAAGGGCGGCGTCACTGACTCCTTCGGCCCCGGGTTGAGGCCCGTTACGAACTCGTTGGGATTCCTTCCGTTCCACAATGGCGTGCACTTCGACTCCGAACTGCGCCGCCGCCCGACGGTCCACAAGCTGGTAGCTGACGGCACCTTGGGCGAGACCCACTGCACGGACGACGGCGTCGGACTGGTTTACCGGGGCACGGAACTGGTGGAGGTGGTCTCCTCCGTGAAGAACAAGGCAGCGTTCCGCGTGACGGCAGGAGCCGGCGAGAGCGTCGATGCCGTTGCCATCGAAGAACGGTTGGAGTCGCGCTTCCTTGGCTGATTCATCCCCTGGCAACCAGTCGGGGATCGCAGCGTTGACGGCAGTTGAACTCCGCGATGCCCTGGCCGGCGGCGAGCTGTCTGCGCGTGAGGCCGCAAGTCACTTCCTGTCGGTGATTGAATCCCGCAACAGACATCTGGGTGCCTTCATCACCGTGACCGCCGAGCACGCGATGGCCGCCGCCGCGGCAGCGGACCAACGCCATGCCGACGGCGAGCGCAGCGAGCTCCCCTTGCTGCACGGCATGCCCCTTGCCTTCAAGGACCTCACGGATGTGGCCGGCGTTCCCACCACGCACGGCAGCGCGGCTTTGGAGCACAAGCCGGCACCCGAGGATGGCGCCCTGGCCGCCACTTTGAAGGCGCAGGGGGTCATCTCGCTGGGCAAGACCCAGGTTCCGGAATTCGGACTCACGGCCTACAGCGAAAACCGCGTGGCACCGCCGTCGCGCAATCCGCATTCCCTGGCCCGCAGCTCGGGTGGCTCTTCGGGCGGAAGCGCTGCCGCGGTTGCGGCGGGCATGGTGCCGTTCGCGCCGGGTACCGACGGCGGCGGGTCCATCCGCATCCCGGCCGGTGCCTGCGGGTTGGTGGGCCTCAAGCCGGGCCAGGGGCTGGTACCGTCTGGGGCGAGCGCGGGTGACGCTGCCAAGCTGGTGGTCGCCGGACCCCTCGCGAAGAACGCCGCGGATGCCGCACTGCTGCTGGACGCGCTGGTCCCCTTTGGGAACAGGCCCGACGGCGGCTACCTCGCCAACGTCGGCAGAGCGCCCGGACCCCTGCGCATCGGTTTGACGCTGGACAGCCCCTGGGCCGCCAGCTATCCGTTCGAGATCGAAACGGAAGCCTTGGACGCGCTGAACCGCGGCCGGACCCTGTTGGAAAGGGCAGGACACCGTGTCCTTGAGGCAGGTATCCGCTACGACAACCGCTACCCGGAGGCGTTCACCGCGGCCTGGACTGCCGGCGTCGGGAGTGCACGGATAGCTCCGCAGCGGGAGGCGCTGCTGACCCCGCTGACCAGGACGTTCCGGCGTCGGGCGCAACAGCGGAGCGCCGCAAAGGTGCAGGAAGCGCTCGGGTTCCTGCGGCAGTTCACCACCGATACCGTTGCCCAGTACTCACAGTGGGACCTGATGCTCATGCCCACCCTGGCTCAAACTCCACGGCCCATCGGCTGGTTTACGGGCGGCGGCCACAGTGGCGAACCGTGGCCCAGCGAATGGGCCGGAGACGCGGACGAGGACTACAAACGGCAGTGTGAGTACGCGCCGTGGAGTTCCATGGTGAACGTGTGCGGCCTCCCTGCGATCAGCATTCCGGTCCACACCACGGAGAACGGTATGCCGATGGGCATCCAACTCATTGGCAGGAGGGGATCCGAGCTACAACTTCTCCAGGTGGCGGCAGCGCTGGAGGCTGCATAAATTCGGGCGTCTAGCATATGGAATGCGGTTGCCAGAGGCATTGGTCGATGTGACAATGCCCGCAGTCAGTGCCAGCATTGAGGAAATGAGCACACCTCAAACCACGGCTCCGCCTGCTAAAACCCCGGGCGATACGTCATTCTTCGGCCACCCAAAGATGTTGGCCAGCCTTTTCTCCGTGGAAATGTGGGAGCGATTCTCCTTCTACGGCATGCAGGGCATCCTGCTTTACTACATGTACTTCACGGCCGACCAAGGCGGCCTGTCCATCGACAAGGGCCTCGCGGCCGGCCTGGTGGGCGCGTACGGCGGTGGCGTCTACTTGTCCACCATCCTGGGCGCATGGCTCGCTGACCGCATCTTCGGTTCAGAGAAGGTGCTCTTTGGCTCGGCCATCATGATCATGATGGGCCACATCGCCCTGGCACTCATCCCCGGCATTCCGGGTCTGATCGCCGGCCTGGTGCTGGTGGGAGTCGGCTCGGGTGGCCTGAAGGCCAACGCCACGGCATTGGTCGGCACCCTGTATGGCGAGAAGGACGAACGCCGCGACGCCGGCTTCTCCATCTTCTACATGGGCATCAACATCGGTGGGCTCATCGGCCCGCTGGTCACGGGTTGGCTCCAGGAAAGCCATGGCTTCCACTGGGGCTTCGGCGCGGCAGCCGTGGGCATGGCCATCGGCCTGGTCATCTACGCCTTTGGCCGCAAGCGCCTGCCGGAAGAAGCCCACCGGGTCCCCAACCCGCTGCCCGCCAAGGACCGGACAAAGTACGGCCTGATCTTCCTCGCGATCCTCGTGGTGATCGGCGTGCTGCTCGGTACCGGCACCGTGAACGCGGACAACCTTGCGCGCAGCATGGCTTACGCGGCTATTGGCGCCTCGGTGATCTACCTCTTCCTGATCTTCCGGAGTCCGTTGGTGACGGGCCTTGAGCGCAGGCGTGTGCTCGCGTTCATCCCGCTCTACATCGCATCCGCCGCGTTCTGGGCTTTGTTCCAGCAGCAGTTCACGTTCATTGCCGTCTACTCGGAGGAGAAGCTGGACCGCAACCTGTTTGGCTGGGAAATGCCTGCCGCGTGGGTCCAGTCGATCAACCCGGTATTCATCATCATCTTCGCCGGCGTCATGGCTGCGCTGTGGACCAAGCTGGGTTCCCGGCAGCCGAGTTCACCGTTCAAGTTCTCCATGGGCTTGTTCATCATGGGGCTGGCCTTCCTGGCATTCATCCCGCTGGCCGGCGACGGCAAGACCCCGCTCCTGGCACTCGTGGGCATCCTGTTCCTCTTCACCATGGCGGAGTTGTGCCTTTCCCCCATCGGGCTCTCCGTGAGCACCAAGCTTGCGCCGAAGGCCTTCCACACACAGATGGTGGCGCTGTTCTTCCTCTCGGTCTCGCTCGGCACCACCCTGGCCGGCATCCTCGCGGGCCTCTACAACCCGGACGACGAACTCCCCTACTTCCTGGGCATCGGCGGTGTTGCAGTAGTGCTCGCGGTGGCACTGGCCGCCTCGACTCCGGCGATCAAGAAGCTGATGGCAGGCGTCCGGTAGCACGCGTTAAATCGCCACGGCGGCCCTCGCCTTCGGTGGGAATCCCAACCGAAGGCGAGGGCCGCCGTCGTTCGCTTTTAGTAGTTGTAGCGGCTCGAGGCGCCCAAAACCACGATGAAAATGATCCAGATGATGGCCAGGGCCACGCCGATGTATCCCATCACCAGGCCCGCGATCGCCATGCCCTTGCCCGCGGGTTCGCGGTTCAGTGCGAGGTGGCCCAGGATCACGGCCGCGATCTGCGGGAGGATGAAGAAGCCGAAGCCCACCAAGGTGGCGATACCGCAGATCATGCTCGCGATGCTCAAGCCCTTGGGCTGCGAGGGCATGGCGTAGTAGGCGGGCTGTCCATACGGGTTCGGCTGGCCGTAGGGCTGCTGCTGGTAAGGGCTCGGCGGCTGGTTGTAGGAGGTGGCCGGCTGGTTGTACGGCGACGGGGGCTGCTGGCTGTAGTCACCCGGCGTGTACGAACTGCCAGGCGGCGTACTCGAAGGCGGCGTCGGCTGGGTGTAGAAGTCACTCTGGCCTTGCGCGTTTTGCGTGTAGGCGTTTTGCCCGTACGGCGGCAACGGCTGGGTGGCGTCGGCCTGGGTCGTTGATTCGTACGACGGCGGCGGCGGCACCGCGCTGCCCTGGCCCGGCGCGCTGAATTCGGCGGGCGGAACGTACTGCGGCGGTTCGTAACCCGCGGGCTTGTCTTCGTTGCCCTTGGCTGGTTGCTCTGACATAGGTATCCCCCTGTGTGCATGGTCTTTGATCCCAACCCTACCGCCGCCGAAGGCCCCGCATAAGTAGGGAGTATTGCTGTGGCCAGCGGGATGCGGGGCTGTGACGCGATTCATGCATATGCATGGAATACGCCTCTTATGGAGTGGGTTGGCTTTAAGAGCGACGTAAGCAGCGCTACAACGATCATCAGCGGGCTCCGGTCCCGCGAAGGAGGACATCATGGGTAACTTCCAAGGCAAAACCGCACTCGTCACCGGCGGCGGTTCGGGTCTCGGGGAAGCGATCAGCAAGGACCTCGCGAACAACGGCGCCAACGTGGTTGTGGTGGACGTCAATCTTGATGCAGCCACCCGCGTTGCCGGGGAAATCACGGCCTCGGGCGGCAGCGCAGTTCCGTTCAAAGCCAACACCGCGGTAGCCGAAGACAGCAAGAAGGCCGTCGACTTTGCCGTCGACACCTATGGTGCCCTGAACTATGCAGTCAACAACGCCGGCATCGGTGGCGCCAACGCCCCCGTTGGCGAAGTGGACCTTGAGGATTGGGACCGCGTCATCGCCATCAACCTCAGCGGCGTGCTCTACGGCATGCGCTACCAGATCCCGGCCATCCTCGAAGCGGGCGCGGCTGAGGGTGCGATCGTCAACATGGCTTCAATCCACGGCACGGTTGCCGCCTTGGGCAACGCCGCCTACACGGCGGCCAAACACGGCGTTGTGGGCCTGACCAAGAACGCCGCCGCCGAATACGGAGCCCAGGGACTGCGCATCAACGCGATCGGTCCGGGCTACATCGAGACCCCTCTGCTGGCCAACGCTCCCAAGGAAGTGATCAGCGGACTCGAAGCGAAGCATTCACTGGGACGCCTGGGCCGCCCGGAAGAAATCGCCAACGTCACCACGTTCCTGCTTTCGGACAAGGCAAGCTTCGTGACCGGCTCTTACGTCCTGGCTGACGGCGGCTACACGGCCGTCTAGTTCGTCACGGCCCTTACGGCCAGTGGTCCAGTCGGATCCACCGGCCGTAAGGGCTCTTTTGTGCTTAATCAAGAAGCTGTCCGCAACGTAAAGCCGGCGTGAATCTTTAGTCCTTTTGTTCCACCTGACCGCCATTCGACGTCATAGGGGCCGCATCACGGACATTTCCTGTCGGCGGGCGGAACGGTCTGGCATGCTGTTGGACATGGCTAGCCGAGCGGGCACAGTTGCCCTTCCCCAGGACCTTGTTGACATCACAGCCCTGCTGGACGCGTACTTCGATGTAGCTCCGGACCTGGGCGATCCCGCCCAGCGCGTGGCTTTTGGAACCTCGGGGCACCGCGGTTCCAGCCTGAAGGCGTCGTTCAACGAACCGCATATCCTCGCGATCACGCAGGCAATCGTCGAGTACCGCGGACGCCAGGGAATCACGGGACCGCTCTTCATTGGACGCGACACCCACGCTTTGAGCGAACCCGCGCAGAACTCCGCCCTGGAAGTGCTGGCAGCCAACGGCGTGACCGTCCTGGTGGACGCGCGCCACGGCTACACCCCAACCCCGGCCTTGAGCCACGCAATCCTCAAGTACAACCGCGAAGCCGCACCCGGCACTCCCCAGGCCGATGGCATCGTGGTCACTCCGAGCCACAACCCGCCGGCAGACGGTGGCTTCAAGTACAACCCTCCGCACGGCGGCCCGGCGGACACCGACGCCACGGGCTGGATCGCCGAGCGCGCCAACCAGCTCCTGGAAAACGGGCTCCGCGGCGTCAAGCGCATCCCGCTGAATGACGCCCTGGCCGCAGACACCACGGGCAAGTTCGACTTCCTCAGCAGCTACGTTGACGATCTCCCGTCCGTCCTGGACCTCGATGCGATCCGCAACGCAGGCGTCCGGATCGGAGCCGACCCCATGGGCGGCGCCTCCGTGGACTACTGGGGCGAGATTGGCGAACGCCACCAGTTGAACCTGACCGTGGTGAACCCTACCGTGGACCCGCAGTGGGCCTTCATGACCCTCGACTGGGACGAAAAGATCCGCATGGACTGCTCCTCGCCGTCGGCCATGGCTTCGCTGATCAAGCGCATGTCGCTCGGCGCCGAAGGCACCGCAGCGTATGACGTTGCCACCGGAAACGACGCCGACGCCGACCGCCACGGCATCGTCACCCCGGACGGTGGGCTCATGAACCCCAACCACTACCTCGCCGTCGCCATCGACTACCTCTACCGCAACCGCAGCGGCTGGAACCCTGAGTCGGTAGTCGGGAAGACGTTGGTTTCGTCCTCCATCATCGACCGTGTCGCTGCCGGTTTGGGCCGAAAGTTGGTTGAGGTCCCCGTGGGCTTCAAGTGGTTCGTGCCCGGATTGCTGTCCGGCGAAGGTGCGTTCGGCGGCGAAGAGTCCGCCGGCGCTTCCTTTAACAAGCGCGACGGCAGCGTTTGGACCACGGACAAGGACGGCATCCTGCTGGCCCTGCTCGCCTCCGAGATCACGGCCGTCACGGGTTCCTCCCCCTCCCAGCTCTACAAGGGCCTGACCGACCAGTTCGGCGCCCCGGTCTACGCCCGCATCGACGCTGCTGCCACCCGCGAGCAGAAGTCCAAGCTGGGCAAGCTCTCCGCCGCCGACGTCACCGCGACGTCCCTGGCCGGCGAGGACATCACCGCGAAGCTCACTGAAGCTCCCGGCAACGGCGCCTCCATTGGCGGCCTTAAAGTCGTTACGGAAAGCGCCTGGTTCGCGGCCCGCCCGTCCGGCACGGAGGACGTCTACAAGATCTACGCTGAGTCCTTCAAGGGCGCCGACCACCTGAAGCAGGTCCAGGACGAGGCCAAGGCCCTGGTGGACGGGGTCATCGCCTAACCCCCCACCCCCGGACGCTCTCTCACCGAACCCCCCTTCCCCCCGGACGCTCTCTCACCGAACCCCCCTTAAACGCCAACGCTCCTGCACTTGGGTGCAGGAGCGTTGCCGTGGAAGGACCGGAATCAGACGGTGCGGACCACGTCGTCGTAGGCGAACTTCGGCTTGGCTTCGCCCCAGGCGTCCGGACCGGGCTGGCCGATGTTGACGATGAGGAAGCTCTTCTGGTCACCTTTCGGGAAGAATTCTGCGTCGATGGCCGCAAAGTCGGCGCCCGTCATGGGACCGGCGGCAAAGCCGAGCGACCGGACGGCGAGGATGAAGTAGCCGGCCTGCAGGTGGGCGTTGTTGTTGCCGGTGCTTGCGGCGAGTTCGGCGTTGTCGTCATACATGGCCTTGGGGGCGCCGTAGGCGGGGAGGAACTTGTCCCACTGTCCCTGCCAGTCGGTGTCGTAGGAAAGGACGGCGACCAGCGGAGCCGAAGCAGTCTTCGCCTGGTTCCCGCGGGAAAGGTGGTCAACCAGCTTGGCGCGGGCCTCGTCGGAGCGGACGTAGGTCACGCGGAGCGGCTGGGAGTTGAAAGCTGTGGGACCGAACTTGGTGAGCTCGTAGATGGCGCGGGCCTGCTCTTCGGTCACTTCGCCGGCGAAGCTGTTCGCGGTGCGGGCTTCGGCAAAAATGGCGTCGACTGCGGCGGCGTCAATGACTGCTTCTTCGTGTGCAATCGTCATGGATAAACCTTTCGCTGTGCCCTCGCCTCTTGGGGTGGCTGGGCTCTTCTGCTTTCCATGGTTGCAACTTCAAGTTCGCCTGTCCTCTTCCCGTGACGGCACGTGACGTTTGGCACACCCGGTGTCGCCAGGCCCGGTTTGCGCTCCACTGCGCGTGCGAGGCGCGTAGAGCAGGCCCCGCAACGGCGGTAATGTTGCACCGAACCCCAACTATTCTTCTGAGGAAGGCACGCCATGAGCATGCTCGGCATCAAATGGAAGCTCCACGGCAACGGCAAGACCATCCGGCCCGGCCACGTGGTGGCACCCGACGAGCGTCTGGCTTGGCCTCTGACCATCGGCATCGGCATGCAGCACGTGGTTGCGATGTTCGGCGCCACCTTCCTGGTCCCGATCATCACGGGCATGCCGCCGGCCACCACGCTCTTCTTCTCCGGCATCGGCACGCTCCTGTTCCTGGTCATCACCAAAGGCCGCGTGCCCAGCTACCTTGGTTCGAGCTTTGCGTTCATCGCCCCGATCCTCGCCTCCCAAGACCAGTACGGCGTGGGGGGAGCTTTGGGCGGCGTGGTGCTCGCCGGCGTCGTACTGGCGCTCATTGGCGCCGTTGTCCAGAAGTTCGGCGCCGAATGGATCAACCGGTTGATGCCGCCGATCGTGACCGGCGCAATCGTCGCGCTGATCGGCCTGAACCTCGCTCCGGCAGCCAAGAACAACTTCGACGCCGCGCCCGTCACCGCACTCGTCACGCTGGTGACGATCATCCTGGTTTCCGTGCTGTTCCGCGGCATCCTGGGCCGGTTGAGCATCCTCGTGGGTGTTGTGGTGGGCTACGTCGTGGCGATGATGCGAGGCGAGGTTTCCTACGAAAAGATGGATGCCGCCGCCTGGGTGGGCCTCCCGACGTTCCACACGCCCGAATTCCACATCGGAGTGGTGGGTCTGTTTGTACCAGTGGTGCTGGTGCTGGTGGCAGAAAATGTGGGCCACGTAAAGTCGGTGGCCGCGATGACCGGGCAAAACCTCGACGGCGTCTCCGGCCGCGCGCTGATGGCCGACGGTGCCGCTACGGTACTTGCCGGCTTCGGCGGCGGTTCCGGCACCACCACCTACGCGGAAAACATCGGCGTCATGGCGGCCACGAAGGTCTACTCGACGGCGGCCTACTGGGTGGCCGGCGTCTTCGCCATCCTGCTGAGCTTCTCGCCGAAATTCGGCGAGCTGATCGCGACCGTCCCCGCCGGTGTACTGGGCGGCGCGGCAACCATGCTGTACGGCATGATCGGCGTGCTTGGTGTGAAAATCTGGGTCCAGAACAAGGTCAATTTCTCGAACCCGATCAACCTGACCACCGCCGCCGTTGCCCTGATCATCGGCATCGCTGACTACACCTGGACCATCGGCGAACTGAAGTTCACGGGCATCGCCCTGGGATCCGCCGCTGCCCTGGTGATCTACCACGGCATGAAGGGCCTGGCCCGCTGGCGCGGGACCGTGGCTGAGCCGGAGACCGAGACCGCAGGACTGCCGCCTGCGGTGAAGTCGGCCATGAATGCGGCGGCGAAGCGGAGCGGGAAGAAGAAGTAGGGGCCGACGGCGGGTAGCAACCCGGGTGCCGAGGCGCCGGTCCCCGCGCCTCGCAGGGACCGGCGTCGTACCTTCCGTATCTGAGCCGCTACGAACTGAAGTCGATGACGAACCGGCCCCGGACGCGACCGGCTTCCAGCTGCTCGTGGGCCATCCACGCGTCCTCTGGCGCGAAGACGTCGGCCACGCGGAGAGTGAGGATGCCCTCCTCGGTCTGCTGCACCAGTTCCTGAAGGAGGGCGGTTTCCTTAAGGACCGACCCCACATACACCCTGTGGACCTGGATGCCGCGCTCTCCGGCGCCATCCCAGGCCCGGACCACAGCCAGGTGTCCGTGATCGCGGATGGCCCCGAACGTTGCGCCGTTAAGGACTGCGGCATCCAGGACGCCGTCCACCCCGTCAGGGACAATCGAAAGCACGTCCCCCACGAAGTCTCCGCGCCGTGGAATCAGGTGATCCGCACCGAACGAACGCAAAGAATCGCCATCATCAGTGGAAGCGTCGGCTATGACCGTAATCCCTGCCGCCTTTGCCAACTGGATCGCATACACGCCCAACGCCCCGGATGCTCCCGTGATGGCGAGCGTCTGACCGGCTGCAAGTCCCATGTGATCCAAAGCGATCCTCGCGGTGGCTGCGTTCATAAGCAGCGTGGAGGCCGCCACGAAATCGGCCCCGGCCGGTGCGGCAACCACCGACTCCGCCGGAAGGACGATCTTGTCCGCATAGGCCCCCGCCGGGAAGGGAAGTACGATTCCCACCACAGGATCGCCCACTTTCAGGCGTCCATCCAGCCCCGGGCCAAGGGCATCCACCACACCGGCAAGATCCATGCCGGGGATGAAAGGTGGCCGGAGGTCCAGCGCGGAGACGGTGGCGGCGTGTTCGCCGTTCCGCAGCATCAGGTCGGTGGGACTGACGGCAGCAGCGTGTATCCGGACACGCACTTCTCCGTGCCCGGGCGTGGGCTCCTCCACGTCCAGGAGTTCGAGGTTCTTCGGGCCACCATAGGTCTTTACTCCAAGTGCTCTCATGACAGGTCCAACCCGGTCACATTTGTAGTAATTCCAGGAAAATGACTCATATCCGGGCAGTATTTGTAACAGGATAAAAAGCCACTGGACTGCGGCAATGCCGCACCACATACTCGCTTCCATGGCCGGAACAACTCTTTATTGCTTTCACCATGCCGGCGGGACGGAGTGGCAGTTCCGCTCATGGCAGTCCCGGCTGCAGGCTTCCGTGCGGGTCATCGGGGTCCCTGTCGAATGCCGCACTGGCGAAGTCCAGACCATTGAAGACATGGCAGCACGAGCCCTTGAATTCCTTAAGAGCGCCCACCTTCCAACTGCCGCCTTTTATGGGCACAGCATGGGCGGCCACGTCGCCTACGAGGTGTGCCGCCTCCTGCTGGAGCGCGGACTGGACCTTCCCTCCGCGGTCATTCTGGGTGGCTCACCAGCTCCTGGCTCGCTCCCGGACAGCGGGGAGGCACTGCGGATCCTGCACGAGACCGAACCGATGCCCGCTTTCCTGCCCGGATACATCGCCGAACGAACCGCAGCCGGAGTGAGGCGCGCCTGCGCCTATTCCCCGCCCCGTGACAAAATTCCCCTGCAACTTGACCTTATTCGTGGAACAAAAGACACGCTGGTAAATATTCGTCGCATGCAGCAATGGGAGGAGTACTGCGGCCCGACACCTCGCTACCATCAAGTTGTTGGGGGACATCTTTTTCACCGAACTGCGCTTGACGATTTCATGACCGTCCTGGAGCACTTGGTTCCCCTCAACGCACACAGTGCAGGAACAGCGGCAGCCTCCTGACAGCCGGACAGACACCAAGAAAGCGCAGGCATTTCATGGCAACCACAACACTGGCGGACAACCCGGGAACGCCACAGTTCGCCGTCCAGCGCGGCGTTGACGAGTCCGAGGCCCGGCGGCAGAACCTGGCCCGCTTCCTCCGCGCCCGCCGCCAGCAATTACTGCCACAGGACGTTGGCCTTCCCAACAGCAGCCGCCGCCGAACGCCCGGCTTGCGCAGGGAGGAAGTAGCCGTCCTGGCCAACGTGGGCGTCACTTGGTACACGTGGTTGGAGCAGGGCCGGGACATCGGAGTTTCCTCGGATGTTGTGGATGCGATCGGTCAGGCCCTCCGGCTCGAAGGCGGCGAACTTGAGCACCTTTACGAGTTGGCGGGTAAGCAGCAACCTGTCCGCAGGTCCGCGGCGGCCGAGGTCCGCGCCATCATGGGACGGGTCCTGGCGGGTTTCACGCATTCACCCGCATACGTCGTTGACCGCTATTGGAACGTCGTGGCAACCAACCCGATCTCTGAATACGTCTTCGGCATCCACGTCGGTTCCAACTGCCTGGAAGCCTTCTTCACCAAAGCCGACGTCGCAGCCCATTACCCGCATCGCGAACTGGCAGGGCGCATGATGGCGGCCCAATTCCACCGGCAGGCTGCCATGTACCCGGGAGATGCAACGTTCTCCATGCTGGCCGACAAGATCGCCTCCGTTTCCGCCGAGTTCAAGGACTACTGGGAAAGCCACGTAGTGGGGGTGGAACCGCATGTGGACATCGTCTTCGACCACAACCAGATGGGCCGGCTGACGTTTGAATCAGTGGTCCTGAACCCCGTCGGCGGTGACGATCTTCGCGTATTCGTCTACTTGCCCAAACCCGGCTCCGGCACCGCCGAAGCCCTCGCCCGCGCCAGCTGAAACGCCCGCGCCAGCTGAACCGCTGCCGGGCGCCTTACGAGAAGGAGAACCCTTGGAAGCCCGAACCAGCCCCGACCTGGACCGTTGGAGCGCAGTTGCGCAGCACCGCACCGTCACCGTTGGAGACCTCACGGTCAGCTACCTGCCCGACGGATTCGTCCAACTGCACCCGGAAACCTGGTTCTCCCTGCCGGGTGACCGCGGCGACTACTTCGGCATGCCCGAGCTCATCTCCGGCAGCGGCTACCTGACGGGTTCCATCGGCTCCCTGCTGGTCAGCGGACCGGGAGTTGCGGTCATGATCGACGCCGGGTTCGGCCCCAGGCACCTCCCGGCAGCCAGGTCGCATCCGTCCCTCGGCGACATGAACGGCGGCGGACTCGCGGAGGCAGGTTTGCTTCCGGACCGCCTGGACGCTGCGGTTTTCACTCACTTGCATGACGACCACACCGGCTGGTTAAACCACGACGGCGGTCCCGGCCGCCTGCTGCGGGACACGGCCTTGCACGCCTCGACGGCCGAACTTGGACAGAACGGGCTGGGCCACGATCCCCGGTGGCGGGCCATCAGCGATGGAACCGTGATTGTCCCCGGGATCACTGCCTTGGCCTCCCCGGGCCATACTGCGGGACACACCTCCTACCTCATTGAATCCAACGGCCAGCGCCTGCTGTGTTTTGGGGACGTCATGCACAGTCCCGTCCAGGTCTCCCAGCCGCATCTCAGTTCATGCTTCGAGGCCGATCCGATCGCCTCCCTAGAGTCCAGGAGGCGCACCCTGGAGCTGCTCTCGGGCGCTGACGTGATCGGCGCCGGCCTGCACTTCGGCGATGTCGTTTTCGGAAAGGTGCGTCCCGGTGACGATGGTGGCCTGCGATGGGTCCCCCTTCCCTAGGAAACGCCAGCCGGACAAGCAGGTGCCACCAAGGCTGGTGGGGAAAACACCACCATAAGCAAGCTCTGGTTGGTCATTGGCGGAGGCAAGAGGCTTGAAGCATGTCAACAAAAACCTCCTTGCCAACACCAAGCCTCACGGGCCGCCAAAGGCTCGTCCTGACGTTGCTTCTCGGAGCACAATTCATGTTCGCCCTGGATTTCTCGATCGTCACCGTGGCCCTGCCGGCCATGGGACGGGAACTGGGCATCGCCGACGGAGACCTGCAATGGGTCATCACGCTCTTTGCCCTCTCAGCAGCCGGCCTGGTGCTGCTCATGGGACGCATCGGCGACTACTACGGCCGCAAGAGGATGTTCCTCATCGGCATGGTGATCCTGACCATCGCATCAGCTGCGGGCGGCATCGCCACCGATCCGGCCATCCTCTTCGGGGCACGCGTGGGCCAGGGACTGGCTACGGCAATCACCATGCCCGCAGCGCTCTCCCTGCTCACCACGTCCTTTGAGGAGGGTCCGTTGCGGAACAAGGCACTCGGGCTCAACGGGGCACTGCTTTCCCTCGGGTTCGCCGTCGGAGCCGTACTCGGTGGCGTGCTGACCGATGTCTTCGGCTGGCGCTTCACGTTCTTCATCAACGTTCCTGTGGGCATCATCATCCTCGCGCTGGCTCCCTTCGTCATCAAAGATCTCTCGGAGCGCATCCAGCAGAAGCTCGATGTTCCTGGCGCCATTACGCTGACCCTTGGTCTCCTGGCCCTGGTCCTCGGCGTCACATCGGTGGAGCGTGAGGGGTGGGCCTCCCCCACTACCCTGGGCCTCCTTGGACTCGCAATCGTGGCGTTCGTTGTCTTCTGGAACATCGAGGCCCGCTCCTCCCACCCGCTGGCGGCCGTCACCATCCTGAAGCGTCCATCCGTGTTCCTGGGCAACCTCGGCGGGCTGGTGACCTTCTCCATGGAAAGCGGCAAGGTGTTCCTGCTGACCATCTACCTTCAGCGTGTACTGGAATCGTCCGCCTTCGCCACCGGACTTGCCTTCGGTGTCCTTGGGGCAGGTGCGTTCACCGGCGGCCTGGTAGCTGCAACCATCATCAACAAGATCGGCGCCAAGGCCACCCTGGTCCTCGGTCTCGGCCTGCAGGGCCTCTCCACGCTTAGCTTCCTGTTCCTGGGCCTGAACGCCGGGCTTGGCTTCACCCAGATCCTGGTAGCCACGGCAATCGGCGGCTTCGGACACGTCCTGGTCATTGTGGCGTACACGGTTGCGGTCACCTCCGGGCTTCCGGACTCCGAGCAGGGCCTCGCATCGGGACTCGCGGGTCAAACCCAGCAGGTGGCGTTCACCATCGGCACGCCCATCGTCAGCGCCATCGCTTTGGCCTTCACCACCACCAACTTCGCAGACCCATCGACAGTCCAGGCCATCCTGGGCGGCGTCCACTTCGGGCTCATCATCAATGCCGTCATCATTCTTGGGGCCGCAGCGGTCATCCTCGCTTTCCTGCCCTCCAAGAAGGCCGTCTCTCCAGAACCTGAGCTCGTCCCCGCAGAATCCGCCTGACTGGCCCGACAGAAAGCGCAGTCCCATGAACGTGACCTACCCCGACCCGCTCGTCCTCAACAACGTTGACGACTATCTCGGCCCTAAATCCACCCGCTTCTTCGGCAGCGGCTACCGCCAGACAACGCCCGCCCTGCGCGGACTGTCCATTCGTCACACGGTGGACGGGTACACCTTCATGGAAGCCCGGGGCTCGGTGCGGGTTGGGGACCACTGGTCCGTCAAAGGAACAACGGCACAGGAACCGCACCTGGGAACCACCGATGCCATTGTCCTGGCCTTGGAAGCAGCAGAGGCACTGCTTGCAAGCCGCTACTCACCGTCCATCCTTCCGGCCGTCTACGTCCGCAAGCTCACCCTCGTTGCGGGAACCACGCCGATCGAAGACATCCTGGATGATTTTCCCGTCACGGCCACCAGCAACGGACAGTCGGATGACGGGATCATCCTGATCAACGTGGAAATGGCCTCCATGAAGGCCGTCCTGGAGCTGCACCACCCACTGTGCGTGGCGTCCAAAGCCAACCTCCGCACGGAAAACCCGGATGCCTTGGTGGGCGACGCGGCACGGCGGGTGTACGGCGACATCTACAAGTCAAGGGACACCGACATCCTGGATGTCACCTTGGACGTCGCCGGGCCCAGCGGAAGTGCCACCGCACTGGTAACCGAAGCTCCCAACGTCCGGTCTGAACCGATTGGGCTGGAGGGCGCCTACCAACCCGGGCTTTCCCTCATGGAAGCCTTCGTGACGACCCTTCAGCTTGGACAGGTCCTCCTCTACGAACTCGACGGCGTGACCCGCGCCCAAAGCAACACCTTGTGGATGCGGCGGACGGTGATCACGGCCTCTGCTCCGCCGTCGAGCATCCTGGACGGGCTCCCCCTCAACGTTCAGCTCCGCCGGCCCCGGGTCCTCCCCCTGAACGGCAGTAATTGGCGCTGCGCCGACATCGAGGGGCGCATCGGCAGCCACCTCGTCATCACGTGCGACGTCGCCCACGAAATCCCCCGCTAGACCCACCACAGGACACACTGAAAGAGAGCATCATGAAACTCGCAATCTCCGGCACCTATTCCTCCGGCAAGACCTTCACCACCCTGGCCCTGTCCCACCTCACGGGCATTCCCCGCAGCGCGGCAAAGACCATGCGCGAACTGCTCCCCATCTCCGTGCCGGGAAAGACCTTGGAGGAGTGCACGGCCGCGGAAATCCTTATGTTGATCACCCGGCGGAACACCGAGCGCGCCGTGAACGAGTCCCACTTGGGTGACACGTTCATTTCCGATGGATCTTCCCTGCACGAGTGGATCTACGGAACGGTCCGCGTCCTTGTGGGCATCAACCCCAACGACTCCATTGACCTTGAGACCGTGGAAAAGACCGGCGAACTGGTCTTCTTCGAGGAGGTCATCAGCGCCCTGGGTGTTCCGGCCAAGCAGCACGCACTGGCCAACTATGACGCGTTCGTCCACCTGCCCATCGAGTTCCCGCTGGTGGCCGATGGCCACCGCCCGGTCAACGAGAAGTTCCGGTCCCTGGCCGACCAGATGATCCAGGACGAAATCACCAAGCTGGGCATCCCTAATGTCACCATCGGCGGCAGCATTCCCGAGCGTCTCGAAGGAATCACGGCGCACTACAACCTGCCCCGCGTTATCAGCATCGAAGAGGCCATCGCCCGCGCCCAGGCGGACTACGATGCCCTGGATGTCCGCAATGAAAAGGACCGCGAACTTGCCGGCGCGCACTAAACGGCCCGCCGCCGTCGTTCTTGAAGGTCTGGGCGGCTACGTGCCGGCAGGCACGGTGACCAACCTGGACCTTGAGGGGCGGCTGGAGACCTCGGATGCCTGGATCCGTTCGCGGACAGGCATCCATTCCCGGCGCTTCGCGGCGCCTGGCGAGGCTACGAGCGACATGGCGGCCGAGGCGGCAAGCCGCGCCCTTGCGTCGGCCGGTTACCCGGAGATCGACCTGGTGATTCTGGCAACTACGACGCCGGACCACCCTTGCCCGGCCACGGCACCGGCGGTTGCGTCCCGGCTCGGCCTGGGTCCAGTCGCCGCGTTCGACCTCGCCGCCGTGTGCTCGGGATTCGTCTACGCCTTGGCGCAAGCCAATGCGGCCGTGTTGTCCGGGCAGCACCGGCGGGTATTGGTGATCGGCGCGGATACGTTCAGCGCAATCGTCAATCCCCTGGACCGCAACACGGCCATCATTTTCGGGGACGGAGCCGGAGCTGTTGTTGTGGGCGCCGGCGAAGAAGGCCAGCCCGGCCAGCTTTCTGCGTTCGACCTGCATTCGGACGGCAGCTGCACTGACCTCATCCGCGTCGCTGCAGGAGGATCCCGGATGCCTGTCAACGCCGAGACAAGCGACGCCGACCGATACTTCTCGATGCAGGGCAAGGAGGTCTTTGTCCAGGCAGTCACCGCCATGGCCGAGTCCTCCCGGTCTGTGCTGCAGGAGAGCGGTTGGCAGCATGGAGACGTTGACTGGCTGATCGCGCACCAGGCCAATCAACGGATCCTCAACCAAGTAGCCGGTCTGCTGGGCATCGACCCGCGAAAGGCAGTCATTCACCTGGACCGGGTGGGCAATACCTCCGCCGCCTCGATCCCCTTGGCCCTGGCCGATCACGCACCCCGTTTCGAGACGGGCGACAAGCTGCTGCTCACCGCATTTGGTGGGGGCACAACCTGGGGCGCAGGGACACTCACCTGGCCGCCCATCGCCGTCGCTGATCCGCAGCAGGCCGTCAACGAAAGGACAAAACCATGGCCCACTCCACAGCCCTCGTAACCGCCGAGGATATCTACCAGCTGGTCCGCACTGCAGCCCCCGAAGCGATCGGGGAGGCCGCTGTTGACACCCCCTTTGACCAGCTGGACGTGGACTCGCTGACGCTGGTTGAAATAGCCGTCCTCACCAGCCAAAACTACGGTCCCCTGGTCCATGACTGGGAGATCGCCGAAGCCGGGACTTTTGCTGACCTGGCGGATTTGGTGAACCAGAGGCGCGTCCTGGAGGAGGCGTCCTGAGCAGGTCCGCGGCTGGCGCATACTTTGACGTCGATGGAACCCTGACCCCTCTGACAACCATGTTTGAATTGCTGCTGTTCGACGCACAGTCATCCGGTCGTCTTTCCGAAGGGCAGGGTTTCCTGAAGGGGCTCCGGCAGGCCAAGGACGCCGGAGCCCCACGGGAGTCGACCAACCGGGCGTACTTCCGCTGGTGGGCCGGCCGTTCCGTGGACGAGGTCCGGGAATTGGGGCACACGTGGTTCTCCAGCCTCCAAGAGGAAGACCTTGTGTTCCCGGGAATGCAGCGACGGCTGGAATGGCACAGGCAACAGCAGCACCGGATCGTCCTGGTGAGCGGCTCGTTTGATCCTGCGTTGGCGCCCCTGGCCGGCTATCTGCGCGTGGACGATGTCCTCACCACAACCGCAATCGTGGACGGCGGCCAGTACACCGGCGACATCACTGCGCCCATGATCGGGGAAGGCAAGGCGGTTGCGGTGGCGGAACACGCGGCCCGCCATCGGCTGGACCTGGCAGCATCCCACGGATATGGCGACGACATCTCCGACGTGCCGTTCCTGGACCTGCTCGGTACGCGGGTTCTGGTCAGCGCCGCCGAACTGCAACTCCCCAACCCTGCGCCTGGATGGTCCACGCGCGTTCTGGCAGAAACATGAGGAACCTATGAAAATCGCCATTGTGGGCGCCCACGGCGTGGGAAAGACCACTCTGACCAAAGCCCTCGAGACGCACACCAACCTGGTGGCGCCGGTCCCCACGCCCATGCACAATCCAAGTCCTGGCACGTTGAAGTCCCTGCAGGACTGTTCCAACGAGGAAGTGCTGCGCCTGAGCCAGCGCCGTTACACCGAGAGGATCGTCCAGGAGCAGTCCACCCATGACGTCATCTCGGACGGTTCGGTGCTGCACGAATGGGTTTACGCCTCTACGCGTTTGGCGCTGGGCATCTACCCGGACGATACGTCCCAGCCGCAGCCTTCCTCCGTGACGCAAACGCACCTGGGCCTGGTAGAGGATTTCACCGAAGAGGCGTTGGCGTACTTCGAACAGGTCTATGACCATGTGTTCTTCATCCCGGTTGAGTTTCCGTTGCCCCGGGACAACGCGCCGATCAGCGACAGGTTCCAGTTGGAGGCAGGCCAGCAGTTGTTCGGTTTGTTGACCCTGGGCGCCAAACCGGTCCATGTGCTCACGGGTTCGGTGGAGGAGCGCTTGGCGGCCACACTCGGTGTCCTGGGCCTGCGGGAGGCGGCCGTGGCCACGTAACTCCTGATCACGCCGCTGGTCTTGGGCACCAGGAAAGAAAATTAGTCAGCTTGCTTACTAACTCCGCTATCCCTAGGCTGGATCGCGTCAGACAAACAACTCTCGCAGCAGCGGCACGCGCCCAAAAAGCCGGCCGCACAAGGAGGAGGAACAGTGTCAGAGCACAGTATCGCAGGCAAGAAAGTCGCCTTCCTGTTGACCGATGGCGTGGAGCAGGTAGAGCTGACCAGCCCATGGCAAGCCGTGGAGGAAGCCGGCGGCGAGCCCACCCTTATTGCGCCCGAAAAAGGCAAGATCCAGGGCTTCAACGGCGTGGACAAGGGTGACACCTTCGACGCAACGCTGGCCGTCGCCGACGCCAATGCCTCGGACTTCGACGCACTGGTTCTGCCGGGCGGCGTCGTGAATGCAGACCACCTGCGCGTCGACAAGGACGCCCAGAACTTCACCCGGGCCTTCTTCGAGCAGCACAAGCCCGTGGCGTCGATCTGCCACGGGCCGTGGATCCTGATCGAAGCCGGCGTGATCAAGGGCCGCAACGTCACGTCCTACCACACGCTCCAAACGGACCTTCGGAATGCCGGCGCCAGCTGGAGCGACCAGGAAGTGGTGGTGGATCAAGGCCTCGTCACCAGCCGCAACCCGGACGATCTCCCGGCCTTCAACAGCAAGGTCGTCGAGGAAATCTCCGAGGGCCAGCATGCTGGCCAGACCGCGTAGCGGTCACCGCACCACAGCATCGCAAGGCGGGTGCCGCCGTCGTACTTTCCCATAAAGCACGACGGCGGCACCCGCCTTGCGCACCCGACCCACCAAACGAGCAGCAACCCAGCAAAATTACACCGTCGTAATGTTGCGTAGATCACATTAGATGCCTAGGCTGGGGGACGCTGCAGCGTGGCAGCACACCTAGGAAAGGCAACACATTGGCCAGCGAGAAGCTCTCCGTAGTTGTTCGAGTGGATGTAGACGGCGAACAAATCCAGATCGCAGCAACCGGTCACGTGACGACGTCGAGCATCCAGGGACTCTACCCGGTGGTTCAGCGCACCAAGAGCCTGGGTGGGGGACTCGATGTGGAGATGGACCTGTCCGAGGCAATCGTTGATGCGGACGCCTTGGATGAACTGCAGGTCTACTCAGAGCTCTACGAAGTGCCCCTCCGCCTGCCGGAATTCGACAACGTCACAGCGCTGCCGAGTCGCCACCTTGCCACAGCGGGCCGCGCGGCTTAGTTACTGCGCCATCAGCGGGGGTTCCGCCCCGGAAAACGCCTGGTCAAACGTCCGAGGTCTTCCTTCATCCCTCCCCGCCGCCTAACGTGACTCCTGACAATCGATTTGGAGGCTACACATGCGCAAAGTCACTGCCGGACTCTTTCACTCCGTGGATGGCGTGGTTCAGGATCCGTTCAAGTTCCAGTTCGACAGCTTCGACGAGGACCTGGGCAAGGGCCTGACCAAGATGATCAACACCGTGGACACCGTGGTGCTTGGCCGAGTGAGCTACCAGGAGTGGGCGCAGTATTGGCCTAACGCCTCCCGGGACGAGGATTTCGCGGCGTTCATCAACCCCGTCGAAAAGTTCGTGGCCTCACGATCCCTCGATGGACCCCTCGAATGGGAGAACTCCCATCTAATCGAGGGCGATGTGGAGGAGTTCGTGTCCGACCTCAAGTCGCGTGACGGCGGCGAGATCGCAGTCTGCGGCAGTATCTCCCTGGTCCGTCAACTGTTCTTCGCCGGCGTCCTTGACGAGCTGACGCTCATGACGCATCCAGTGATTGCCGGCAATGGGCGCCGCATTTTCGAAGAGGGCGACCCCGTACACCGGCTGGTGCTTGAGGACCAATACGCCACCAGCAAGGGCAACGTAGTGACCACGTACAGCCTGCGGAAAGACTAAAGGCCCCGGGACGGACTACTTCTTCCCGGCTTTCAGGTCCGCCACGACCTTCGCTATGCGGCGTGCCCGCGTCTCGGGGGTCTTGGCGTCCCCGATCGGCTCAACATAACGCCGCTGCGCGCTGTAATTGAGGGTTCCATAGAAGGCCTTGGCGTCAGGCTCGGCATCCAGGGCGGCAGCGAGGTCCTCCGGAACTTCGACGACGCGGGGCTGGGTGTCGACTTCGAGGCCCACCTCGAGGGTGTCTCCGGACGATACGCCGGTCAGCTCGCGGTTGGCCGAACTGACGCCCACCATGTACTTTCCGCCCATCACCGCGATGCTGCTGCGATAGCTTTGGCCATTCATCGTCACCACCACCGGCGGCCGTTTGCCTGCGCCCAGCGCCTCGACGATTTCCTCGGGTACGACGATGCCGGCCTTGTTGCCATCGCCAACGATGGTGGTGGTGAACTCCATGTGCCCAGTATGCCGGTAGACGTGCAACTTAAGCAGGACTACGTTCGAACATAACCGTCCCACCAAGCGTAGGAGTCAGAAGCATGGACAATCAGGACATCCTGGAACGCATCCAGTCACTGGTGGAAGAGGAGCACCAGCTCCGCGATGCCTCCACTCCGGAGGATGGCAAAGCCCGGCTGGCACAGGTGGAAGCCCAGCTTGATCAATGCTGGGACCTGCTCCGCCAACGCCGCGCCAAGCGCGACGCCGGCGAAAACCCCGATGACGCCGAAGCCCGTCCCGTCAGCGAAGTCGAGGGCTACCGGCAATAGGCGTTACGCGCCCTCGAGGACCTGGCTGGTGGCCCACGCCACGTACTTGCCGGCGTTGGCAACCGCGTCGGCAATGTCCGGGACACCGTCCTTGCGCTGCGCCACGTCCAGCAGCTGGGCAGCCGCCACGATCCCGTGCTTCGCCAGGTCTTCCGGCGTTACTGTAATCCGGCCGGCAACAGCCACCACCGGAATCCCGTGGACGCTCGCGGCATCAGCGAGAGCGATGGGCGCCTTGCCCGTGAGAGACTGCTCGTCCATGGAACCCTCGCCCGTGATCACCAGGTCAGCTTCGCCCAAGTGTTTGGCAAGCCCGGTCAGGCCGGCGACCAAGGCGAAGCCACCTTCCAGCGCGGAGTCGGTGAAGGCAAGGAACGACGCCGGGAACCCGCCTGCCGCTCCGGCTCCCGGCACGTTGACGTCACGGCCGGTGGCTCCCCGAAGGAGCGACGCCCAGTTGCGTAGACCGGCGTCGAGCTTTTCCACCGCATCCTCATCGGCACCCTTCTGCGGGCCGAAGACATGCGCGGCACCTTCCGCGCCGTACAGCGGGTTCCGGACGTCGACGGCGATGCGGAACTTCACGCCCGAAAGACGCGGATCCAGCTCGGAGACATCGAGGGAAACGACGTCGATCAGGGAGCCTCCGCCCAATGGAGCCACATTCCCGGCAGCATCGAGGGGTTTGAGCCCCAACGCACGCAGGGCACCGCTGCCGCCGTCGGACATGGCAGAACCGCCAAGGCCCAAGACGATTTCGGTAGCACCAGCGTCGAGCGCCGCGGCGATCAGCTGGCCGCAACCGTAACTGTGCGCGCGAAGGGAGTTCTCCGGGGTGGGTTCCATGTGGGCCAGGCCGGATGCCTGGGCGGTTTCGATGACGGCGGTGGTCCCCCCAGACTCCTTCTTGAGCGCCCAGGACGCTCCAACCGGCTTGAGGATGGGACCAACAACGGCGTTGTTCCTTTCCTCGTAGCCTGCGGCGATGGCGGCGTCGAGGGTGCCCTCGCCGCCGTCGGCCACGGGGAACTGGGTGGTTACGGCATCGGGGTAGACGCGGAGGGCGCCTTCGGCCATGGCTGACGCGGCTTCGGCGGCGGTCAGGGATCCCTTGAACTTGTCAGGGGCAATGAGGATACGCATGAGATATATCATGCCAGCTAGCGTGGGAAAGCGCTTGCCGAGCGCGTAATGTTCCGTCCTGCGGCGATGGGTTCATGCGGCGCGAACAGTAGCCCTGCCCCAAAGAATGACGGCGTCGCTACCGTTTCCGCCAAGCGCACCCGTAACACCGGGAGCACACAGCGCGAACAGGTGCGCCGCCTGAGCAGAAGGGGCGCATGCGGCGCGAACGGTAGCCCTGCCCCAAAGAATGAGGGCGTCGCTAACGGTAGCCCTGCCCCAAAGAATGACGGCGTCGCTACCGTTTCCGCCAAGCGCACCCGTAACACCGGGAGCACACAGCGCGAACGGGTGCGCCGTCTGGCCACAAGGGTGCGCGCGGCGCGAACGGGTGCATGCGGCGCTAACGGTAGCCCTACCCCAAAGAATGCGGGCCTCGCTACCGTTTCCGCCAAGCGCACCCGTAACACCGGGAGCACACAGCGCGAACGGGTGCGCCCCCTGAGCACAAGGGGTGCGCGCGGCGCGAACGGGTGCATGCGGCGCTAACGGTAGCCCTGCCCCAAAGAATGAGGGCGTCGCTACCGTTTCCGCCAAGCGCACCCGTAACACCGGGAGCACACAGCGCGAACGGGTGCGCCGCCTGACCAGAAGGGGTGCGCGCGGCGCGGACAGGTGCCCTCCGTGCTGCCCGACTCAGCCGTTCAGCACCCGCACCGGCGAGCCCGCCAGCCACTCCGTCACATCCTCGTATGCTCCGCCGTAAAACTGCCGGTAGCTCTCATGCGTCACATAGCCGATGTGCGGGGAAAGCACTGTCCGCCGCGAACGCAGCAAAGCGTGTCCGGCCGACAGCGGTTCCTCGTCGTAGACATCCAATGCAGCGCCGCGGATCCAGCCCTCGTCCAAGGCACGTATGAGCGCAGCCTCATCCACCAAGGGGCCCCGGGCGGTGTTCACGAGGAGTCCTTCCGGGCCAAGGAGCCGCAATTCGTTCGCTCCCACAATGCCCTCGGTCCGCTCCGACAAACGCACGTGGAGAGTGACGACGTCGGACTCCCGGAAGAGCTCCTCCTTGGTGACCTTGCGCGCGCCTGCCGCCGATGCGGCCTCGGCCGTGAGGTTCTGGCTCCAGGCGAGCACCTCCATGCCGAAGGCCTGGGCATACCGCGCCATGCGCGAACCGATCTTTCCCAAGCCGACGATCCCGAGGGTCTTGCCTTCCAGTTCAAATCCGACGGCGGATTGCCAGTCGCCTGCGCGCAACGAGTTCTCCTCTACCACCAGGTTCCGGGCGAAGGCCAGCAGCAATGCCCAGGTCATCTCGGGCGCAGCCGCCGGTGATCCGCCGGTGCCGCACACAACAACGCCCCGCTCGGAGGCGGCTTCCATGTCGATGGCAGCATTCGCCATGCCGGTGGTGACCAGGAGTTTCAGATTGACCAGTGAATCAAGGACGCGCCGCGGGAAGCGCGTCCGCTCACGCATGGCCACGATGATGTCGAAGGGCGCCAAGGCGGCCACAGCCTGCTCCTCCGAAACGAAAGGTGCACTGAAAACCGTGACTTTCACGCCGTCGTCGAGCAGTGACTCCCACGGCGCGTAGTCGCCGGAGACCTGCTGGTAGTCGTCAAGGATGGCCAAACGGTACTGGGTCACGTGAATCTCCTTGGCTCGCAGGCTGGACGCGTAGCTCCAGCCTCTCACGGCGGGCTAGTCCTGGATGGCCTCGTCCAGCAACTGCCGGAACTGCTCCTCCGTGTCCAGGGTGAGTTTCTTGCCGTTGAGGAAGAACGTGGGCGTGCCTGTAACGCCAAGCGCCCGGCCGTCGGCGACATCGCGACTGATCCTGTCCTTCACCGAGGGGTCGGCGAGGGCGGCATCGTAGCGCGCCATGTCCAGGCCGAGTTGCTGTGCGAACGTCCTGAACAGCCCTGCCTGGGAGTCCGTTTTCTCACCCCACTGCGGCTGTGTTTCGAACAGCTTGGCGGCCATTTCCTGGTACTTCCCCTGTTGCGCAGCCGCTTCGACAGCGACGGCAGCCGTCCCGGAGTTACGGTGGCCAGGGAGCGGGTAATAGCGGTGGACGAACGAGATCCGCTCCCCGTACTCCTTCTTCAACTCAGCCAGCAAGGGTTCGGCGGCACGGCAGGATTCGCATTCGAAATCCAGGAACTCCACCAGCTGGGCCTTCTCGGCGGGCGGACTGGTGACGCGGTGGCTGTCGGCCCGGACGAGCTGCGCGTCCGCTGCCGCGAGCGGCTCTGGCTTGCTGGAGGTGATGACGGCATAGGAGATGGCTCCGACCCCAATCACCGCTGCCAGGAGGATCCAGATGGCAAGGCGGACGCGCCGGCCCGTTACGGCCACGCTCATCGGTCAGCCGGCTTGCTGCCGAGGGTCAGGGACACGTTGCTTGGTCGATCCTTGGAGCAGTCGTCACAGCAAGCGTCCGGTGCGCTCTGAGCCACAACGTCTCCCTGGCGGCCGGCCGGCACCGCACAGCACACGTCGCCCTTCCATGCATTGAAGCCTTCACGAACGGCGATGCCTGCGATCACCAGCGCCGCCATGGCGTCCGCCCACCACCAGCCAAGCGTGCTGTTCAGCAGCAAGCCCACCAGCAGGACAGCGGACAGGTAGGTGCAGAGGAGCGTCTGTTTCGAATCGGCGACGG
The DNA here is from genome assembly GCF_044748905.1 of Paenarthrobacter sp. NPDC089714. NCBI lineage: Bacteria > Bacillati > Actinomycetota > Actinomycetes > Micrococcales > Micrococcaceae > Paenarthrobacter > Paenarthrobacter sp. NPDC089714. Next base: position 29,965 of record NZ_JBIVGX010000007.1, read on the forward strand.
CGGTCCGGGAACCTAATTCCCTGCCGGCGCGGCGCTGCGCCCAGGACAGCACGGGCATGATCGCGAGGCTCAACGCTGCGATCACGAGTCCTGGCGTCGAGTGCTGGGCCTCCCCGGCCCCCAACAGCGATCTGGCCGCATCTACTGTGACGAAGGCAGCCAGGGCGAAGAAGGAAATGGCGATGATCCGCAGGGTCAGGTGCTCGCGCCGCTCAGGATCCTTGGCGGAAAATTGCCAGGACAACGCGAGCGCCGAGGTCACCTCAATGACGGAATCCAATCCAAAGCCCAGGAGCGCGGAGGAGTCGGCCACTCCACCGGCCCACAGTGCTGCGACGGCCTCAATGACGTTGTAAGTGATGGTGGCGGCGGCGAAGAGCCTGATCCGTCGGGTCAGGACAATGCGGCGGTCCACGCTAAGAGCAGCAAGTGTCACGCGAAGCACTCTCCGTTCGGCGCGCAGCAGGACGGGTCCACCGCCAGGACCACTCCCAGCAGGTCCCGGATGGCGCGACCGAGCCGCGCGTCCGCGAGTTCGTAGCGGCTCCTGCGCCCGTCGGGCACGGCAACCACCAGTCCGCAGCCACGCAGGCAGGTCAGGTGGTTGGACATGCTCTGCCGCGAAACGCCCAAAGTGTCTGCCAGATCGGAAGGGTAGGACGGCGTCTCGGACAAGGCCAAGAGGATCCGGGCACGGGTGGGGTCTGATACGGCGTACCCGAAACGGGCCAACACGGGAGCTTGCGTGAGCGTTTCCATTGCCTCAAAGTACAGCCAATCATGTATTCAGTCAAAGCTGTATTGGAAGAACCCTTGGAATCGGAACGCCGAAGATTCTAACGTTGTAAATGATGATTCTTTCCGCTTCAGAAGGAGATATCTTGACCGAGACCGCCCTCCCCAAGCCCGAACACCCCCGCCCCCAACTGGTCCGCGACACCTGGCTCAACCTCAACGGCACGTGGGGTTTCGAGATCGACGCCGGAGACTCAGGTCTGGAGCGAGGCCTCCTGACGCGTGAACTCGCCGGGGAAATTCTGGTCCCGTTTGCGCCGGAATCTGCGCTCTCCGGAGTGGAGAACGTCGATTTCATGGAGGCCGTCTGGTACCGGAAGAGCGTGGGCATTCCGCGGGATTGGGAAGGCCTCAAAGTCCTGCTGCACTTCGGAGCCGTGGACCACGATGCAACGGTATGGGTCAACGGCGTGGAAGTTGCCCGGCACAGGGGCGGATTCACTCCCTTCACCGCCGACCTCAGCGAAGTCACCGAACCCGGCGCTGCCGCCGACATCGTGGTGCGGGCACGCGATTCCCGTCACGACATGCAGGCCAGGGGCAAGCAAGCCACCTGGTACAACAACACGCATTGCCAGTACACGCGCACCACGGGCATCTGGCAGACGGTGTGGCTGGAAGCAGTTCCGGATGTCCACATCAAGCGCCTTCGCATGACCCCTGGCCTGGCCGATTCCAGCCTGACACTTGAGGTGCCCGTCTCCCGGAACCGCACAGGCCACACCGTCGAAGCCGTCCTCACCAACCCCCAATCCAAGGTGCGGATGGAGGCATCGGCGAGGGCCGACGTCGACCTTTCCCCCGCGCTTCGGTTCGAGATCCCTGAAGCGCAGCTCCGTCCGTGGTCCCACGAGGACCCGTTCCTGTATGACCTCCGGGTCACACTCAAGAACGACGTGGGGCAAACAGTGGATGAAGTCAGCAGCTATGCGGCAGTCCGTTCCATAGCCTTGGACGGCAAGGTGGTCCGCATCAATGGGAAGGCCGTGTTCCAGCGCCTGGTTCTCGATCAAGGCTATTGGCCCGGGTCCCTCATGACCGCGCCGGATGATGCCGCGCTCGTCAAGGACATTGAACTGGCCAAATCTGCTGGTTTCAACGGCGCACGGCTCCACCAGAAGGTCTTCGAAGAGCGGTTCCTTTACCACGCGGACCGCTTGGGCTACTTGGTCTGGGGCGAGTTCGGCGATTGGGGTGTCTCCGGCGGTGGCACCCTTGGCCACAACCAACAGCCCACAGCAAGCTTTGTGGCGCAGTGGCTGGAAGTCCTCCAGCGCGACTACAACCACCCGAGCATCATCGGCTGGTGCCCGCTCAATGAAACCCACCAGCATCTGCATGACAGGATCACGGTGCTGGACGACGTCACCCAGGCCATGTTCCTGGCCACCAAGCTCGCCGATCCAACGCGGCCCGTCATCGACGCCTCCGGATACTCCCACCGGGTCCGGGAGACGGACATCTACGACTCGCATTCGTATGAGCAGGACCCGGATACCTTCCGCGTGGAGCAGGCGGGCCTGGCCGGTGGCAAGCCCTTCGTAAACCGCGCGCATGATGGAGTGGATTACTCCGTTCCCTACAACGGGCAGCCCTTCTTTGTCTCCGAGTTCGGCGGCATTTGGTGGAACGAGGCTGAGGCCCGGCAAGCGGCAGCCGCGGGCAACGACGTCGAAACGTCCTGGGGCTATGGTCAGCGCGTCGCCAGCGAGGAGGAGTTCTACGAGCGGTTCGAAGGCCTCTGCGGCGTTCTGCTGGATAACCCGGAGATGTTCGGCTACTGCTACACGCAGCTCACTGATGTATTCCAGGAAAAGAACGGGATCTTCACCTTCGATCGCTCCGCCAAACTGGACCTGTCCCGGATCAGGGCGGTACAGCAGCGCCGGGCGGCCATCGAGAGGGAGTAGCTGCGAGAGCGTCCGGCAAAAAGGGCGATTCCGTGAGAAAGCGTCCGATCCTCTCTCACGGAATCGCCCCTTCAGGCAAACGCTCTCTCACCGCGGTTTAGCGCTCCCCCGCTAAACCCACTGGCGCCGATTGATGAGGACTTCCTTGAGCAGGTCCAGCCGGTCGGAAACCAGTCCGTCCACGCCAAGATCCAGCAAACGGTTCATCTCACCGGGTTCGTTGATGGTCCACACATGGACCTGCCGACCCACGCGATGCGCCCGGCGGACGAAGCCCCGGGTGACCACCGGGAACCGGCCGTAGCGGGCCGGCACCTGGAAAGCGTCGACGCCGGCAAGCAGCTTGCGTGCCAACGGCGCGGGAAGGACAGGGCCAAGGAAGACGAACAGCGCCGTGAGGGTTGTCCCTGCCGAAGATGCTGTCCTCTCGCTGAGCTTCTTCAACACCGCCCTGAGGCGACGGTCGGAGAAGCTCGTTACCAGCACGCGGCCGTGGATGCCGTGACGCTCGATGGCCTCCGCCAAGGGAACCACGGAATTCCAGTCCTTCACGTCCAGGTTCAACCTGGCCTGCGGGAAGGCCACAACGAGCTCATCGAACGTGGGTACCGGCTCACGCCCTCCAATACGGGCTGCGGACACCTCGCCCGCCGTCAGCTCAGCGATACGGCCTGTGGAATCGGTCACCCGGTCCAGGGACTCATCGTGAAAGACGAGCAGGACGCCGTCCTTGGTGGTGTGGACGTCCGTCTCAAGGTGCACGGTCCCCAAATCAACGGCTGCCCGGAACGCTGCCATCGAATTCTCCAGGCCGTCCAAGGAGAAGCCGCGGTGGGCAAAGGCCAGGGTCCCGGCCGAGCCGTCTTTGCGCAGGAAGTAGGGCAGCGTCACATCCGTAGCGTAGCTGACTGATCCAGCGGGGAGAGCGTGCTCAGGACTCCTGCGGGACGATCGCCACGCCGTCGCTGACGTGCACCAGCGTCCGGCCGCGACCGCCGTCGAACTCTACCCAAACGGCAGTGGCGTCCCCCGTGACGTCGTCCACCACGCCGTGTTCCGCGAATCCCGGGGTCAGCGTGACGCTGACTCGATCGCCGCGGCGGAGCGAACGCCAATGGTGGTCCGGCTCGATGCGACGCACGGGCGTGGAAGTAAAGTCGTTGATTCGGCGCTTGGCCATGGTTGCCCCCTGGATTCCAACTGCTGGGACGCGATGCGAACGGGTCCTTGGCTGGAAGCCTATGGGCACAAGTTGAACGGCGGTTGTATGGAGTCTGGGAAGTCGGTGACGGCTGCGCGGCTGGCAAACTAAGGGAATGACTGTGTTGATTGCCGGCTGCGGCGACTTGGGAACCGAAGCCGGCCTGCGATTCGCTGCGGCGGGCCACCACGTGTACGGGATACGGCGGTCTCCGGAGAAGCTGCCGCCGGAAATCCGCGGGGTGAAGGCTGACGTGGCCATCGACGTTCCGGAGGTGCCCGACGCCGACATCGTGGTCGTCGCCCTGGCCGCTGATGCCTCCACCGAGGAGGCTTACCGCGCCGCGTACGTGGACGGCCTGCGGAACGTGCTGGACGCCGTCGGGCGCCAACAGGTGGCGCCCAAGCGGATCATCTTCGTGTCCTCCACCGCTGTGTACAAGGATGCCGGCGGCGCGGTTGTGGACGAATCCACGCCGGCCGAGCCGGACAGGTTCAGTGGAAAGATCCTGCTGGAGGCTGAGGAATTGTTGTTCTCACGTCACCCGCACGCCACCGTGGTGCGGCTCGGCGGGATCTATGGCCCTGGACGCACGCGGTTGATCGACCAGGTCCGCTCGGGCAAGGCGGTGATTCCCGGTCAGCCGAAACACACCAACCGCATCCACCGCGACGACGCTGCAGCCATGATCGTCCACCTCGCCACCATGTCCCCCGACCCCGGACCCGTGTATCTCGGCGTGGATGACGAGTCGGTAGAGCTGGGCGACGTTTTGCGCTTCCTCGCAGCTGAACTCCGGCTTCCGGAACCGCCCGTGGGGCCGGCGTCCGACGGCGGTGCGGGCGACAAACGCTGTTCCAACCGGCGCCTCAGATCCACCGGTTTCCAGTTCACGTATCCCAGCTACACAGAGGGGTACCGCGCCATCCTGGCCGGAGAAGGCGTGCGGCACCCATAAGTCTTTAGACGGTCTGCCCGGTCAGCTTCGCTTCGAGGATCTGGGCCACTCCGTCATCATCGAAATGCGGAGCCTGCTGCCCGGCCGCGAGGATGGCCTCGGGGTGCCCACTGGCCATGGCATACCCGTGGCCGGCCCAACGGAGCATCTCGATGTCATTGGGCATGTCCCCGAAAGCAACCACGTCCGCAGCCTCGATCCCCAGCGACTCCGCGTACTTCGCCAACGTGACGGCCTTGTTGATGCCAGGCACCGACATTTCCAGCAGGGCAGTCCGCGGCGCCGAGTGGGTGGTGGACACCAGGTGGGAGACAGCCGGAGCCACTTCGGCCAGGAACTCATCCGGCGTGCCATTGCGGGTAATCGCCAGGAACTTCACGACGGCGTCGTCCGCAGTGAGCGTCTGGTGCAGCGGTGCGGGGGTAAATTCGGCGAGCAGCTCGCTGGTTTCGTTTTCGATGAAGCCCGGCTCGAGGTGGAATCCGAAGAGCGTCTCGGCGCCGAACAAGGCATCCGGACGGATCGACTTGATGATGCGGCGTGCTTCGAGGACGGACGCCAGATCCAGGCCGGTGGACGAGATCGGCTTCTCAGTTGCAAGGTCCCACACCACGGCGCCGTTGGAACAAATGACGATCCCGCTGTGCCCCAACTGTTCCTGGAGCGGGTACAACCACCGCGGCGGCCTGCCCGTGACGAACACGAGTTCCACCCCGGCATCGCGGCAGTCCTGGAACGCCTTGATGGTCCTGGCGCTGATTTTTCCGTCATGGCCGAGGATGGTTCCGTCTATGTCACTTGCTACGAGCCGCATGATGCCAGTCTACGTGGGTGGTATCGGAGCGGGTTCGGGCGCAGGCCCTCGCGGCCCGCAGGGAGTGCGCCATAGTGTGGGTCCATGAGTGAAAAGACGAAGGAAGAGAACAGCACCAAAGGCGCATACGTTACAGGCGGAGAATTCAACCGGGACACCAACTACATCGAAGACCGCATCACTCGCAATGGAACTCCGGGACCGAACGGTGAACCCGGATGGGCCGTGGAGTCCGGACGTTACAGGCTCATCGCGGCGCGGGCGTGCCCGTGGGCCAACCGTTCCGTCATTGTCCGGCGGCTGTTGGGCCTCGAGGACGCCATCAGCCTCGGCCAACCCGGACCCACCCACGACGCGCGGTCATGGACCTTCGACCTGGACCAGGACGGCAAGGATCCCGTCCTGGGCATCGAACGCCTGCAGGAGGCCTACTTCCAACGTTTCCCGGACTATCCGCGCGGAATCACGGTTCCAGCCCTGGTGGATATTCCCAGCGGAGCAGTGGTCACCAACAACTACCCGCAGATCACCCTGGACTTCTCCACGGAGTGGACGGAGTTCCATCGGCCGGGTGCTCCGAAACTGTACCCGGAGCACCTCCGCGCCGAGATCGACGAGGTCAACAAGCGCGTCTTTACCGAGGTCAACAACGGCGTGTACCGCTGCGGTTTCGCCGGTTCGCAGGAGGCCTATGACGCTGCCTACTCCCGCCTCTGGACTGCCATGGACTGGCTGGAGGAACGGCTCTCATCCCAGCGTTTCCTGGTTGGCGAGACCATCACCGAGGCGGACGTCCGGCTCTTCACCACGCTGGCCCGCTTTGATGCGGTGTACCACGGCCATTTCAAATGCAACCGGAACAAACTCACCGAAATGCCGGTGCTCTGGGCCTATGCAAGGGACTTGTTCCAGACGCCCGGTTTCGGGGACACCATCGACTTCGTGCAGATCAAGAAGCACTACTACGTGGTCCACGAAGACATCAACCCCACGCAGATCATCCCTGCAGGCCCGGACCTCTCAGGATGGTTGACTCCGCATGGCCGCGAGTCGCTGGGCGGCCGGCCCTTCGGCGACGGCACACCTCCCGGACCGGTCAAGCCCGGAGAGGAAGTGGCACCTGGGCACGGAGCCGATTGACGTTCTAGCCGTGGTTGAGTTCAGCCCTCGACGGCGGATTGGCTCCGGGGCGTGACACCGTGACGGCCGCTGCCCTCGCTGCGTGCTGCATGATCGCAGCCAAAGTCTCGGCCGGCATGGCCCGTAATTCCTCCCGGTTCTGCGCACCATCCAATCCACGGTCCACGATCGCGGAGAGGAGTCCCGCCATGAAGGAATCCCCGGCACCCACGGTGTCCACTACATCGACCTTGGGTGCGGGAACCTCGGCCTCGCCTGCCTTGGTAATGCCCCAGGGACCTTTGACGCCGCGAGTCACCACCACCAGCGCAGGCCCCTCACTTCCACCCAAGGACAGCCAACGACGCGCCGATTCCAAAGGATCCACACCGGGATACAGCCACTCCAGGTCCTCGTCGGAGGCTTTGACGACGTCGGCCAGGACAACAAAGCGTTCGGCCTGCGCCCGCGCATATTCCTGATCGGTAATGATGGACGGGCGGCAGTTCGGATCGAAACTGATGGTACTGCTCGGATGGGCATGCTCGACGGCGGCCAGCACCTCGGCAGCTCCAGGCTTCAAGGCGGTGGCTATCGAACCCGTGTGCAGCAAAGTGGCGCCCTGCAGCATGAGCGGCAACCGGGCGCTGAGTCCGGGCAATTCCCAGGCGAGATCGAAGGTGTAGGTGGCGGCGCCGTCGTCGTCGATCAGGGCCGTGGCCACGCTGGTTGGTTTGTTGTCCGGCGGAATCGGCACCATCACGGAACTGGACCGTAAGTGGGCGCCGACGGAATCGCCGTAGGCGTCCTGGCCGAACCTTCCCAGGAACTGCACGGGGTGGTCCAGCCGCGCCAGGCCCACGGCAACGTTGAGCGGGCTCCCGCCAACATGCGCTTCGATCCCGGTAGGGCGCTGGACGACGTCAACAAGGGCCTCGCCAATCACAGTCAGCATGGGATTACTCTGCCAGAGCAGACCCGCCGCGACCAGCACTCAGGAGAGGAGCCTCTGAACGAGTTCGCGGCACTTCTTGTACGCCACAGCCTTGGGGTCGATGAGATCGAAGTGGTCTCCCGGGACCCTCAGAAGCTGGGCAGCCCCGCCTGAAGCGTTGCTCGCCGCGACGTAGGCCTCCGACTGGCTGGCCGGGACGTCCTCATCTTCCATGGCGTGAACGGCATATACCGGAACATCGATGGGCAACGATGTCATGGGGTCTGCATATTTATGCCGTTTCGGGTATCTGGCTGAGTCACCACCCATGAGGTTGCAGACCGCTCCGTTGCTGAGGTTCAAGCGCTCAGCGGCCGCCAGGTTCAGCAGACCGGACTGGCTGACTACGCCCGTCAGGTGCACGGCGTTCTCCTCCGGTCCCCGCACAAGTTGGCGGTCGGCGTCGGGATTGCCCATCGACGAAAGCCGTTCGCGCCCGGCGGCCCACACTGCCAAGTGGCCACCCGCGGAGTGCCCCAAGGCCACCACTTTGCCCAGTTGCAAGTCGTGGTCGCCGGCAATCTCGGCCAGGTGGTCAATGCCGGCCAGGATGTCTTCGAAGGTATGGGGCCAACCACCCCCGTTGCCGGCCCTGCGGTATTCAAGGTTCCAAGCGGTAATTCCATGGGCCGCCAGGTCACGGGCCAGGGGCTCGCCCAGCTCGGCACCGTACTGTGAGCGCCAGTATCCGCCATGGATAACCACCGCCACGCCGCCGGAAATCGACGCCGGACCACGATGGTTTCCGTTGCTTGGTTCAGGTATGAAGAGTTCGCCCCACTGACTGGGGTGTTCGCCGTAGCTGTACTTGTGCCGCAACATTGCGCCCTCCTTTGTACCGAGCCTATCGCGAGGTTCCGCTGGTTTGGCTAGATGCATTTAGACGGCGGAGTGTCCGGCTTCGGTGTCGGACCTGCACCGTAAGCTGGGGGCATGGCAAGCAACTGGGACAGCCTGGATCCGGATCAGCGCAAAGCGGTAGAGGCGAACGTAGCACTCTACGAGCGGGTCCGCCCTGCCCTCAAGCGGGTTACCCGGGATGTTTTGCTGACGTTGCGGGACATGCTTAACGACGCAGAAGTGACGCCTTTGTTCGTCACCGGACGCACCAAAACCGTGGATTCGTTCCGCGAAAAGATCTCGCGCACGGATGATCCCATCGAGCCCGGCGGCCCGCGTGTCCTCAAATTTCCAGACCCCTTCCGGACCCTGAATGACATGGTGGGAATCCGCGTCATCACCAAGCTCCCTGCCGAGAATGCCGCGGTGGCCAACATCATCAAGCGCCAGCGCCAACTCTTCGACTGCCGCGGGGACCGGGAGAAGGACATCGGCTCCATCGAATCCGGAACCTACGGCTACTCCAGCCGGCACCTCATTCTGCGCACCATCCAGAACGAGACCGTGAAGGAGTACCAACAGGTCTTCAACCCTGATCTCCCGGCCAACGGCAGCTACTTCTTTGAGTGCCAGATCCGTACGGTCTTCGCCCACGCCTGGAGCGAGATCGAGCACGACATCCGCTTCAAGGCCGAGGATCCCCGTGCATGGACTCCGCACTTCGACCGGCAGTTCACAGCCACGGCCGCGATGCTGGAGACCGTGGAAAGCGCCTTTGCCGATCTCCACGAGCGCTATGAAGAAGTCCGGGGCTACTGGGACCTGGAAGGCGAAGGTGGCTCGCCGCTCACTCCCAACCGCGTTCGTGACGTTTGGCGTACCCTGCTTCCCCACGTTGACCGTAAAGTAGATGATGACTGGGGATGGGCAGCCGAACTCCTCGCGGCCCACGGACTGACCAAGACCGTGGAACTTGCCGGACTGCTCAGTGCCAACCGGATCACCGAGGTCCGCAAGGCCCTGGACCACCGCTACTCCCCCGGCCCCGACCGCCTCCTGGACGACCTCCTGCTGTGGCAGTACGGAACCGAACACATTGATCTCACTGCCGAGGCGCCCGACGTCGTTCCGCACCCGCGGCGCGACAGCCTCCAGAGGCGCCTTAAGCAGATTGAGCGATACCGCCAGACTGCCCTGTAGCAGACTGCACTCTAAGGATCCATGACTCCCGAGCAACTCATGTCACTGCGGGTGACCTTCCGTTCACCCCGCCGCCTCCTGACGGAATCCCTTGCCGGACTCGTAGTGGCTTTGGCGCTCATCCCGGAGGCCATCGCGTTCTCGGTGATCGCCGGAGTGGATCCCCGCATCGGCTTATTTGCTTCCTTCACCATGGGCGTGGTGACGGCCATTGTGGGCGGGCGTCCTGCGATGATTTCGGCGGCGACCGGCGCTGTGGCGTTGGTGATCGCTCCGGTCATGAAGGAACACGGCCTCGACTACCTGATTGCCACGATTATCCTGGCTGGAGTCTTCCAGATCATCCTCGCCGCCCTCGGTGTGACCCGGCTTATGCGGTTCATTCCTCGCTCCGTGATGATCGGCTTCGTCAACGCGCTGGCCATTCTGGTGTTCATGTCGCAGATGCCGGAGCTCTTCAACGTTCCGTGGATGGTCTATCCGATCGTTGCCGTCGGCCTGGCCATTGTGTTTTTCTTGCCGCGGTTAACCAAGGCTGTTCCGGCCCCGCTGGTGGCAATTGTGCTGATCACCCTGGTCACGGTGTTGGGTGGCATCGATGTGCCCACCGTCAGCGACAAGGGCGAACTGCCCCACAGCCTGCCCGGTTTCTTCTTGCCCCATGTGCCGCTGAACCTGGAGACCTTCCAGATCATCGCGCCCTTCTCCCTCTCCATGGCGCTTGTTGGTCTGTTGGAATCCCTCATGACCGCCAAGCTCGTGGACGACATCACGGATACCCGCTCCAACAAGACGCGGGTTTCCTGGGGCCAGGGTGCCGCGAATATCGTCACCGGTTTCCTGGGCGGCCTGGGCGGTTGCGCAGTGATTGGGCAGACCATGATCAACGTCAAGGGGTCTGGCGCACGGAGTCGTCTCTCGACCTTCCTGGCTGGCGTGTTCCTGCTCATCCTGGTTGTGGTGCTGGGCGACGTGGTGGGCATGATCCCCATGGCAGCCCTGGTTGCCGTCATGATTTTCGTTTCCCTGATTACCTTCGACTGGCACTCCATCCGGCCGTCCACCTTGAAGCGCCTGCCCAAGTCCGAGACGGCGGTCATGGTGCTCACTGTTGCCGCAGTGGTGGCGACGCACAACCTCGCGGTGGGTGTCGGCGTCGGCGTTTTGACGGCAAGCGTGCTGTTCGCGCGGCGGGTGGCGCACTTCGCCACCGTGGAGCGGACCGAACTGGAGCTGAACGGCGAAACCGTGGCGACGTACACAGTGAACGGAGAGCTCTTCTTTGCGTCTTCCAACGATCTCTACACGCAGTTCGACTACGCGAAAGATTCCGCAGAAGGCATAGATCGCGTGGTCATCGACCTGCACGCCTCCCATCTCTGGGACGCGTCCACCATTGCCGTGCTGGATTCCGTCACCGAGAAGTACCGGAATCATGGCCGCGAGGTGGAGTTCATCGGGCTCAACGAGGCCAGCATCCGCATGCGTGAACGCCTGGCGGGCAAACTCAACTCCTAACCCATCTGAGTCGCAATAGTGCGCGTTTGGACGTTCAAAACGCGCACTAATGCGACCCAGTTGGGTGGGGATGACGGATGTCTGACATATACGGCTCGCTGCAAGTAACGAACTCGCCCTCTCCGACCTGCGGGTGTGAGCATGGATGAATGCTTGAGGCAACGAATTCTCCCTCCGAAACCACCACGCCGGCCAACGCAGCCCTCGCCGCAGAGGCCAAGATCGCGCGCATCGCGGTCACGATCTTCCCGATCCTGGTGGTAGTTGCCGGCGTTCTTGGCTTCCTTCTTCCGGACCTGTTCAAGCCCCTCGGCGTCAGCGTTCCCTACCTCCTGGGCGTCATCATGTTCTGCATGGGCCTCACCCTGACGCCGCCGGACTTCGCTTCCGTGGCGCGCCGGCCGTGGGCTGTGGCGTTGGGAATCGTTGCGCACTACGTGATCATGCCCGGCGCCGGCTGGCTCATCGCCGTCTTGCTCCAACTGCCGCCTGAGCTCGCCGTGGGCCTGATCCTGGTGGGATGCGCTCCGTCCGGAACAGCGTCCAACGTCATGGCGTTCCTGGCCAAGGGTGACGTGGCACTGTCCGTTGCGGTTGCTTCGGTGTCCACCTTGATCGCACCACTGGTTACCCCGGCACTCACCCTGCTTCTGGCCGGATCCTTCCTCCACATCGACGCCGGCGCCATGGTTTTGGACATCGTCAAGACCGTCTTGCTTCCCGTCATCGCCGGCCTCTTGGCCCGCCTCTTCCTGTCCAAGCTGGTGGCGAAGGTCCTTCCCGCGCTTCCGTGGGCGTCCGCCGTCGTGATTTCACTGATCGTTGCGATCGTGGTGGCCGGCAGCGCCAGCAAGATCGTCGCCGCAGGCGGAATCGTGTTCCTGGCAGTGGTGCTGCACAACGGCTTTGGGCTGGGCCTCGGCTACCTTGCAGGCAAGCTCGGCCGCCTGGACGACAAGGCCCGCCGTGCCCTGGCTTTCGAGGTTGGCATGCAGAACTCAGGCCTGGCCGCGACCCTCGCCACGGCACACTTCAGCCCACTCGCGGCATTGCCTTCTGCGGTGTTCTCCCTGTGGCACAACATTTCCGGTGCGATCGTGGCCGCGTGGCTGGCTCGTCGCCCGCTGAAGGGCTAACGCCGCTTCCACTGGGCGGGCCGCCACGACCCACATTGGCCGGACTGCCTCGGCGGCACGCCGCAGTAACCCGCGAAGTGGGAGCGAGCGGCGCTCAAAGTAGGTGGCGGGGGCACAGGCTCCCCAGCGGGGCAGGCGCAGCGCCACCCAAGTACGGCGGCACAGGCTAGCCGAGCGTGGTGCCGCGGCGGTGCAGCTTCCAAGGGCTCGCCACGCGGACACCCGCTGCGGGGGCTTCCCCGGCCAAACGATCCAGCAACATGCGCACCACCTGTTCGAAGATCGGTTCCGGGCCGACGGTGGTGAGGGGTGGATCGAAGTCCTGGCCCTCAGTCGAATTGCCCACTCCAACAATCTGGACATCTTCCGGGACCCTGAGCCCCAGGCGGTAGGCCGCGCGAATCGCCTGCAAGGCTTCCATGTCGTCGGTGCAAAAAATGGCGGTGGGCCGGTCCGGAAGCTGGAGCAGCTCGAGCGCGGATTGGTAGGCAATCGGCGGCCGGTGCTGCGATGTCCGCACCAGCGATTCATCCAGACCGATTCCAGCCCTCTCGAGCCCGGCAGCGTAGGCCGCGAACCGGCTCTTGCTCCGGCCGGCGGGCTCAGCCCTGCGAATGCACCCGATCCGGCGGTGCTCTGCGGTGAGGAACTCAATGCACTCCTGCAAGCCGGCGTCCTGCTCGGGAGCCAGGACATCGAATCCATCCGGCTTCAGGGTTCCGGAAATGACCACTTGGGCCACACCGCGCCTGGCAAGCTCACTGACGGTCTGGTCCGATTCGCGAGCCTCCGGAAAGTAGCCGATGATGACACCGTCGGCGCCACCTGACATGACGAACCTCCGCCAATCGTCACCGAGCAGGATCACAGGCTGGAAGCCATGGTCCGGGAGGATCCTCGCAGCAGCGGTGGCAAGGGCGCGGTCCCACGGCCAGTCAAGGTTTCCAATGGCAACAGCCACCACGTCCGTCTTTCCGCGGCGCATTCCGCGGGCAGCTTGGTTGGGCACGTAGCCCAAATCCTTGACGGCAGCGAGGACCCTCTCTTGCGTGGGCTGGCTGATCCGGGTGGTTCCGCCGTGCCGGCCGGAAAGGACATAGGAAACCGTGGTCAAGGAAACGTTCGCGGCAGTGGCCACATCCCGGATGGTGGGCTTGGATGCCTTGCTCACGTGCTGCTCCTGATCAACGGACGAATTTCTTGAACTCTATCCGCCCCAGCGCGGACGTCCCTTGACGCGCATTGTTGTGAGCGCTAACAATCAGAACTAAACACATCAGCAACATGGGAAGATCAGTCGATGAAGAACTGGGCAGGGAACCTCGAGTACTCCTCCGCGAATGTCTACCACCCCACCTCCGTCCAGGAGGTCCAGCAACTGGTGGCCGACGCCACCCGGCTCAAGGCGCTGGGCTCGCGTCACTCCTTCAACCACGTTGCCGATACTGAGGGCACCCACATCCTGCTGTACGCCCTCCCCCAGGACATCGCTCTCTCAGCGGACAAAACCACCGTGAAGGTGGGCGGCGGCATCAGCTACGGTGCCCTGTGCAGGGCTCTGGAAGAGAACAGCTACGCCATCCATAACCTCGCTTCGCTGCCCCACATCTCCGTCGCGGGTGCTATCCAAACCGGGACGCACGGCAGTGGGGTCAACAACGCCTCCCTGGCTGCCGCCGTCGTGGGTATCGACCTGGTGCGCCCCTCGGGCGAGCTGGTGACACTCACCCAGGATGACGACGAATTCCTCGCCAGCGTGGTGGGGCTCGGTGCCCTGGGAATTGTCACAGGACTGGAGTTGGCAATCCGGCCCAGTTTCGAGATGCGTCAGCGCGTCCTCACCAACCTGCCGTGGGACCGGGCCCTGGCTGACTTTGAGGCGATTGCGTCGAGCGCGTACAGCGTCAGTTTCTTCACGGATTACACCGGCGACGCGATCCCCCAGGTCTGGTTCAAGGCGCTCGACTCCGAGCCTGCCCTGCCGGACCTCTTCGGAGCGACCGCCGCCGCAGCAGCGCTGCATCCGTTGCCGGGGATGTCGGCCGAGAACTGCACCGTCCAACTGGATGAACCGGGTAAGTGGCTGGACCGGCTTCCGCACTTCCGGCACGAGTTCACCCCGAGCAACGGCGAAGAGTTGCAGAGCGAGTTCATCCTGCCGCTGCGCGAAGCTCCAGCCGCACTCGAGGCGGTCCGCGCTCTCTCCGGGAAGCTCGCGCCGCTGCTCTTCATCTCGGAAATCCGCACGATCGCCGCCGACGAGTTCTGGCTTAGCCCGTTCCACCGGCAGCAAAGCGTCGCGCTCCACTTCACCTGGAAGCCGCTGCAGGACGAGGTGGAGGCCGTGCTGCCCGAACTCGAATCGGCGTTGGCACCCTTCGGATCGCGTCCGCACTGGGGCAAACTTTTCACGCCGGGCTTGTACAACTTCGCTGCCCTCTACCCGCGTTTTGACGACTTCCGGGCCCTCGTCCACGCCAACGACCCTTCCGGCAAGTTCCGGAACGGGCTGCTGGACAGCGTCCTCGGCGTTCCTGCCCCGGCAGGCAACTAACGCACGACGGCGGTCCCGTCGCCTTGCGCTGTTCGCGGCAACCCGCGGGTTGCCCGCTCTTCCGTTGCCCGGCAACGAGGGAACGCAGAGTCCGACGGCGGCGCCCGTCGCCCTGCGCTGCTCGGCACCCGCGGGTTGCGGCGACTGGATTACGTTGAAGTGCTACTCGATGTGAGCCAAGACTGCGCCGGTGGTAACCACTCCCCCGGGTGCTGTCAGCACTTCCGTGAGCTTCCCCGCCCGGTGCGCAGGGACCTGGGTTTCCATCTTCATGGCTTCGAGCACCACCAACGGATCCCCTGCGGCAACCTCGGCTCCGGGTTCAACGAGCCACTTGACCACGGTGCCGGACATTGCGGCCACGAGGGCTGAGTCGGCAGGTGATGCCACACCGTTGGTGACAGAACCCGGCGTATCGGTCAGGCCGGAGACAGGCGGCAGGCCCTGCCCTGAACGTGCCCAGCCGTCCAGGAGGTCCGCCGGCAACCCAACGGCCAAGCGCTTTCCGTCGACGTCCACGGTGATGGTCCGCCGCTCACCGGACGGAGCCGCCGCACTGTATTCCGGGTCAACAGGGATCTGGTCCGCGAAGTCCGTCTCGATCCAGCGGGTATGAACGCGCAGCCCTTCCGAAGACGTGAAGTCCTCCGATTCCAGGACAGCCTGGTGGAACGGCAGCACCGTGGCCAGCCCCGTAACGTTCATCTCCGACAGGGCCCGGCGCGCCCGGCGCAGGGCCTGCTGGCGGTCCGCCCCAGTCACGACCAATTTGGCGAGCAGGGAGTCGAACTGAGGAGCCACGATCGAGCCTGCACGGACGCCCGAATCCAAGCGGATGCCGGGGCCGGTGGGCGCCACCACCGAGTCAACGGTTCCTGGCGACGGAAGGAAACCGCGGCCAACGTCCTCGGCGTTGATGCGGAACTCGAAGGAGTGACCCTGTGCCGCGGGGTCCTCGGTGATGCTCAGGGGCAGCCCGGCGGCTATGCGGAACTGCTCCTGCACAAGATCCACCCCGGCCGTTTCTTCGGTGATGGGGTGCTCCACCTGCAGTCGGGTGTTGACCTCAAGGAAGGCCACGGCCCCGTTGGCTGAGACAAGGAATTCGACAGTGCCCGCACCGTAATACCCGGCCTCGCGAACGATCGCCTTGGCTCCGTCGTAAATCTGCTGCCGTTGGGATTCGCTGAGGAACGGTGCAGGAGCCTCCTCAACAAGCTTCTGGTGGCGACGCTGCAACGAGCAGTCCCGGGTTCCAACCACAACGACGTTGCCCTGTTTGTCCGCAATGACCTGCGCTTCCACGTGCCGTGGACGGTCCAGGTATTGCTCAACAAAGCACTCGCCCCGCCCAAAGGCCACCACGGCTTCACGGACTGCGGAATCGAACGCTTCCTCCACTTCGGCGAGCTCGCGGACCACTTTGAGGCCACGACCGCCACCCCCGAAGGCTGCCTTGATGGCAAGGGGCAATCCATGCTGCTCGGCGAAAGCCCTGGCTTCGGCCGAAGACTCCACGGGTCCGTCACTGCCGGCCACGAGTGGGGCACCGGCCCGCACGGCGATCTCACGAGCTGTGATTTTGTTGCCCAACTGGCGGATCGACTCCGGCGACGGACCGATCCACTCCAGTCCGGCGTCGAGCACTGCCTGGGCGAAGTCCGCATTCTCGGAAAGGAATCCGTACCCCGGGTGGACGGCGTCCGCGCCGGACCGGGAAGCAACGTCGAGCAGTTTGCCGATGTTCAAGTAGGTGTCAGCCGGGCTGTTTCCGCCCAGGCTGAAGGCTTCGTCGGCAACTGCCACGTGCATGGCGTCCGCGTCGATGTCTGCGTAAACGGCTACCGAGGAGATTCCGGCATCATCGCAGGCTCGGGCGACGCGGACGGCGATCTCGCCGCGGTTCGCAATCAGGACCTTGCGCATCAAGTACTCACTTTTCTGGGATCGGGGTGAAGTCTGGGGAATCGGGGACGAAGCGGAAGCGGATCCGTCCGCCGATGGGGACCTGTGCGGCAAGGTCCAAGTGCTCGTCGCGCACCACGCCAATCACGGGATACCCACCGGTGATCGGGTGGTCGGCCAGGAACAGGACCGGAAGCCCGGCGGGCGGAATCTGAAGGGCACCAGCCATGGTGCCCTCGCTGGGGAGCTCACCTTCACGGTTCCGCTCGAGGGGCGTGCCGTCCAGTCGCATTCCCACACGGTTCGACTGCGGCGTGACCACCCATTCCTGGCCGGTCAGTGATTCAAGGGCAGCCTGATCGAACCAATCGGCGCGCGGGCCTGCGACCACATCTAGGACAGTGACGCCCTGGCCGGGGAATTCGGGCTGGAGCTCGGGGCTGCCGACTGCCGTGGACACCGTCTCCGTTCCCACCTGCAGTATTTGCCTGGGCACAAGGGGCGCGGGCCCAATGCCGGACATGGTGTCCGCTGAACGGCTGCCGAGTACCACTGGCGCGTCGATTCCGCCACGGAGTGCCAGATAGTTCCGGAAGCCGGACGCGGGTGCGCCGAGGGTGAGCACTTCGCCGTCGAGCAGCGCGAAAGGCGTGGCCATGGGTACCGAACGTGTGGCGCCTGGCTGCTCGCCGCCGTCGGGCCCTTCCGTATCAGCCCACGACGGCGACTCTACGGTCAGCGTGGTCGGCGCACCTGTCACGGCAATCACCTGGTCTCCGACGGCCTCCACCGTGAGGCCGCCGCCGACGGACTCGATGGCCGCAGCGGAAGACGCGTTGCCCACCAGCCGGTTGGCCCGGCGAAGGGAAGCGCGGTCCAAAGCACCTGCCGCCGAGACACCCAGGGGTCCGTATCCCCGGCGTCCCAGGTCCTGGATCAGGCTCTGTGCTCCCGGGCTAAGGATCTTCACGCCGAGGGAGGCAGGGTGGTGTTCCGCGTCTGGCTCGGATTCGTGGGCGGAAGCCGTGACAACCTCACGCACCGCGCGGTACTGGACCCGGTCGCCCGGGCGGACAAGCGCCGGTTGGGCACGGTCCAAGTCCCACATCCGGGCACCTGTGCGACCGATGAGCTGCCAGCCTCCAGGCGAACGCCGCGGATAAACGGCCGAGTACTGCCCGCCCAAGGCCACCGAACCGGCGGGGACGGCGGTACGTGGCGAGGGCCTGCGCGGAACGGTCAATGACTGGTTTTCGCCCACCATGTAGCCAAAGCCGGGAGCGAAGCCGGCAAAGGCGACGGTCCAGATCTGGCCGGTATGGGAAGCAATCACGCCGTCCACGCTGAGGCCGGTAAGCTCCGCGACATCGGCGAGGTCTTCGCCGTCGTAAACGGTCTCGATGACCACCAGTCGGGAATCCGTATCCTCCGGTGTCGTGAGCTCCAGCTCCAGCAGCCGCTCCCCGATGGCCCGGGTTGCGGACGCTGATTCGCCCACCACCATGACCGTCTCGGCAGCAGCCAGTACGTCAACCTGCCCCGGAAGCGGAGACTTGTTGAGCATGGCCTGCAGGGCAAGCACGTCCGGGAGTCCGTCCAATTCGGCGAGGACTGCTCGCGTGCCCACGGGCCGCACGGAGCGGACCTTCTTGGTGGTTGCGGTTTCCATCACGGTATCCATCATTCACTTCGCCAGCCGTCAGGCGTGCGAACCCTCCAGGAGATGGGCTTCTTCTTCCGGCTTCGGGTCGCGTCCCATGAGCATTCCCACGATCGTCACAATGGCCGCAAGGAGGAGGTAGCCGGCAATGAGGAACCAGCCGTGGTTGGCTGCACCGTAGAGGGCCGTGAAGATAATGGGGGCCACGGCACCGCCGATTACACCCGCCAAGGTGTAGGCCAGGGAGCTGCCTGCGTAGCGGAGCCGGGCCGGGAACTGTTCGGTGATGAACGCAGCTTGCGGGCCATACATGAAGGCATGGAGTGCCAGGCCGATCACGACGCCAATGGTCAGCATCACCACGGACTTGCCCTGGATCATGAGGAAGAAGATTGGGATGAAGATGGCAGTCGCCGCGGCCGTTACGCCATAGACCAAGCGGCGGTTGATGCGGTCGGTAAGGGCCCCAGCTGCCGGAATGAGAAACAGCTGGAAGGCGGACCCAATGAGGATTGCTGCCAGGACGTTTCCTGTGGTCATGCCCAGTTCCTTGGTAGCGTAGACGGCTACGAAGACCGTGAACAGGGCGTAGAGGACATCCGGGCATACCCGGGACAGGGCGGCCGACACCAGGGCCTTGGGCTGCTGCGTGAAGACTTCCTTAATGGGGGCCTTGGGACGTTCGCCGTGGGCCTGGATGGCTTTGAACACGGGGGTTTCTTCGAGCTTCAGCCGGATCAGCAGGCCAAAGACCACCAGGAGTGCCGAGGCCAGGAACGCTACGCGCCAGCCCCAAGACAGGAAGGCCTCTTCGCTGAGGGAAGCAGCCAGGACCGCGAGGACTCCGTTGGCCATGAGGTTGCCGGCGGGTGGGCCGATCTGTGCAGCAGAGGACCAGAAGCCGCGCTTGTTGGGGTCGCCGAATTCGCTGGACAGCAGCACTGCGCCGCCCCACTCGCCACCCACGCCGATGCCCTGGGCCAGCCGCAGGAGGACCAGGATAGTGGGTGCGGCGACACCAATCACGGAATAGTCGGGCAGCGCACCGATGAGTACCGTAGCGACGCCAATCAAGACCAGCGTGAAGACGAGGACGTACTTGCGCCCGATCTTGTCGCCCAATCGGCCGAAGATCACTCCGCCGATGGGACGGGCCAAGTACCCGACTGCGAACGCCGAGAAGGACAGCAGGAGGGCAACAAATTCGTCGTTAGAGGGGAAGAAGATCTTCGGGAATACGAGTGCCGACGCCACCGAGTAGATCGCAAAGTCGTAGTACTCAAGCGACGTGCCGGTGAGGCTGGCGACATATGCCTTGAGGGCGCCGGCCGGTGGCTTCCTTGTCACGGCCTTTGCTGCCTTGTTGGTGCTGGTCATGGTTTCCTCCGGAGGGGATGAGGGGTACTGCTTGGCCTGTTGGCTAGATGAACGAGCCGATGGTGACACCGGCATCGGTGAGGGCGGACTTCACTGCGGTGGCCATGGCGACGGCACCGGGTGAATCTCCGTGCACGCAGATGCTCTCTGCGCGGATGGTGAAGGTGGAACCGTCAATGGCCTTGACGGTTCCTTCCGTTGCCATGCGCAGGACGTGCTGGGCAACGTCAGCGGGATCGTGAAGGACAGCACCCGGCTGGGAACGGGAAACCAAAGTGCCGTCGGGGTTGTACGCGCGGTCAGCGAAGGCTTCCGACACCGCCCGCAGGCCGGCCTCTTCCGCCAAGCGCAGGACCTCCGAGCCGGGGAGTCCGAGGATCGGAAGGTTGGGGTCAACCGACTTCACCGCTTCCACCACTGCCTTGGCCTGTGCCGTGTGCTTCACGATCGCGTTGTAGAGCCCGCCGTGCGGCTTCACGTACTGGACGCGTGTACCGGAGACGGCGGCCAACGCCTGGAGGGCACCGATCTGGTAAACCACATCGTCCGCGAGTTCGTTGGGGTCGATGTCCAGGAAACGGCGCCCAAACCCGGCAAGGTCGCGGTACCCGACATGGGCGCCGATTACGACGCCGGCCTTCGCCGCCTTCTCGCTGGTAGCACGGATAACGCTGGGGTCGCCGGCGTGGAATCCGCACGCAACATTGGCACTGGAGACGGATTCGAACATGGCGGCGTCGTCGCCCAACGTCCAGCGGCCGAATGACTCTCCGACGTCGCTGTTCAGGTCAATGGTTGCCATGCTGTGATCCCTGCCTCGTGATGTGCGTTACATCAAGGATGCACCAAGTTGTGGGATTGTTCAACAATCCAGCGATACCACTTTTCGGCAATCGTGTACTTTTGGTGTCATGGCCAGTGCAGATCAGCAAGCAAGCGAACAGGCTGGCTTCGACACTGCCCGCGCACGCGTGCGCATGCGGGTCCCCTCAGTGGCAGAGCGGGTGGCAGAAGAACTCCGCTATCAACTGGCCGAAGGATTCCTTGTCCCCGGGGCCAAACTCACCGAGGCCACCATCGCTGAGGACCTTGGCGTCTCCCGCAACACCGTCCGCGAGGCTTTCGCAGAGCTGGCCAGTGAGCGCCTCCTGGTCCGTCAGCCCAATCGCGGCGTTTATGTAGCAACGCTGGAAGCCGGCGACATCCACGACGTCTACACCGTGCGCCGGGCCATCGAGGTCAGCTCAATCCGGGCCGGAGGTTCACCTGAGCGCATTGCCGCCGTCAGGGCCGCCGTCGAGGAGGGGAAGAAGGCCGCAGCCGCCAATGACAACGATGGCCTGGGCAGCGCCAACCAGCACTTCCACGGCTCAATCGTGGCCCTGGCCGAGAGCAACAGGCTGAATTCGATCATGAAGCAGGTTCTCGCCGAGATGCGCCTCTACTTCCACAAGGCCACGGTCAACGCGCACTTCTACGTCGACTGGCTCTCGGAAAACGAGCAGATCTGTTCCGCGTTGGAGAATGGCGAACTGGACAAGGCCGGCGATCTCCTCTTGGCCTACCTCAACCGCTCAGAGCAACAACAGGCCGCCATCCACGGCGAATAAGTCAGCGCTTCCCCTTCTTCCGCGAACCCCGCCCACGGCCCTTGTCCGGATTGGGCGCATATCGCTGTGAAACCGCCGGCTTCTTTACGCCACCGGTGCCCCGCCGGTCCGGCTTCGGAGCCTTCTTGGGTTTCTTCTGCTGCGCCGACGGCTGCCGCGAACTCTGCGCGGTCCGCCCACGTACAATCCCAATGAACTCCTCGATCACGGGGCTGTCATTGCCCGCAAGCCACGCGAGGCCGATCTGCGTACCGGGAACACCGGACAATCTCCGGCTCACAGTCTGCTTATTGTTCAAGTGCCTGGCCACAGGCATCGGCATGATGACCAAGCCTGCTCCGGACGCCACCACCTGCAGTGCCATGTCCGGGCCACCCATTTCGGCAACGTCCAGGAAGTTTTCCTCTGACAGGTCCTCGAACGCCACGTCTTCGAAGACCGAGATCTCGTGGCCTTTCGGCGCCACCACTGCCTGCTGTTCCTCGTACAGCGGGATGACGTGCAAGCCGTCGCGGTCCACGGGCAACCGCACAAAACTAAGGTCAGCGGAACCGTCACGCAAAACCGCAAGCTGCGATGCGTCGTCGGACATGAAAGCGTGCAACGGAACATCCGGCATCCGCTCTTCCCACCGACGGATCCACTTTCCGGGCGTCACGCCCGCCACGTAGGCGAAGCGGAGCTCGGGTGTTTCGGGGGACTCTTCAGCGTCTGGCACACACTCACAGTACCGGGCCGGATACCCTTGAAGCATGACTCCCAAGAACTCCCAGACCATGAAGCCGGCAACAGCTGCCAAGAAACTCGGTATCTACTTGCCCGCTGCACCGCAGGAGTTCCAGGACTCACCCGTCACCCGCGACGAATACGCCGAACTCCAGGCCAACCCGCCCGAGTGGCTCGCCGAACTGCGCCGCAATGGCCCGCACCCGCGGCCGGTCGTGGCCCAGAAGCTCAACATCTCCATCAGCGGCCTCACCCGCGGTGGCGTCACCGAGCCACTCACGACGGCGGAAATCGCCGAGTTGCTGCAAACTCCCCCGCAGTGGCTGGTGGTTGAGCGCGCCACCCACGCTGCTGTGCGCGCCGAGACCTTGCGGGTCAAGGAAGAGGCCCGCAAAAAGGCCGCCACCAAGGAAGCCAGGGAGAACGCCGCCGCCAAGCGCGTGGCCCCCAAGGGAACCAAGCGCAACTCCTGAACCAAGAGCAGTGGCCGGGGCGGAAACGTCCCGGCCACTGCTCTTTAACTAGTCCTGGTGGAGCATCACAAAGTTGCCACAGCCGTCGTCGAAGACGGCAGTGACACCCGACGGATCCTCCGCAGGTTCGCCCTTGAAGATCACGCCGGCGGCCAGAAGACGCTCATACTCGGCCCGGACGTCAGGCACGCCGAGGACAACTGCCGGCATCCCGGCGTCGTACACAGCATTCATGTAATTCGCACCGATAGGGTTATCGCTGGGTTCCAGCAGCAGGCCTGGCACGCCGTCTCCCGCACCCGGGTCCTTGATGATGAACAGGTTCGCCTCGGGCATGGCCATGAGGGTGTCGAAGCCGAGCGTCTCCGTGTAGAACGTGTGGGCGGCCGCGGGGTCCTTGACGTGGATGCTGCACATTTTCAGTCTCATGGCCCCTAGGCTACGCCGCAGCACCGACAGCCCAAACGTGCACACGATGAGCGTACCGAGAGTTAGCTACCCGATGTGGAACGCCAGTCCACGATGTTGAAATCGCCCTGTACCCAAACTCCCCACCGGAACGCATACTGAAAACACAGCCTTTTGCGCCCGGGAGGTCCTCCGATGCTCATGTGGGGTTTGGCCCTGATCCTCGCGACGGCGGCCACGACATTTGTCCTCCATCGCAAGCTCACGCACGGTCGCGGACCTGAGCCGGACACCATCTTTTGGGACCTTTTCGCTGGTCTGACAGTGATCGCGCCGGCCATCCTGGTCCCATCCGTGCAGTCTCCTCCCGCAGGACTGGTGATGGTCGCGCTGGCAGGAACGACGGCGGCAGGAACCTTGGCAGCCGCCCGGAAAGTCGAGCGCGTGCACGCCGCCGAGCCGTGGCGCCGTGCAGGTTTTGCCGATGACGCCGCACACCACGAAGTCATTCTGGCTCAATGGCGAAAGTACGAATTGGACCCCGGCCGGACCATCGACTACCCGGCCATGACGGACGTGCGGGTAACAGAAACCGCAACCCTCACCAAAGCCATACGCGAGGCGGAATATTGCAAGGTGACCGCCGGCACCGACTACGGTGCCGCCGTCGAGCGCCTTGCCCAAGCCCTTACCGAGGCCGAGCGCGCCGCCGGCGTCCCTAAAGCCACACTGTGAGGCAGAGTTCTAGCTGCGGGAAGCGCCAGTACGGGAGAAGTTCCTGAAGAACTCGGGACGCACCCGGTACATCACCAGCATGACCACCACGCCCAGCAGGATCACGCCCATGCCCAGGATGAACACCAGGCCGATTCCGCCAACGGAGGAGCCAGAGCCGTAGGCCGGATCCAGGGAGTCGATCGCGGTTTTCACGAACATGACCAAGAGGATCACCCCGCCCAGCAGTGGGGCCAGGAACTTGAAGAAGAACGACCGGACACTGCTGAAGGCGGCTGCACGGAAGTACCAAACACAGGCCAGCGCAGTGATGCCGTAGTAGAAGCAGATCATCATGCCCAGCGCCGTGATGGTGTCCCAGAGGGCGTTCTCAGAGACGGTCCGGGTGATCACGTAGAAGGCCGCTGCGGCAATGGCGGCGGCGATCGTGGCGGTGCTCGGCGACTTGTACGTGGGACTGATCTTGCCGAACCGGGGCGAGATGGCACGGTAGTGGCCCATCGCCAGCAAGGTCCGGGCGGGCGACACAAACGTGGACTGCAGGGATGCTGCCGAGCTGCTCAGGATGGCCAAGGACATGAGGATCGCGAACGGTCCCATCACCGGACCGGCCAACACGGCGAAGATGCTCGACTGGTTCTCCGGATTCCCTGCACCGAGGCCGGTATCGCCAACACCCGCGAAGGACAACGTGGCCAGGGCAACGGTCATGTAAATAATGACGATCACCAAGACAGTCACAGTTGCCGCGCGGCCGGGTGTTTTCTCCGGATTCTTCGTTTCTTCATTCATGGTCAGGGTGACGTCCCAGCCCCAATAGATGAAGATCGAGAGGGACACACCCGCCGTGAAAGTAGTGAAGGAGTCGACGGCGA
This sequence comes from Paenarthrobacter sp. NPDC089714, assembly GCF_044748905.1. Taxonomy (NCBI): domain Bacteria; kingdom Bacillati; phylum Actinomycetota; class Actinomycetes; order Micrococcales; family Micrococcaceae; genus Paenarthrobacter; species Paenarthrobacter sp. NPDC089714. The sequence continues at coordinate 54,773 of NZ_JBIVGX010000007.1, forward strand.
ACGGGTTGAACCAGTCGGGCGAAATGGCGGTGGCGTCGAAGGCCGTGCCGTTGGCCACGTGCGCGAATGCGGAAACGGCGAACCACCCAAGCACCAGCAACTGGAAGGCCACCAACACGTACTGCACGCCCTTGGTGGTTTCCATGCCCCGGTAAGAAATCCAACAGGCCGCCGCGATAAAGACCAGCGTCGTAGCGATGTTCAAAGGAAGGATCTTGCTCAGCTCAGCCAGCGACGGGTTGCTGAACACCTGCCCCAGCATCAAGTAGAAGAAGTCCACGGCAACTGCCGCGAGGTTGGACAGCACAATGATCGTGGCCGCGATCAGACCCCAGCCACCCATCCAGCCGATCCACGGACCAAAGGCGCGCGTGGCCCACGTAAAGGACGTTCCGGCGTCGGGCATGGCGTTGTTGAGTTCGCGGTAGCCGAGCGCCACAAGCAGCATCGGAATGAAGCCCACCAGGAAGATCGCGGGCAGGTGGACACCGACTTCCGAGACGGTCGGACCGAGTGCTGCGGTCAGGGTGTACGCGGGTGCGATGCAGGAAACGCCAATCACGACGGCGCCGATGAGGCCCACCGATCCGGCTTTCAGCCCCTTCTCACTCAGGGCCGAATCCTTCGACTGGACCGTCTTTGGTGCAGTTGACATGGGAATTGCCTCTCAGGCGACGGGTGCTAGGAGCGCTGTCGCGTGTAGTCGCGGGGAACCACGATCATTGGTACTGGCAAGGCACGCAGGATGCGGTTTGCAGTGGTGCCCAGGAAGGTGGCGCGGTGTTGCGCCAGGCGGCTGGAGCCGATGAGGAGGATTTCGCCGTCTTCCCACTCGAGCCGGTCCACGGCTTCTTCGATGGTGCGGCCTTGTGCAACGACGATTTCGGGCTCGGCCCCGGAATCGGACGCGGAACCCCCGACGTCGGCAAGACGGTCGGCGGCATGCACCCAGGCGGCGTCGGCGAGCCCGGGCGAGTTACCGCCGTCGAGCGCCAACAGCGAGACGAGCCGCAGCGGAAGGTGACGGTCCCGCGCAGACTCGACGGCGATGCCGAGCAGTTCGTCGGCGCCGGGCCTGGTGCCGAAACCGCAGCTGATCCGGGTGATGCCGTCCGTTCGGTGGTAACCGTGCGGCGCCAAAGCAACGGGCAGCGGCGCTGAATGCAGCAGCGAACTCGCTACCGAGCCGATGGTGAAGCGCTTGAAGAGCCCGTTGTTGGTGGCTCCGATAACCAGGGCGACAGCGTCGAACTCCACGGCCGCGTCGATCAGTGCGTGCGCTTCCGAGTCGCCACGGCGAATGTGTGCGCGGGCTGTAACGTCGTCCGGAACCAAGGCCAGGCCTTCGTCGAGCCACTGCTTCGCCTGCTCGTTGAGGATCGAATCGTAGCCGGGCTCCGGTGGGTAGACCGCGTTGAACGGAGAATCCTCAGGGACCACCAGGACCAGATCCAGGCTGGCGTCCTGGCCGCGGGCCAGCGCAATGGCGAGGTGGACGGCGTCACGGCCCCTCGCGTTGGCGGTATAACCGACGACGTAGCGCATGGTTTCCCTTTCGATACTTAAACAGTGCTGCCGGCAGTCCGGGGGACGGCACTTCCCCCGGACTGCCGGTTGCTTGATTCTGCGGCTAGACGGCCACCGAAGCCAGCTTGTCGGCTTCGACGATGCGCGCGGCGGTTGCCTGGCCCATGCGGACGGCACCGTCAACGTGCTGGTAGCCCTCCGCCGCGAGGTCGGAAGACGACCAGTAGATGGGGCCAACATTCGCGTGCTGGTCCTTGCCGTAGCGGTGCAGGCCGCCAAGGTCATAGCTGGAGGCGTAGGCGCCGCGGGTCCATTCCTCGGAGCCCCAGTCGGACTCGTAGTAGACCTCGGGAGTCAGGGCCTTGTCACCCAGGAATCCGGCGATCGACTCCAGGATGGCCTTCTTGCGGTCCTCGGCGCTGAGCTCAAAGACGGCGTCGGCCTTTTCGTCGGACACGAAGCCCACCAGGGTGCCGCGGGTGTCGCCGTGGTTGGTGTTGTCGTAGACCTCCTGGACCAGGGCACCGGCGCCGAAGCCCGTGCCGGAGAGTCCGTCTTCACGCCAGAACGGGGTGTCGTAGACGGCGTGCACCTTGATCACCAGGCCCAGCGACTGGTGCTGGTGCATCTGGTGCTGGCGGCGCGGCAAAGGCGGGTTGAAGGAAACGCGCGAGTACAGGTTCGGCGGTACGGCCATGATCACGTAGCGGGCGTTGACGGTTGCACCGTCGGAAACCACGGTGACCTTGTTGCCGTCCCAGTTGATGGTGCGGACTGGGCTGTTAAGGACGACGTCGGAGCCCAGCTCAGCTGCCTGGAGCAGCGAGACCTGCTGCATGCCGCCGATCACGCGCTTGTCCAGGATGAAGTCCTCGTCCGTGAGGTGCGTGAACGAGCCGGCCGAAGCCGCCATGAGGACCGCTTGCAGGGCGGAGAATGCGTGGGCGGGCTTCGTCAGCATGCCGCCGGCGATGAAGAGGCCAATGTTGTTGCAGGCTTCTTCATCGTTCGAGTTCTGGCGGAGCCAGTGGTGGAAGGAGATGGTGTCCAGTTCGCGGGACTTGGGGTGTGCCCAGGGTTCGGTGGGCCCGATCTCCGCAGCGAGCCCGTCAAGGATGGCTACAAGCTTGTCCATTTCGGCCTTGGTGGTTTCGCTGACCGGGAAGGTATCGCCGGTGTAGCGGGTGGGGTTGCCGTCTGCACCGATGTAGACGGACTCACCTTCACGGTAGCGCGAGTACATTTTCAAGCCGAGCTCGTCCAGCAGCGCCATGAGGGCTGTCTGGTCCGGTGAAACCCACTGGCCGCCGATCTCCAGCATGGCGCCGTCGATGGTGTCGGTCCAGGTGCGGCCCCCAACGCGGTCGCGTGCTTCGAGCACTGCAACGCTGAGTCCGGCCTTCTTCAGTTCGCGTGCCGCCGTCAACCCTGACGGCCCGGCACCGACGATCACAACGTCGCGATCAAGATTCTGCATGATGTCCTCTCCGTGGCCGTCCGTTGGTGGCTGACCAATAAATGAATGGCATTCATTTATATCCAGAGTAGCCCGAAAGTCGGCGGCTGTGAAGACCCGATGGAATAATGCTGGGGACACAGGCAGCAGAAAGGCCTCCGATGCCCGCACCCGAACCAGCCCCCTCCGCCACCTCGAGGCGGCGTGCCGGGCGCCCGACAGCGGCGGTCCTGGACCAGGACGGAATCACGACGGCGGCGCTCACGTTGATCAGCTCCAAGGGTTACGACGGACTCACCATGGCGGCGTTGGCACGATCGCTGGGAGTTGCCCCGTCGGCCCTGTACAACCACGTTTCATCCAAGGACGACGTGCTGCTGCTGCTCGAGGACCATCTGGCGGCAATGGTGGATGTGTCAGCATTCGGCGTGGAGCCGTGGGACGTCGCGGTCCGGCGCTGGGCGTGGTCCTACCGGGACGTGTTCTCCGAGCACACTCCCCTGATTCCTGTCATTGCCGTGCTTCCCGTCGCGAATGCGCCTAAGACGCTGGCCATGTACGAGGCCGTGACTGCGGGCTTCCGCGATGCCGGCTTCCCCGAGGAACGGATCATCTCCGCGATCGTGGCGCTTGAGGCGTTTGTTTTCGGGGCTGCGTATGACGTCACCGCGCCGGAAGACATTTTCGACGCCGGCAATCTCGCCGACCAGGTCCCGAACTTCACCTCGGCCGTGGACCGGCTGGCCATGGAGAGGCACGAGCGGCCCACGGATGTTGCGTTCAACCTGGGCCTGGAGGCACTGATTGCGGGTTTCGGGGCACTGCGCGGCTAGTGTGCCTAGGCTTGTGCTCATGAGCCAACCTTTGGAAGACGGTCCCTTCTATCACGGCACAAGAGTCGAAGTGCAGGAGGGGGAAACCCTTTCCGCCGGCTTTCGGTCAAACTACCGGCCTGATGTGGTCATGAACCATATCTACTTCACCGCGCTGCGTGACGGCGCCGGACTGGCGGCGGAGATCGCCGTCGAACTGGCCGGGGGCGAGGGCACGCCGCACGTGTACCTCGTGGAGCCGACCGGGCCGTTCGAAAACGATCCGAACGTGACGGATAAAAAGTTCCCAGGCAACCCCACTCGTTCCTATCGCAGCAGCTCTCCACTCAAGGTGGTTGCGGAAGTCCACGACTGGACGCGACTGACCCCCGAGGCACTGCAGATGTGGCGGGAACGGCTGAAAGTCCTCTTGGGTGACAAGGGCGGGGAGATCATCAACTAGCTTCTTAGTGCCAAACCAGTGCAGTATGATGCACTACGTGGAAGATGGAGCAGAAGCACTGGCGCGCGCCATTGGGATCCGGGTCAGGCAAGAGCGAAATGGCCTGGGCTGGACCCTCGACCGTCTCGCGGCGGCCGCCGGCGTGAGCAGGCGAATGCTCGTGAACGTTGAGCAGGGCGGGGTGAATCCGAGCATCGGAACCCTGCTGAGACTCAGCGATGCCTTGGGCGTGGGCCTGCCTGCGCTGGTGGAGCCTCCCGCTCCACGCGCACCGAAAATCACCCGGGCCGGCGAAGGTGCCGTTTTGTGGACCGGGCCTTCCGGTGGGCGCGGCGTACTGGTCGCAGGCACCGAGTCTCCGGACGTCGTCGAGCTCTGGGATTGGACATTGGCCCCGGGCGAGCGGCACGAAAGTGAGGCCCACGCAGCCGGCACTCGTGAGCTGCTGCAGGTCCAGATGGGTTCCCTCACGGTGGTCGTCGGGATCGAAAGCCATGAACTTAAAGCCGGCGACGCACTCACGTTCCGCAGTGACGTTGCCCATTCCTACGCAAACCCCACCGGTGAACCCACCCGGTTCTCACTCGCCGTCTACGAGCCGGGCGTAGGGGCGGGCCACCGAACGGAGGGTCCGCATGCGTAGGACGCTCACCGCGGCCCCACCCTGGTCCCTGGCGGTTGCGGCGATGCTGGCCATTCAATTCTCCAACGCACTCTCCGTTGCCGTCATCGGCCAGGTCGGCCCGGCGGGTACAGCTTGGTTGCGTATGTGCTTTGGGGTGGTGTTCTTATGGATCATCAGCCGTCCGGCGATTCGTTCCCTGCGTCGGCGCGACCTGCCGGCGTTGATCGCACTCGGCGTGGTGACCGGCTTCATGACCACATTCTTCCTCGCCGCCGTCGAACGCATCCCGCTGGGGACCGCCGTCGCCATCGAGTTCCTGGGACCCCTCACCGTGGCCGGGGTGATGAGCAAGAATCGCCGGGCGCTGGTCTGGCCACTCCTCGCCCTCATCGGCGTAGTGCTCCTCACGGAGCCGTGGGCAGCCTCGATCGACTTCGCCGGCGTTGGTTTTGCCTTGGCCGCCGGCGTCTGCTGGGGCCTGTACAACGTCCTGACACAACACGTTGGCGACCGCTTTTCCGGGATCAGCGGACTGTCGCTCACCATTCCCGTCGCAGCCCTGGCCACCCTGCCCGTAGGACTTCCGCAAGTCCTTGGCCACCACTTCGAGTGGTGGGTGCTCCCTGCGGCGGCCGGCATCGCCCTGGTCACACCGGTGATTGCCTTTGGCCTGGAGATGCTTGCATTGCGGCGGATGACCCACACGGCCTTCGGCACGCTGTTGTCGATCGAGCCGGCCTTCGGAGTGTTGATTGGCTTGTTGGTGCTGGCTCAAGCACCCACCCCCATGCAGTTGGTGGGGATCGCGTTGGTTGTGCTGGCGGGGACCGCGGCCCAGCAGGGTGGTCGCCGCAGCCCGGACGCCGCAGTCACCACCGACGTTCCTGCTACGCCTTCCTAGTGCTTCTTGCCCCCAACGCCGTGCACTGACGTAACCTGCTTCATCCAGTCCGCCAACTGGTTCTCGTCGAGATCGTCCAGGGTCCCGATCTCCACACCCCTCGTCGCCTTGCCCATTCCCACCGGCGTCACGGGAGGCACGGGATTGAGGTTCACACCGTTGATGAACATCAGCTTGACGTGCCCCGCGAACCCTCCGGAGCTGAAGCACCAGCCGTCCCCCACACCGTAGTAGGCCATGCCCCATTTGACGGAGCGTTCCAGGTTGGGGAGGGTTCTTGCGGCCAAGGCATCGATGGCTTCAGCGATGCCGCGCTGGGGCTCCGGAAGGCTGGCGATGTAGTTGAACACCGGCTTATCGCCGACCGCCGCCTTCGCGGGGCTCGCTTTGCCGTTCATGGACTCGGGCAGGGTGAAGGGTGTTTCGTTCATGGGGGCGCTTTGTTCGGCCATGGTGAGGATTATCCTCCTGGCACGGGCGTGGAGGCACCAAGCTTGTCGCTTGGTCGTCAGGAGCTTTCCGGTCTTTGTTTCATGAGTCCGGCTGTTATTCCTCCTGCTCCGATGCCAAGGACGAACAGGCCGGCGGCAAGGACCGGAGTGATGGCGTCCTTGATGGAAGGGTGCGGCGGGATCCTGTGGCTTCGAAGGCGGCCGCCCAGCGCAGGAGATCGTTGTCCTGGTAGGCCTTTCCAGCGATTGTCAGGCCGACAGGCATGCCGGTGTCAGACATTGTTCCCATGGGAACGGTGACAGTGGGGATGCCCAGGTGGCGTGGGACAAGGTTGCCGTTGGCCACCCAGACACCATTGCGCCAGGCGATGTCGGCACTGCGTTCGTCCACGTCGGCATCAGCGGGTGCCACGTCGGCTACCGCCGGGAAGATGACCGCGTCGAGCCCCAGGTCCTCCATCCACATTTCGAAGTCCAGGACACGGGTCTGCTCAAGGCCCACGATTCCGTCTTTGAGTTCTGGAATGGCCGTCAGATCGGGGACGCCGTTGCGGCGGACGAACGTAGGATATTCGGCGATGTCGTCGTCGAAGCCGTTGTAGCGGTCGGGCAGGGCCCCGTCGGGGTGCGGGAAAATGATGGTCCCGTCGACGTCGGCGAGGCAGTGCAGCTTCGGGTCACCGTTGGTGACCAGGAAGTCGTTCCAGGCCCATGCGGAAAGGTCCACGATTTCGCGTTGGAGGTATTCTTCGGTGACCAGTCCGCGGGTTTTGATCGTGGGTGCTCCTGGCCGGTCGCCTTCGTAGTTGCTGACTACGGGGAAGTCGACGTCGATGACCTCCGCTCCGGCGGCTTCGAAGTCTTGACGGGCAGCTTCCCACAGTTCGATCACCGAAGCCCTGGTGTGGATATGCTGCCCGGTGGGGCCGCCAACCCCAGGTACTTTGGCCCTGCCCGCTTCAGGGTCGGCGTTGATGTACATTTTGGGCACACCGAAACGCTTCCCTGCCAGAGCGGCTTTCGCGGCGCTCTGATCCGGCGCGGAGAGGGAAAAATAGGAACCGGGGCGCACCTGGGAGGCTCTTGGGACGGGGATCCAGTGCTGCACGCGCCAGAAGTCTCCGCGCTCTTCCTCGTCGTCGGCGACGATCACATCGAGCACTTCGAGCAGGTCAGCCATGCTGCGTGTGTGGGGTACGACGACGTCCATGGTGGGTACCAGTGGCCAGTTACCGCGCATGGAGATGACCCCTCGGGACGGTGTGTAGGCGCAGAGGGCGTTGTTTGAGGCGGGAGCGCGTCCGGAGGACCAAGTTTCTTCGGCGAGTCCGAAGGCTGCGAAGCTGGCTGCTGTTGCGGTCCCTGAGCCATTGGATGATCCGGAACCGAAAGCTGAGGTGAGATAGTCGCCGTTGTAGGGGCTTTCCGCTCGCCCATAGAGGCCTCGTTGCATGCCGCCATTGGCCATGGGCGGCATGTTTGTCAGTCCCATCAGCACCGCGCCTGCTTTGCGAAGCTGTTCAATGGTGAAGGCGTCCTGCTGGGCGACCAGATTCTCGAAGGCGGGGGACCCGGCCGCTACAGTCAGGCCCGTGACCTTATAGCTGTTCTTCGCTGTGTAGGGAATGCCGTCCAACGGGCCAAGGATTTTGCCGTTTCGACGACGCACATCCGATGCCCGGGCCTCCTTGAGCGCCGCTGGGTTGAGGATGACGACGGAATTTAACAGCGGTCCAGCGTGATCGAAGCGCCTGATGCGCTCAGCGTACTGGCCAACCAGCTGCATGCTGGTGACAGTGCCAGCCACAAGCGCGGCCCTGAGATCGGCAATGCTGGCCTCGAATACATCGAATGTGCTCATGGTCGTTCTTCCTGGTTCTTGGAGTAGAACCCGGTTGTTCGGCTGCGAAGCGGCGGGTTCCGATGACTGGAGACGGGGTCGTGGGGGCTGGGCATCATCAGTGATGCCCTCCATGAACCCCAAAAGTCCAATAAATGAATGGCATTCATTATTGCCGAATCTGCCCTCCTCGACAAGTAGGTCGTCACGCCGGTGACGGTCCATCAAGCACCAACCGCTTGAGCCACAGACCCGGGCCTTAAACCGAGTCTGCCAATCCAAGCTTCGAACGCCTCGCCATGTGGAGGGCGGTTGAATCCAGGATCAGCCCCGTTCCGAATACCGACACAAAAGAAGGTACAGACAGCCGAATTACGGAATAGAAATACAGATGGGGACCGGAATCCAGCGCATATTGGAGTTCGGAATCCGGAAGTTGGCTTGACGGCGCTGTGGCGTGTGTCTAGCGTCACTTCCACACATTCCAATTCGGAGGCTTTTCATGCAACATCCCCCAGCCATTCACCCGCCGGACGCCGAGCTCCGCCGCGAGTTCACCCTCTGGTCGGCCGCCGCCGTGGCGTTCGCATTCATTTCCCCGATCGTTGCCCTGTACTCCATTTTCGGGCTGGTGCTGAAGTCTGCCGGACCCGCCGGGTGGTGGGCCTTCCCGATCGTCTTCGCGGGCCAGATCCTGGTCGTCCTGTCTTTCGCCGAACTGAGTTCACGCTGGCCCTTTGAAGGCAGCGTGTACCAGTGGGCACGTCGCCTGGCTCCACGTGCGGTGGGGTGGATGACCGGATGGACGTACGCGTGGACCCTGATTATCTCCACCGCGGCTGTGTCTTACAGTGCCGCAATCTTTGTCGGCCCCACCTTGGGGCTCGAGATCGTTGACCCGGTGGCGCTGCTGTTGGTGGCTCTGGCCATCCTGGCCGTCGTGACGTTCCTCAACAGTGCAGGACGCCGCTGGCTCAAATACCTGGTCGCAGGTGCCTTGGTCGCAGAACTCGTCGGCAGTGTCCTGATTGCCGCCTATCTCTTGATCTTCCAGCGCAGCCAGTCCTTTGATGTGCTCTTCCAGAACTTCTCGGCAGGGGAAGTCTCTCCCGGCTATCTGTGGAGCGGATTCGGTGCCGCGGTAGCATTTGTCGGCTGGTCCTTCGTGGGCTTCGAAGCAGCAAGTTCCATAGCCGAAGAAGTCAAGGGCCCGGCCCGCGCAGTCCCCAAGGCCATGATCATGTCCTTGGTCATGGTCGCTACGGTTGTCACCTTTTCTGCCCTGTCGATCATCCTGGCCACGCCGGACATGCAAGCTGCCGTATCCGGGGGGTCAGCCGACCCCGTCGTGGAGACAATCCTGGCCCGCCTCGGTGCGGACATGGCCCGGCCGCTCTTCGCCCTTTTCGTGATCGCCTTCATCGCCACCCTCGCCGCAGTCCAAGCCTCCGCATCCCGCATGATCTTCGCCCTGGCCCGTGACAAAGCCCTGCCCGGAGCAGGAATTCTCTCCAAGCTTTCCCCCAAAGACGGCCTCCCCGTCGCTGCCATCAGCGCCGTTGGCATCGCCGGAGCCCTCGTCCTCCTCACAACGGCGTGGGGCGATGTCTACGCAACCCTGATCGGCTTCACGGTAGGTGGCTTCTTCATTACCTTCTCCATCGTCATGGTCTGCCGCATGATCGCCCAACTCCGCGGACGCTGGACCGCCGGCCCCTTCTCCCTGGGCAATGCGTCCGCGCCGGTCATGATCATCGCCACCCTCTGGGCAGTCTTCGAAGCCGTAAACATCGGCTGGCCCCGCGCGGTCGACCAGCCCTGGTACATCCAGTACGCGATTCCTTTGATGTTCAGTGTCCTGCTTATCGCGGGAACGATCATCTACTTCACCATCCGACACCGGATCGTTCCGCCAGCACCGGAACCGGCCACCAGCGAAGACCTCGCCCTGGCCGACCAGTAAGCCACCGAGGCCAAACCAGCCCCGGCCCTGCGTCACTGACGCGAAATCAACACACTAGGAGTAGTACCCACCATGACCGCACACCGGACAACCAGCAATTTCGCCTCGATCACCAGCGGTGTGATGTCCTTCCTGGGCGCACCCCACGTCCCCACCACCGAGTTGGCGGGGACCGGAACGAAGGCAGCATTCCTCGGCTTCCCATTCGACGGGGCCAACGCGGCCATCGAACGCCCCGGATCCGCCAACGGCCCACGCGGGCTGCGCATCGCCTCAAACATGTGCTTTCCTTGGTCCTTTGAATGGGACATTGACCTCTTCGACGCTTACAAACTCGTTGACTGTGGCGACAGTCCCCTGGCCATCGGCAACGCCGTCCGCACCCACGAGCTCGTCCAAGCCGAGATCGAACGCATCCTCGACGCCGGCGCCATCCCCTTCACCATCGGCGGTGACCACTCGGTCTGCGTACCCGGCGCCCGCGCCCTGTCCAAGCACCTCGGCCCGGAGAAGAAGATGGGCTATCTCCACCTCGACGCCCATCTGGACGCCGGCGAGGAGATCGGCGGGGAGTACGAAACGAACTGCAGCGGACTTGTGCGCGCCGCGGACCTGCCGAATGTCAGCAAGGACAACATCGTCGCAATCGGCGCACGCGGCACCATTAACGTGCCCGAATGGTGGACGGCCGTTCGCAACCGCGAAATCTCCGTCTACACCATGAGGGACATCCGTTCCCGCCCGTTCGATGAAGTCATCGCAGAAGCACTGGACAAAGTCTGGGACGGTGTCGACGGCGTCTACGTCTCCTTCGACTGCGACGTCGTTGACTCGGCCTACGCCCCCGGCACCACCGGGCCGGAGCCCGGCGGTTTCACCGGACCGGAAATCATCAAGATCGGACAAATGATCGGCGAACGCGGCGTCGCAGCCGTGGACAACACCGAACTGTGCCCCATCTACGACCCCAGCGGAATCACCGCCCGCTTGGTATGGGAGGTCCTGTCCCAGATGCTCTACTCCCAAGCAGCCCACCACCCCGAGAAACTGGCCTCGTCTCCGCTCGGTACCGCCCAGGCGTTGACGCACTAGCATTGCCTTCATGGACCGTTCCCGTTCCCAGCCCCTTTTCGATGACACCGACAGGGCGATCATTGACTGTCTTCGCGAAGACGGGCGCATGCCAAGCTCCACCATCGCCCAGCGCGTGGGTGTCTCGGAAAAGACGGTCCGTCGCAGGCTCCAGCAGCTCACCGAAGAACGGGGCCTGAAACTGGCCCCTGTCATCGACCCGGACCTGATCGGGCTATCAACCTGCCTGTACGTCGGCCTCACAGTTGAGAGCTCCAGGATGGAAGAAGTCGCTGCCCGGGTTCGGACAATGCCTGAAGTCAGATACCTGGCCTTCACCACCGGTCCGTGGGATTTACTGGCCGAAGCCTTTGTAGGGTCCCGGGAACACATGGCCGATTTCCTCATCAAGAACATCGGTCAGTTGCCCGGCGTCACCAAGACCGAAACTTTCAACGTCATCCAGATCGCGAAGTTCGGCTACGAATGGGAAATCCCGCACGTAACAGCAGCGCCGCCACCCGCGGTCAGCATCGCCCACCCGCAGTACCAGACACCCCGGCCCGCGACGCCAAGGTACAGAGCCGGATAACAGCAGAGCAACAAGAGGGGGAGCCTACGTCCGCGGAGGCTCCCCCTCCAACGCCGAGGCAGAGCAAATCTGTCGAACCGCTCACGCCGTCATCCCGCAGCTAAACCAGACCCGCCCTTCGTGCCGCGTGCCTCACCACCTTTGCGGATCATGATGACCAGCAGACACAGTAGGGCAATGCCGCTAACGGCATACAAGAGCTTTCCCCACGGCGAGTAGTCACCACCCGAAATCGCAAAGGTGTCTGCAAGTCCCATGCCTGCCGGAAAGGACGCCATCCAATGGCTGGGCGCCCCCAGGATCAGCACAAGCAACTCCAGCGCCAGAACGGTTCTGACGCTGAGCGGCCGCCTCAACGCGGCGACCAGAACCGCGGCACCCAAGGCGATGCCGACAACGGTCCACACGAGGACCCGCGGAATCGCCAAGGACTCCTTGGCCCGATCAACGGCGGAATAAATGTCGGCCAACGCCATTCCAGGGACGGCCGCCAAAGGATTCCAAACAAGGATCTGGAATGCGCCTACCACCGCGTATGCGACCACCACCACGAAGCCAAGTGCTGCCACCCAAAGCGCAGTTCCCTGACTGCGCGCTCCCCCAAACGCCATGGTGGCAAGCCTAACGCCTTGGGGGAACGGATAGTCTTATCTCAGCTGGGAATCGCCTGGCAGTAAGAGCAAGACCCAATGGGGGATTTGGAAATGAAGAAGTTTGCGCTGCAGAGCGTCGGAATTTCGGCCTTGGTCATGATGGCCGTGAGCGGTTGCAGTGGGTCCACGGGGTCCACCGACGCCGCTTCGCCGGAAGCCACGGCCACGCCTACGCCCACAGTTGCCAAGAAGTACACCAACGAGGAACTCATTGGATTGGTCAAGCAGATCAAGCCCAAGTCCGGCAAGGAATTGACGGTAGCGTCCAGCGAGGAACTCGCGCAGGAGAATCCCATCAAGGCCCTCCTGAGCATGTTCACGATCGAACCTGCCGAGTGCAAGGACCTGGCGACGCTGGGCGGCAATACGACACTGGCCGGTTCAACCACCGCTGCCGGGGCAGATCTGGATGCTGAATCGGGCGTCATGACCATGGTGACCCTGACGTCCGGACTCGATAAGCAGAAACTCCAGGACAGCATCGACCAGAGCGGCGCACAGGCCCAAAAGTGCGCGAAAATGACCCTCTCCATGGCCGGTCAATCGATGAATGTCTCGACTGAAGAGTTCGACGGCATCAGCGCGGTTCCCGGAACTGTGGCTTACAAGACCGAAATGTCTTCAGCCAGCGGCTCGAAGCAGACCACGTACATGGCCTACGCCATAAAGGACGGGGTACTGATCTCGGCTACGGCTTCCGGCAAGGGCGCCGAAGCGAGCGGTGTTGCCACGGCCAGCGACCTCATGGAACAGGCCGCAGCGCTGATCAAGTAGCAGTCCTCTACATACAGGGGCCGCGACCCTCGCCGGGTCGCGGCCCCTTGCTTGTTACGGGGACAGTCCCACATCCTCTTGTAGCACAAGTTCCTAACTTGTATCCTAAGTAAAACAACTTAGGAGACCCCTTGAGCCCCGTAGACCTCATCCGGCACGTCAAACTGTCCACAGCCCGACTGCCCCTGACCGTACCCATCAGCGACGCCAAGGTCTTCACCGGCCGGCAGAAGCCGATGACCGAAGTGGTGTTCCTGTTCGCCGAAATCACCACGGAACAGGGCCACAGCGGCATCGGATTCAGCTACTCCAAGCGAGCCGGCGGCCCCGCACAATACGCGCACGCCAAGGAGGTCGCAGAGGGCATCATCGGCGAGGACCCCAACGACATTGGCAAGATCTACACCAAGCTCCTCTGGGCCGGAGCCTCGGTTGGACGGTCTGGCGTGGCAACGCAGGCACTGGCAGCCATCGACATCGCCCTCTACGACCTCAAAGCCAAGCGCGCAGGACTCCCCCTGGCCAAACTCCTGGGCTCCTACCGCGACTCCGTGCAGACCTACAACACCTCCGGCGGCTTCCTCAACGCCACCCTGGACGAAGTCAAAGCGCGCGCAACGCAATCCATCGAGGAAGGTATCGGCGGCATCAAGATCAAGGTGGGCCTGCCGGATTCCAAGGAGGACCTCCGCCGCGTGGCCGGGATCCGCGAGCACATCGGCTGGGACGTGCCCCTCATGGTGGACGCAAACCAGCAGTGGGACCGTGCCACCGCATTGCGCATGGGCCGCCAGTTGGAGGAGTTCAACCTCATCTGGATCGAAGAACCACTGGATGCCTACGACTTCGAAGGCCACGCACACCTCGCACAGGTCCTGGACACCCCCATCGCTACCGGTGAAATGCTCGCCTCCGTGGCCGAGCACAAGGGCCTTATCAACGCCAACAGTTGCGACATCATCCAGCCGGACGCCCCGCGCGTCGGCGGCATCACGCAATTCCTTCGCCTCGCCGCCCTCGCTGACGAGCGCGGCCTTGGCCTCGCCCCGCACTTCGCCATGGAAATCCACCTTCACCTCGCCGCCGCCTACCCGCGTGAACCGTGGGTGGAGCACTTCGACTGGCTGGACCCGCTGTTCGAGGAACGCCTTGAAACCAAGAACGGCCGTATGATCGTCCCGGACCGCCCCGGGCTCGGCGTCACGCTGAGCGACCAGGCCCGAGCCTGGACCACCGAGTCCGTGGAATTCGGCGCGTAATCTTGAACCCATGAGCCGCAACCTGACTACGGACCTCGCCGCCGATCTCCGCAACCGCATTGTGGACGGTGCCATCCAGCCAGGTGAAAAGCTCCCCAGCGAGAACACCCTCATCAGCGAATACGGGGTGAGCCGGACTGTCGTCCGCTCCGCCCTGACGCGTTTGCAGGCCGAGGGCCTCGTAGAGACCGAACGCGGGCGGGGCAGCTTTGCGCTGACCCCGCCCGATGACGGGCCCGTCCATGCGCCAGGAGCGCGTGCCGTAGCCACCATGGAAGACCGCCTGCAGATGCTTGATTTCCGCATCGGCGTGGAAACCGAAGCGGCAGCACTGGCTGCGCGGAATCACTCGGAACGCCAATTGAAGGCAGTCCAGGGAGCCTTGGAACAGTTCACTGCGAGCTCCGGCCACCCCGCACACGCCATGAAGGCCGACTTCGAATTCCATCGGGCAATCGCTGCCGCGTCCGGCAATCCCTTTTATTCGGACTGCATCTCCGCGCTCGGCCAAACCATGATCACCATGCCCCGCCCGCGGCTGGTCTCCAGCAACGAGCCCGATTCGCCCGAGCGCTTCGCCCAGGTTGTCCACGAGCATTCCTCCATCTACCAGGCCATCGCCGAGGCAGACCCCGGCGCTGCCGCCGCAGCGATGCGCCTGCACTTGAGCAACTCTCGACGCCGGTTCAAGGCTTCCGCGCGCGGCTGACCTCCCGGCCCACTCCCCCAACTGGGTCGCAATAGTGCGCGTTTTGGGCGTTCAAAACGCGCACAAATGCGACCCAGTTGGGCACGCCGTCATGTGACGCATTACTCCGTCCAACAAAGACATATTTCGCCGCATCAAGACCTCATTTAACGAAATGGGAATCCCCACGTCGCCCCATTGAGAACTATTGATTGACGTTTCACGAAACTGGAATCCAAATTCCGAGTGCCGCTAACTTTTGATGACTCATCAAAAGCCTTTGGGTGCTTCGTTGCAGGGATTCCTGTCTTGTCATGCACCCGGACAGAAAGCGCACCGGCATGACAACACAGCAAACAGAAAACGCCACCACCATCCAGGCGTACCTTGAGCAACTCCCCAAGAACATCGAAGCCCTCGAACCAAGCCTGGAGACCAGCCGCTACAGCCACGACGCCGCCACGGCCAAGACAGCGGGCAACAGTCACACGCCGGGACCCGCCGTCGTACTTCCCGCAGCAGCAGCCGACGTCCAGGACGCCGTAAAGCTGGCGGCGGAACTCGGCATCACCGTGGTCCCCCGGGGCGCCGGCAGCGGCCTGTCCGGTGGGGCCACCGCAAGCAGGAACCAGGTGGTCATTTCCACTGAGAAGCTCAACCGGATTATCGAAGTTTCACCGCTGGATGAAGTTGCCGTCGTAGAGCCGGGTGTTATCAATGCCGAACTGAACAAGCACTTGGAATCCCACGGCCTTTTCTACGCACCCGATCCCGCAAGCTTTGATATTTCCTCCATCGGCGGAAATATCGCCACCAACGCCGGCGGGCTCCGTTGCGCGAAATACGGGGTGACCCGCGAATCAATCCTGTCGCTCGACGTCGTCCTCGCCGACGGCAGCCTCATCACGGTTGGCCACCGCTCCATCAAGGGCGTCACCGGGCTGGACCTGACGTCCCTGTTCGTCGGTTCGGAAGGCATCCTTGGGATTGTCACCAAGGCCACTGTCAGGCTCCGTCCCCTTCCTGTGGCCCGAAAGACCGTGAGTGCCTTCTTCGACAGCACGGCGGAGGGCACCGATGGCCTGGCGGCCATCACCCTCTCGCCGGTGCGCCCGGCCGCGATCGAGTTCTTCGACACCCCGAGCCTGGCGAATATCGACGCCCATTCCGGAACGGCGCTGCGCGAGCGGGGCGCCGCGCTGATCCTGATCGAACTGGACGGGTACGGCATCGGCGACCAAGCCGCCGACCTCGCCACTGCGCTCAGTGCTGTCGGTGGACGGGTCACCGTGGAAGCGGACGACGACGGCGTGCGGCTCTGGGAGTTGCGGCGCAGTGGCCGCGGCCTGCCGCAGGACAAGTGGTACGTCGGCGAGGACATTGCCGTGCCCAAGTCGCAGCTTGCCAAGGTTTACGCAGCTTTCCCGGCGCTCGAAGCCCGCTTCGGCGTCGACATTTCAGCAGTGTCGCACGCCGGTGACGGAAACCTGCACCCGCTCATCACCCTGGACAAAACGCCCGACGACGGCCCCAACCCGCCTGCCTCCCTGCTGGAAGCAGCCACTGAACTCGTGAAGGTGGCGCTTTCGCTCGGCGGGACAGTCACCGGCGAGCACGGCGTGGGGACCATCAAGAAGGAGTGGGCTGCGCTGGAACTGTCCCAGCGCAGCCGCGAGTTGCAGCACGCCATCAAGGCAGCGATTGACCCGCAACAGCTTTTCAACCCCGGCAAAGCCATCTAGCCAAACAGCACAAACCGGCCACCCCAACGGCCGTACCCAACGCATCCAAGGAGCAACCATGAACACCCTCGCTACCCCCGAATTCCGCAGGCGGGCCTTCCTCGCTGGCCTCGGCGCCCTGTCCACCTCGGCACTCATCACCGCCTGCGGCGGGCCTACCGCCAGCACCGGCACCAACGGAGGCACCCCTGTGGAAGGCGGCAACATCACCTTCCTGATCCAGGGCTACGACACTGGCTGGGTCTCCAGCAAGACCTCCATCTCCAGCTACGAGGGCAACCTCTGGGGCCAGATCACGGACAAGCTGGTCTACGTCAATGAGAAGGGCGATCTCAGCCCGTGGGTTGCCGAGCAGTGGGAAGAGCTCAACGGCGCCAAGGACTTTGTCCTGCACCTGAAGGAGGGCGTCACGTTCTCCGACGGAACCCCGCTGGATGCCGCCGCGGTGGTGGCCAACCTCACTGCCTGGGCCAAGGGCGATTCGGCACGCGGCATCAGCAAGGTGGGATTGTTCCCGTCCACCAATTTCGTTTCCGCCGAGGCCGCCGACCCCAAAACGGTCAAGGTTTCCTTCTCTTCTCCCGCGCTCGGGTTTATCGCCACGCTGGCGTATCACGGCTGCATCCTGCTCTCGCCGAAGACCCTCGCGCTGCCGGTGGAGGCGCAGGCGGACCTCAGCCAGGAAATCGGCAGTGGCCCGTTCGTGGTGAAGTCCTGGAAGCAGGGCGACAGCTACGTATTGGAGAAGCGCAAGGACTACAACTGGGGCCCTGCGGCACTCGGCCACACCGGCCCGGCCCGACTGGACACCATCACCTACAAGGTCATCAAGGACACGTCGGTCCGGACCTCCACGGTGGTGTCCGGACAAGCGGATGTTGCCTTCAACGTGGAGCCGCAGGAAATCGAGTCGCTGAAGGCCCAGGGCTTCACGGTTGGAACGCCCCGCTACCTTGGCTTCGTGGACGGCTTCCAGGTGAACACCACAGCCTTCCCCACCAATGAACTCGCTGTCCGCCAGGCCATCCAGCACGGCATTGACCGCGAAGAGATCCGCAAGACCGTCTACACGGATGACTGGAACGCGGCCACCACCTTCATCCAGGGCAACGTCCCTGAAGCCGGTGAGTTCAGCGATTCCTTCACGTTCGATCCGGAGAAGGCCAACAAGGTCCTGGACGACGCCGGCTGGGCCAAGGGCTCCGACGGCTACCGCACCAAGGACGGAAAGACCCTCGAGTTCACGCTCACGCCCAACCCGTACGTCCCTTCCACCAAGGCCGAGGACGAGCTCATCGCCCAACAGCTCAAGAAGGTGGGCATCAAGGTCAACCTCAAGGTGGTGGACGTCGCCGGCTACGCAGCGATCCAGGCCAGCAAGCCGCCGCTGTTCCAGACCTCGCGAAGCTTCGTCGACGTCGGCACGGTGGCCGGTGTCCTGACCAGCCAGAACAAGGGAGAGGACTGGTTCAGCCTTGGCACCAGCGACCAGAAGCTGAACGACCTTTCGACGGCGATCGCCACCGCCTCGGACCGCGCCTCCCGGGAGAAGGTGGCGGACGAACTGCAGAAGTACGTCCTGGAGCAGGGCTACTTTGTACCCCTTAACCAGCTCGTCCAGCGCCTGTACCTGATCAACCCGAAGATTAAGGACGTCCAGTACAACGGCCTGGCGTACGCGAACTTCTACACCGCCTGGATTTCACAGTGACCAGCGACTACCGGCGCTTTGCCCTCACCCGTGTGGGCCAGGCGGTCATCGTGGTCCTCCTCGCCTACGTCCTGACATTCCTGGTGATCAGCGTGCTCCCCGGCGACGCCATCACCAATTCGCTGCGCGACCCGCAGCACGGGCTCAGCGAGGAGGACATCCAGCGGATCGTGTCCTACTACGGACTCGATCAGCCGGTGATCGTGCAGTTGCTCCTGTCACTTGGCCGGTTCCTGACGGGCGAACTCGGCTTTTCCTTGCAGTCCAACCTCCCGGTGACCCAGATCGTCGGGGATGCACTGCCGTCGACCCTGACTTTGGCGTCGAGCGCCTTGGTCATCGCGATCGTTTTCGCCGTGGGCATCGCCTACGGCGCCCAGTACCTTCCGGGGAAATGGGCCGCGGTTGTCCGTTCCATCCCGTCATTGTTTCTTTCCGTGCCGAACTTCGTGATCGGCCTCATCCTGATCGAGCTCTTCGCGTTCCGCCTGCACTCCTTCACCACGACTGATCCGAACAGTCCGGTAGCAACGCTGTTCGCCGCGATCACCCTGGCAATCCCCGTCTCGGCGCCGGTGGCCGAGGTCCTGATTGCCAGCCTGGACCACGAGTCCCGGCAGGAATACGCACTCGTGGCCCGCTCCCGTGGCCTGACGGAGGCCAGGTTGTTCGCGAAGCACTTGGTGAAGCCATCGGCGCTGCCCTCCGTGGCGATGGTGGCCTTGATCGTCGGTGAACTCCTGGGTGGCTCGGTCATCACCGAAACCATCTTCGGAAGAGATGGAATCGGCACTGTTGTCCAAAAGGCCGTGACCGGGGAGGACCAGCCTGTGCTCCAGGCAGTGGTTTCCCTCTCAGCCGTGGTGTTCGTTGCCGTCAACCTCCTGGCGGACCTGGCCTCGCCGTTGCTGGATCCGCGCGTCAAACTCCGGGAGAAGGTAAGCGCATGACCGCCCTGCTCAGCAACCCCCAGCTGAACCAAGAACCTGCGCAGCCGAAGCTGACGGACGGCCTCCCGCCCGTCACGGTCCTCCTGTCCTTCGCCGTGGTTCTGCTTGTGATCCTGTGGTCCCTGGTACCCGGTCTCTTCACGCACTACAGCCCCGTTACGGGCGACACCGCAAGCAAGTTGGCCGCACCCAGCACAGCACACTGGTTCGGCACCGACTACCTCGGCCGTGACCTGTATGCACGCGTCGTCTACGGCACGGCGTCCTCTGTCACGAGTGCCTTGGTAGCCGTCCTGATCGGCTTGGTAGTTGGCAGCATCATTGGCCTCGCGGCAGGTTTCCGGGGCGGCTGGGTCGACTCGATCCTCGGCCGCTTCGTGGACGTACTCCTTGCCATCCCGGGCTTCCTTCTGGCTGTGGTCATCGTGAGTTCCCTTGGGTTCCAGACCATCAACGCCGCCATCGCAACGGGAGTATCCGCCGTCGCAGTTTTCGCCCGACTGATGCGTGCAGAAGTGCTGCGCGTCCGCGGCGCAACGTACGTCGAAGCGTCCTATCTGGAAGGCGGCAACCGGCTTCACGCCTTGCTGGGGCACATCCTCCCCAACGCGTACCGCTCCGTGCTGGTGTTGGCCGTCCTGCAGTTCGGCACGTCCATCCTGGTCATCGCATCGTTGGCTTTCCTTGGCTATGGCGATCCTCCTCCGGCGTCGGACTGGGGCCTGTTGGTGGCCTCCGGCAAGACCTACGTCACGGCTCCATGGCTCGTGTACGCGCCGGCCCTGGTCATCGTCATCACCGTCTTGTCCGTGAACCGCATCAGCCGCTGGCTGCGAAAGGCGAAGTGACATGAGTTCCCTCTTAACAGTGCAAGGTTTGTCGATCGCGTACGGCCGCGCCGCCGTCGTCCATGACGTGGGGTTTTCGCTCGCCAAAGGCGAGAGCCTCGCGCTGATCGGTGAATCTGGCTCCGGAAAGTCGACCATCGCCAAGGCCGTCCTCCGGCTGCTCCCGCACGACTCCACCGCCACCGGGAAAGTGGAGTTGGACGGCAAGGACCTCCTGTCCCTTGCGGAGAAGCAGTTCCGGCCCTTCCGCGGCCGTGAGCTCGGTTTCATCCCGCAGGATCCGGCGTCCGCCCTCAACCCCGTGCGGACCATCGGCGCCCAAGCCCACGAGGCCGCCGCGCTCCTGGGCGAAACGGACCCCGAAGTCCGGCGCACGAAGATCCTGGCGGTCCTCGAGCAGGTGGGCTTGCCGGATCCCGGCCGCGTGTACAACTCCTATCCACACCAACTGTCCGGTGGCATGCTGCAGCGCGTCCTCATTGCGCTGACGGTACTTCCGGGGCCGTCGCTGATCGTGGCGGACGAACCAACCTCCGCCTTGGACGTTACGGTGCAGAAGCTGATCCTGGACATGCTGTCCGAGCTCCGGCGTGAGTTGGACATCAGTCTGCTCCTTATCACCCACGATCTCGCCATCGCAGCGGAACGCGCCGATTCGCTGGTGGTGCTCAAGGATGGCGCGGTCCAGGAAAGTGGTCCGTCGCGCGAAATTTTCGCCGCACCCGCAACGGAGTATGCGCGCAGCCTTCAGGCAGATGTGCCCGCCCTGCACCCGGACAGGTACAGGAACCAGCGGTTAACGCACGACGGCGGCTCCCGGACTGACGCTACAGGGTCACCCGCTGGGCCTGCACAGATTGATGTGCGCGGAGTAACCAAACGGTTCCACGCCGGCGGGAAGGACATCGTGGCCGTGGATGGCGTCTCGTTCTCCGTGGAACGGGGACGGACCCACGCACTTGTCGGTGAATCCGGATCCGGCAAGACCACTGCAGTCCGGTTGCTGCTCGGGCTGGAGCAGCCGGACAGCGGAGAGATCGCTGTCGCCGGCCAGTCGACGTCGGGCAGGTCCCGGACCGAAGTCCGCGAGATCCGCCGCCACCTCCAACTCGTGTACCAGAACCCTTTCACCTCCTTGGATCCCACGTGGAAGGTGAGCAGGATCGTCCAGGAACCCCTGGAGCAGTTCGGTCTGGGCACCAAAGCCGAACGGGTCCAACGGGTCCGCGAAGCATTGGAAGCCGTTGGCCT
This sequence comes from Paenarthrobacter sp. NPDC089714, assembly GCF_044748905.1. NCBI lineage: Bacteria > Bacillati > Actinomycetota > Actinomycetes > Micrococcales > Micrococcaceae > Paenarthrobacter > Paenarthrobacter sp. NPDC089714. The sequence continues at coordinate 76,351 of NZ_JBIVGX010000007.1, forward strand.
TCCCGCCTCCGTGGCGTCACGCAGGCCGGCAAACCTGTCCGGTGGCCAGCGGCAACGCGTGGCCATCGCCCGCGCACTGGTGCTGCGTCCCGACGTCGTGGTTTTGGACGAACCCACGTCCGCACTCGACGTGAGCGTCCAGGCGGGAATCCTGGAATTGCTCGCCCAACTGCAGCGCGACCTGGGCCTGACCTACCTGTTCGTCTCGCATGACCTCGCACTGGTCCGGCAGGTGGCAGACACCGTTTCCGTGCTCAGGCGTGGGCAAGTGGTAGAAGACGGGCCCGTGGAGGACATCTTCCTGCGTCCCCAACATCCCTACACCCAAGCACTGCTCGACGCGATCCCGCTGGCCACGCCTGTCCGGGACCAGACAGAAGCCAAACAACTAGCGGAGGCACCAGCATGACCGTGAACCTGACCACCAACCGCCGGCCCGCCCTGATCGAGGCGTTCACCGCGCCCCAGGGATTCGGCGACGCAACGCTGCGCGACAAGCGGGCAGACGCTATCGAACTCCTGGGCGGCATCCCGGATCCCAGTGTCCTTCCCACCACTGCGATCGCCGAAGCGACAGCGCGAGTACTGGCCAAACCGGGAGTCCCCGCCCTTCAGTACTCACGGACTGAAGGCATTTCACCCCTTCGCGAGTGGATCGCCGAACGCGAGGGTGTGCCCGTTGACCGCATCCTGATGACCAACGGCGGCTTCCACGGCTTGTCCCTGGCCATCCAGTCCGTGGTGGAACGTGGCGACCTGGTGGCCGTGGACAATCCGATCTTCCCGTTGTTCCTGAGAGGGTTGCAGCTGTCCGATGCCCGCACGCTGCCCGTCTTTGTGGGGCCGCATGGCTTGGATGTAGACCATCTCAGCGATCTTCTCCGCGGTGGTGCCCGTCCGTCTGCGCTCTACACCGTGCCGGACTTCCACAACCCCTCACAGGGAACCCTCCCGGGTGAGGCCCGGCGTGAGTTGGTGAGATTGGCTGAGCACTACGGATTCGTGATCCTGGCGGACAACCCGTATCGCGAGCTCCGTTTTGCCGGTGAGCAGGAAAGCGTGGAGGAGTTCAACAACTCGGAGCACGTGCTCCACATCAACACGTTCACCAAGACTTTGGGCCCCGGCCTCCGTCTCGGCTGGACTGTCGCTCCCGGGCATCTGGCCCGTGATCTTGCGGCCCTCAGGAGCCGGCAGGACTCGCACAGTTCCACGTTGGTCCAGGCGATCATCGGAGAACTCGTGACGTCCGACCCCGACATCTTCGACGCCACGCTTGATAAGGCACGCGTCCTGTACCGGAACCGCGCCCAGACCCTTAAGGCGGCGTTGAACCGGGAAGCCCCCGGGGCGTTCGAGTCCGTTTTGCCGGAGGGCGGGCTCTTCTTGTGGCCGCGACTGAGTGACGACTCGGTGGATCCGGACCAGCTCGCCGCGGACGCAAGTGCCGAGGGTGTGGAGTACCAGCGGGGTTCGTTCTTCCCGTCCGGACCTGGCACCGACGCCGACCGCCACCTGCGCCTGGCCTACGGTGACGTGTCCGCGGAGAAACTGGAAGAGGCCGCGGCCCGCCTGGGACGTGCCCTGAAGCGCCAGTCCTGACTGTCTACACCCAACTGGGGGACAGCACTTGTCCTGATGAACGCCGATAAGGACGCGATCTGTCCCCTGGTTGGTTCCCCTGCGACGCAATTAAACGAAAGAGCCCCGGTCCAAAGACCGGGGCTCTTTCAGATTGCGTGCGCGAGGGGGGATTTGAACCCCCACACCCTTTCGGATACTGGCACCTGAAGCCAGCGCGTCTGCCGTTCCGCCACTCGCGCGCAACTTCTTTTTCAGGACTTTGACCGGGAACCGGCTTCGCTTCCTTCAAAAGCAGCGAGATCAAGCATAACGGACACTTTGGGCAAAACACCAATCGGCCGCCGCAAGGACCCCGGAACGACTTTTCGGGACACACGAACAAGGCCGCAAAGGCAGACAACAACAGCTGAACAGCGAGGAAATTTAGTCCCTGCCCCCGCCCGCCACGACGGGCATGTGGCGAACTTTTCCGGGTCGCAAGGCGTTGTGGATTAAGGCCATTCGCAGTCACTCCCAGTAGTATCGGGAAGTGAAAGGGCCGTTCGGCGCTCACTTCAGTGTGTGCACGGACGGGACCATGGACCGACTATCGAGCCAGGCACCACATGTGCCGCGACGAGGAAAGGAGAAGGACCATGGGTCTGCTGGACAAAGTGGAACGCGGCATTGAAAAAGCCGTCCGCAACGTCTTCTCCACGGGGTCGCGGGCACGTGTTGAGCCGGTGGAGATCGCGAGCAAACTGCGGCGCGAACTGGACAACCAGTCCATCACCATTGCGGCGGGACGCACCCTCGCCCCCAACGTTTTCGATGTTCTCCTCAGCAATGACGATTTCACCAGGGCACAGGAATGGGGCACGCCCCTCGCCGAGGAACTCTGCGATGTTGTTATCCAGCATGTGCGCAGCCAGGGCTACACGCTGCAGGGTCCCGTGCGGATCTCCTTCCGCCGGAATGAGGAGGAGCGGGCCGGTCACTTCGAAATCGCCTCCCGGACCGAAAAGTCCGACGGCGGCGCTCCCGCCCCGCAGGCCCCGCGGCCAAACCTTCCAGCGGCACCGGCCCGGCAGCCCACCAGGCTCCAACCTGTCCTGGATATCGGCGGCCAGCGGTACTCCCTCAATGCCCAGTCGGTTGTGCTGGGCCGCTCCTCGGAAGCAGACATCCTGGTGGATGACACCGGTGTTTCGCGGAAGCACCTTGAGGTCCGAACGCAAAACGGCACCACCTGGGCCGTAGACCTTGGATCCACCAACGGCAGCTACGTGAATGGCCACAAGGTAGACGGCAGCGTGGAACTCACAGACGGCTCAACCATCACGATGGGACGTACCAAGATTATTTTCCGCCTTCTCCCCCAAAACCCGGGTGGCAACGCGTGAACGACATCAGCGAACTGACCATCACCGCTCTTCGCTTCGGTTTCCTCTTGCTGCTGTGGGTCTTGATCTTCAGCATCGTGTCCACCATGCGCCGCGACTTCCAGATCGGACGCAAAGCCGTGACGGGCACGCCCACTGCGCGTGAGGTCCGCAAGCATCCGGAGTTGGCTGCGTCGCCGCCGCCGGCCATCCAGCATGCCCGGAACCTCGTGGTCACCGAAGGACCGTTGAAGGGCACCACGCTTCCCCTCGCAGCCAGTCCCATTCTCTTGGGCCGCGCGCAGGAAGCCACGCTTGTCCTGGAAGACGACTACGCGTCGGGCCGCCATGCCCGCCTGTTTCCGCAAGGCAGCCGCTGGTTCATCGAGGACCTGGGTTCCACCAACGGCACCTACCTGGCCGATCAACAGCTCACCCGGGCCTTGCCGGTGGAGCTCGGCGTCCCCGTGAGGATCGGCAAGACGGTCATTGAATTGAGGCCGTAGTCCATGGCCGCCCCACAGACCACCGAAGGCAAGGAAACGCCGGCGGAGCGCCCCCTCATCATGCGCTACGCGGCGCGCTCCGACGTCGGTCGGATCCGCTCCAAGAATGACGACTCCGCTTACGTGGGCCGCCATCTTGCTGTCGTTGCCGACGGCATGGGTGGTCACGCCGGCGGCGATGTGGCCTCGGCATCAACGGTCCTGGACATGATCCACCTGGATCACGACGATTACCCGGACGGCGCAGACACCGTCCTCGCGGACGAGATCCAGACCGCGAACTCCCTGCTCTCCGAGCTGGTCCACCAAAATCCCAAGCTTTCCGGCATGGGCACCACCGTGACGGCCCTGCTCCTTGAAGGCCGGAAGCTGCACTTCGCGCACATCGGCGATTCCCGCGCCTACCGCCTGCGCAACAAGAAGTTCGAGCAGGTCAGCATCGACCACACTTTTGTCCAGCGCCTCATCGATGAGGGCCGCCTGCGCCCGGAGGAAGCCGAAACACATCCCCACAAGAACGTCCTGATGCGCGTCCTTGGCGATGTTGACGCCAGCCCAGAACTGGACCTGGACATCCTGGACGTCGAACCCGGCGAACGCTGGCTGCTCTGCTCCGACGGCCTGAACTATGTGGCCGGACACGTCGTGGAGCGCAAGGTCCGCGAGATCAAGGACCTTCGCGAGTGCGTGGAAACCCTGGTGGACCTGACTCTTGAAGCGGGCGCCCCGGACAACGTCACCGTCGTGATGCTTGAGATCGCGGAGGAAACGGACGACGACGTCAGCACGGCCGCCGTCGACGTCGTACCTCCCGCGGCACCCGCCCAAGCCGAACAGGCGGACACGGTCACCGCCAGCAAGTCAGCGGATGAGCCGCCAGCCGCCAAGGACGAGGCGGCGGACGCAGCAAAAGACACCAAGGAACCTGCCGCAGGTTCCTCGTTCAGCGCCCACGGTCCTGGCGACGAAGATCCTGCTGCCCCAAGCAAGGAACCAGCCAAGGACGAGTCCTCCGAGGACAAGGAACCTCCTGCCACGACCGATCCGCACCTGGGCGAGCACCTGTCCGCCGAGGTCCTGCGCGAAGAACTGGCCAGCCGGCCCCACGAACTGGTTGGCGCGGCGGCGACAGCTGCCGAGACCGGCTCGATTCCCACGGTGGCGGGCCGCACGGTGGCCCGCCGGGCAGCAACGGTCCTGACGCACAAGGCCGAACAGGACCGCCTGGAACTCGAAGAACCTCCGCGGCGCCGCATCCGTTGGCTCATGCCTGCCGTGGCCGCCGTCGTGGTCCTTGGCGTGGTGGTGGGTCTCTGGCTCGGTTACGCCTGGACCCAGACCCGCTACTACGTGGGCGAGTTCGACCAGCGCGTTGCCATCTACAACGGCATCTCACAGCGGCTCGGCCCCATCCAGCTTTCCCGGTTGGAGTCGGTAACGGACCTTCGCGTCGACTCGCTGCCCGAATACGGCCGGCAGAGCGTCCGCCAGACCGTTCCCGCGGGAGACCTGGATGACGCCCAGCGGATTGTGGAGAACCTGAAGAACTACGGCAGCGCTTCAGCAAGCTGCCCCAGCGCTTCCCCCACCGCAACTCCCACCCCCTCCCCAAGCACCAGCGTTCCTGTTCCCAGCACGGCAGCGATTGCCACACCAACGCCCTCGCCCGTCCCGACTCCATGTGAGGCGGCAAAATGATCCAGACCGAAACAACACCCAAGCCCCGCCGGAACGTCGAGCTGGTGCTCATCGTCCTGGCCCTGGCCGTGGGCATCGGCGCCAGTGCTTTGGTGAGCATCAATTCCGAGTCCGGCCTGGACAGCGATTTCTGGTTCCAGTCCAGCTTGCTCGCTGTGGCTGCCTTCGCCTTCCACGTGGTCCTCCGCCTCCGGGCTAAATATGCCGATCCGGTAATACTTCCGATTGTGGTTGCACTCAACGGTCTTGGCCTCGCACTGATCCACCGCATGGATGCTCCGGGCGAAGACACAGGTAACAACCAGCTCCGTTGGACGCTCATTGCCATGGCCGTGGCCATCGCCGTGATCTGGTTCCTCAAGGACCACCGGATTTTGCGACGCTTCACGTATATTTCCCTGGCTGTCAGTGCCCTTCTGCTGATCCTGCCTTTGGTTCCGGGCATCTCCGCCGGCGAGGTCCTCGGCGCCAAAGTGTGGATCCGCGTAGGTCCCATGACCTTCCAACCCGGTGAAATCGCCAAGATCACCTTGGCCATCTTCTTCGCGGGCTACCTGTCCTCCAACCGGGACCTCATCCTGTTGGCCGGACGCAAGATCGGGCCCATGCAGTTCCCGCGCTTCAAGGACCTTGGTCCCATGATCACCGCGTGGTTGGTGAGCATCGGCGTGCTGGTTTTCCAGCGCGACCTCGGCTCGTCCATCCTCTTCTTCGGCCTCTTCATCGTCATGATCTACGTGGCCACCAGCCGTATCTCCTGGGTAGTCATCGGCCTGGTCCTGATCCTGGGCGGTGGCTTTGTTGCCTCCAAGATCTTCTCGCACGTCGCGTTCCGCATCGACAGCTGGATCAACGCCTTCACCCCGGAAGTCTTCGGACGGTCACCCGGCGGCAGTGGGCAGATTGTCCAAGGCCTGTTCGGCATGGCCGACGGCGGGCTCGTGGGAACGGGACTGGGCCAGGGCAGGCCGGACCTTGTTCCCTTTGCCAACAGCGACATGATCGTGGCACTCATCGGGGAGGAACTCGGCCTGATTGGCCTGTTCGCCGTGGTGATGCTCTACCTGCTGCTGTTCACCCGCGGCTTCCGTGCCGCACTGGGCACCCGGGATGCGTTCGGCAAGCTCCTTGCGTGTGGCCTGTCCTTCGCCATCGCCCTGCAGTGCTTCGTGGTGATCGGCGGTGTCACCCGTTTGATCCCGCTGACCGGCCTCACCACGCCGTTCCTCGCCGCAGGTGGCTCGTCGCTCCTGGCCAACTGGATCATTGTTGGATTGCTTCTCATGATTTCCAACACGGCACGGGGTCCAGTGGACACTACACCCATGGTCAACAAGCCGCCGGCAACCAGCAGCACCCCGGCCGCCCGTAAGCCGGCCACCGGACAAACCCCCAGCACACCAACAGAGGCGGTGAAGCAGCAATGAACCAGGCTATTAGAAGTTCGTGGATGGCTGCCGTCGCCATGTTTGCCCTGATCCTCGGCGCCATCAGCTACGTGCAGGTGATCGGTGCCGACGATCTCAACAAGAACCCCTGGAACCAGCGCGCCATCCTCGCGTCCTTCTGCAACGACCGCGGGGCCATCATCGTGGCCGGCACGCCGATCGCCGAATCCGTCACGGGGACCGAGTCCTGCGCTTTCCAGCGCAAATACACCCAACCCGAGCTGTACGCCGGCATCACGGGCTACTTCTCCAAGGGCTTTGGTTCCACAGGCCTTGAGCAGTCCATGGGAGATACGCTCGCGGGCAACTCTGACCAGCTGTTCCTGGACCGCGTCAGCCAGATGTTCCTCGGGAACGAGCCCAAGGGTGCCTCCGTGGAGCTGACCTTGGACCCCGCCGTCCAGAAGCTTGCCTATGACCTGATCCCGGACGGCCAGCGCGGCTCCATTGTGGTGACGAACCCGAAGACCGGCGCCATCCTGGCCATGGTTTCCAAACCGTCCTACGACCCCAACCTGATCGCCACCCATGACACCAAGGCGGCGCAGGCCAACTACAACGAGCTGAACCAGATTCCGGGCATCAACCTGAACCAGAACGTGAGCGGCCCTACGGGCAACCTGCTGTCGCCGGGCTCTGTCTTCAAGCTGATCGATACCGCTGCGGCGTTGAACTCCGGGAAGTACAACAAGGACAGCGAGCTCCCGAACCCCTCCAGCCTGCCGCTCCCGGGATCCAGCGCAAGCCTCCCCAACTATGCCGGCGGCAACTGCAATGTCCGGGAGACGGCGTCTTTCTCCTTCGCCCTGGAGCAAAGCTGCAACACGCCGTTCGCCAGCATCGCTTTGGACCTGGGCCAGGACGCCATCCGCACGCAGGCCGAAAAGTTTGGTTTTGGGGACAACTTCGGTGACCAACTGAAGCTGCAGATGGCACCGAGCGTCTTCCCGAAGGACCTTGACCAGGCACAGCTGGCCCAGTCCTCGGTGGGCCAGCGCGACGTCAAGGCGACCCCGTTGCAGATCAACCTCATGACCGCGGCCATTGCCAACGGCGGCGTGCAAATGAAGCCAAACCTCGTCAAGACCGTCAGGTCCCCGGATCTCCGCGTCATCAGCGAGACCAAGCCCGAAGCCCTCCGCACCAGCACCACGGCTCCCATTGCCGGCCAGATCACCGAGTGGATGACCAGTGCCGTGGACAACGGCATCGCCAACGGCGCCGCTGTTTCCGGCGTCAAGGTGGCCGGCAAGACCGGCACCGCGGAGCTGGGCGATTCAGGCCTGAACAACTCATGGTTTACCGGGTTCGCCCCGGCAAACGACCCGCAAGTGGCCGTCACCATCGTCATGGAAGGTGTGGATGTGCTCAGCGGTGCCAAGCTAACCAGTCCGAACGCAAAGAAGATTTTTGAGGCGGTGTTGAATAAGTGAGACCTACTTCGGGAATCACACTCGGCGGCAGGTTCCAGTTGACCAGTCGCATTGCGATTGGTGGCATGGGCGAGGTCTGGAAGGCCAAGGACCAGATCCTGGGCCGGATCGTGGCCATCAAGGTGCTCAAGGAGGAATACACCGGCGATCCCGGCTTCCTGCAGCGCTTCCGTGCCGAGGCCCGCCACACAGCACTGCTCAACCACGTGGGTATCGCCAATGTGTTCGACTACGGCGAGGAAGCCGGTTCGGCGTATCTGGTCATGGAGCTTGTTCCGGGCCACCCGCTCAGCGCCATCCTTGAGCGTGAGCAGGTGCTGTCTCCGGACATGACGCTCTCCATCATTTCCCAGACGGCACGCGCCCTGGCCGTGGCGCACGCGCAGGGCCTGGTGCACCGCGACATCAAGCCCGGCAACCTGTTGATCACGCCGGACAACCGGGTCAAGGTGACGGACTTCGGCATCGCCCGCCTCGCGGACCAGGTGCCGCTGACCCAGACCGGACAGGTCATGGGAACTGCCCAGTACCTCGCACCGGAACAGGCCACCGGCCAGACCGCCACGGGGTCCTCGGACATCTACTCGCTGGGTGTCATCGGCTACGAGTGCCTCACGGGCCACCGGCCTTTCTCCGGCGAGTCGCAGATTGCCATTGCCCTGGCCCAGGTGAATGACGCTCCGCCACCCCTTCCGGAGACGCTTCCCACCCCGGTGCGCGCGCTGCTCATGTCCATGCTGGCCAAGGATCCGAAGAACCGTCCTGCCAACGCCATCAAGCTGGCGGAGGCCGCCGAGGCCATCCGCAACGGGGATATCGCCACGGCCCACGCCGCCGTTCCCGGCATGCTCCTCTTCGAGGGTGCCACCGGACCCATCACCGCTCCGGTCAACACTGCGACGGCTCCGACGGGCGTGGTTGCCTCGCCGTTCGGAAAAGAGCAGTCGACGACGGCGACCTCCGCACTTCCGGTGGTTGGCGCCGCCGCTGCCGGGGCTGCTGCAGGCGCCGCGGCCGCTTCGTCGGACAACGCTTTGACCCGTGCCAACGCCTTGGAAGCAGAACGCCAACTCAACGACGACGAGACCGTCTACAGCGACGATGACGGCAACTACGACGACCAGGAACCGGAGCGCAAGAAACGCAGCCCATGGACCTGGCCGCTCGTGGCGTTGATCCTGCTGGTCCTTTTTGCCTTGGTTGGATTCCTGATTTCACAGTCCGGCTTCTTCTCGCCGAGCCCCAGCCCCAGCAGTTCCTCCTCCAGTCCCAGCGTGTCCTCGAGCCCCACCAGCAGCTCAGCCTCACCAACGCCGTCCCAGACCTCGCAGACGCCGACTCCTTCGCAGTCCACGCAGTCCAAGATCAATGTGATCCCGGAGCAGTTCCAAGGACAGCAGTTCCCGAAGGTCAGCTCGGAACTGCGGGCAATGGGCCTGGGCGTTGACGGCCAGGAGGTCTTCAGTAACACGGCCGCACCGGGCGAGGTCATCAGCCTCAACCCAACCGGTCCGGTTGACCCCGGCACCACCATTACCGTCCAGTACTCCAAGGGTCCGGAGATGGTGGCTGTCCCGAGCATCGGCGTGGGCCTGCCCGAGGACCAGGTACGCGGGCTCATCGAAGGCGCAGGCCTTCGTTGGGTGGCCGGCGATCCCGTCAACGGCTCCCCGACGCAGCAGCCCGGGACGTTCGTCCGGTCTTCGCCCGCTGCGGGCACCAACGTGGAAGCCGGCTCGCTGGTTACCTACTACCTGTCCAAGTCCGTGGTCCCCACTGGCCCGTCGTCATCGTCCAGCGCGAGCCCCAGCGCCCAGGCAACCAAGTAGTTCACCATGTCAACGTCACGGCCCGGTCCGGCACACCGAGAGGAAAGCACGCCTGTGTCTGAACAGCGCATCCTCAACGGTCGCTACGAACTCGGTGAGCTGATCGGCCGTGGCGGCATGGCAGATGTATACCGCGGAACGGATACGCTCCTTGGGCGGACCATTGCGGTCAAAGTCCTCCGGGCGGACCTCGCCCGCGATCCACAGTTCCAGGCCCGCTTCAAGCGCGAAGCGCAAGCCGTAGCTGCGCTCAACCACGCCTCCATCGTGGCCATCTTCGACACGGGTGAGTACTCGGTCCCCGGCGGCCCCGGAGAGGACGTACGCGTCCCGTACATCGTCATGGAGTTCGTCTCAGGCCGTACCTTGCGGGACATGATCAAGGCCAAAGAGCTGACGGTCGAGGACTCCATTGGTTATACCCTCGGTGTGCTGTCCGCCCTTGAGTACAGCCACCGGGCCGGAATCGTCCACCGGGACATCAAGCCCGCCAACGTGATGGTCTGCGGAGACAGTGGCGACGTGAAGGTCATGGACTTCGGCATCGCACGCGCCATGGCGGATTCGTCCGCCACCATGACCCAAACGCAGGCCGTGGTGGGAACGGCGCAGTACCTGTCGCCGGAGCAAGCCAGGGGCGAGACCGTCGATGCGCGCAGTGACCTCTACTCGGCGGGTTGCCTGCTTTTCGAGCTCCTGACGGGTCGTCCGCCTTTCGTGGGCGACAGCCCGGTCTCCGTGGCCTACCAGCACGTGCGGGAAACTCCGGACCTTGCCAGCGCCCACAATCCCGAGGTCTCCGAGGCCCTCGATTCTGTCCTGACCAAGGCCCTGCAGAAAAACCGCAGCGACCGCTTCCAGGATGCCGCGGCCTTCCGTCGCGCCCTCAGGGCAGCGAGCAACGGCATCCCGGTACCTGCCGTCGCCGCCAGCGAGGCGCCTACGGATCCCAACGACCTTGTGGATGACGAGGGCCCCGCAACCCAATTGCTGAGCGCCACCGCCGTCGGGTTCCTCGACGTGGACCAGATCAACGAGGACCCCGAGCGGGCCGGTTACAACGAGCCGCAGGCCTACGCCACCCGCGCCCAGGAGGAACCGCTTCCCCTGGGCCTCCCACCGGAACGGGAGCGGACCCCACGGCAGAACTCCCGCCGTCGTGCGTGGGCAGCCACGCTCGCCATCTTCACCATCCTGGTCCTTGCCGGCGCCGGATTCTGGATCTACAGCGTGGTCAACACACCCCCGCCCGCGCCCGCCAAGGTGGCTGTTCCCACCGTCGCGAACATGTCCGAGTCGCAGGCGATCCAGGCCTTGTACGGAGCCAAACTGGTGCCTAAAACCACACGTGTGGCCAGCGATTCGGTGGCCAAGGACATGGCCGTCGGCACTTCGCCAACGGCCGGAACCCTGCTGGAGCAGAACGCCGACGTGATCCTCAATATCTCCAGCGGGCCCAGTTCCGTGACCATCCCCAAGGACATCGCAGGCAGAACCGAACCCGACGCCAGGGACTACCTCCGAAGCCTGGGAATCACCGGCACCATCTCCACCGTCCGGACCAACAGCCCCACAGTAGCTGCAGGCCTGGTGATCACCACGGGCCCTGCGCCCGGAGCACCCATAGCTGCCGGGTCCAACGTGGAATTACAGGTCTCCTCGGGCAAGGTGCTCATGCCGCAACTCATCGGCCTCGCGCAAGCAGAAGCCGAGGCCGTCCTGAAGGAAAACGGCTTGGTGATGGCCGTCGTCGAGCAGGAAAACAGCCAAGTGGAACCCGGCAAGGTGACCGCCCAGAGCGAAGCATTCAACGTCGAAGTGGATCAGGGCAAGACCATCACTGTCACGGTGGCCAAGGCGCCGGCCCCGAGTCCCACTCCCACACCGACGCCCACGGACAAGCCGAAGCCCTCGCCGTCAGCCACCAAGAAGGACTGACGGCCGCGCCCACCAGCCTCCGCGTGCTGCTCCTTCGTCGCTTGGACGCACGCTTCCGGCTGCCGGCCCGCGACAGTCAGTGCTCTCCGGCAGCTAGTGCTGGATCAGCGGGCTCAGCTTGGACGCACGTTCGGCGGCGCCCTGCATGCCCAGCGACTCCAGCCAGTTGCCCAGCATCTGGTAGCCGCCTTCGGTGAGCACGGATTCCGGGTGGAACTGGACACCGCACAGCGGTGCGGTCTTGTGCTGCAGGCCCATGACCACGCCGTTGGTGGTTTCGGCGGTGATCTCCAGGACATCCGGGATGGAATCGCGGACAGCAGCGAGTGAGTGGTAGCGGGTCGCCGTGACCGGGGAGGGGAGTCCCGCGAAGACGCTCTTGCCTTGGTGCTGTACCGGCGACGTCTTGCCGTGCATCAGTTCCGGTGCGTGGGTCACCACGCCACCGTAAGCTTCGGCGAGGGCCTGGTGGCCCAGGCAGACGCCGAACATTGGTTTGCTGTTTTCGCCGCACCACTTGATGAGCTCAATGCACACACCCGCTTCGGCAGGCGTGCCAGGACCAGGCGAGACAAGGACGCCGTCGCGGGCTGCAGCGAGTTCCTTCGCTTCAGCGAGCGTCACGTCGTCGTTGCGGACCACGGTGGTTTCGGCACCGAGTTCCTGCAGGTATCCAACAAGGGTGTAAACGAAGCTGTCGTAGTTGTCTACGACCAGGATTTTTGTTGTGCTCATGGCTGCTGTGCTGCACCAATCGTTGAGTCGGTCAGGGTGGTGAATTGGGAAAACCAGGGGAAAAGGAACTCGACCATAAGTACCAGGGCCGCTCCCACGAGGACCACTGAGGTCAGGATCCGCACCCACAGGGGTCCGGGAAGGTTACGGAAAATCCAGGCGTACATCCGCTATCCCTTTCCTTGGGCTTGGGCGACCAGGGCGGCAATGTCCGACGGCGGTCCGGCTGACGAAGGTTGCCAACTGTCCAGTACTGAGTAGGCGATGATTCGTTCCTGTGACCCGAAACGGGGGTTGCAACTGGTCATGGTCAGGATGCTTTCGCTGGGGGTGGCCCCTTGTTGGGTGGGGACGGGCAACAACACGTCGGTCCGGCTCGGAAGCACGATCTGGTTGTTGCGGAAAACGTAGGTGTAGTAGCCGTCTTTGGTCTGGACGTAGATCTTGTCGCCCGGTACCAGGGTGTGGATGCTGTCCAGGACGGCGCCGTGGGTTTGCCGGTGCCCGGCCACGGCAAAGTTTCCAACCGCTCCGGGCATGCTGGTGCTTCCGTAGTGCCCCAGGCCCAACGTGTCCAGGACGTCGGATCCGGTGCCCTCAATGATGGGGCGCGTGTACGTTGCCCCAAAGCGGGGAACGTACATGATGCCAATGGTTCCACCGTTACCCGGTGCCGTACCCACCACGGGCTTGCCATAGTCTGCCGGTGCGGCGGGCGTGACGGGGCCGGTGAATTCCTGCGCGAAGCTCTTAACGGCCTCGGTCTGCTTCGCGTCGGCCTCTACGTTGGTCCACCAGAGTTCCCATGCCACGAAGAGGAGAAGGACTACGCCGGCGGTGATGAGCAGTTCACCGATGATCTGGCTGATTTTGCGGACTACATCCATGGGCCGGAGCTTCCGGCGCGGGGCTTTGTTCCTCCGGCTTTCGGCAGACGGCACAGCAGCAGCGGCTGAGGTCTGCTGGTGCGCCACGGGCTCTCCTCGTCTGGGGACGCGGGCGGCGCAACCGGCCCTTTGGTTACGGCTAGACTTGACAGCTAGACCAACCCGGAACGCCGCTGGCCGTTGACCGCTGGAATTTTCCTTCCTGCAGGATATCAAGGCAGGCTGCGACGGGTTTATGTGAACCAGCCAAGGAGGATCCGTGCCCGAGTCCAAGCCCCGCAAGCGGCCTGCCCGTCAGGAACAGCAGACTTCCGCTGCGCAGCAGTACAAGCCGAATCCGGTCTGGTACAAGCCGGTGATGTTTGGCCTCATGATCATCGGCCTCATCTGGATCATCACCTTCTACATCACTGAAGGGCAGTTCCCGGTCCGGGATTGGGCCTCATGGAACATCGTGGCCGGCTTCGGCATTGCGATCGTCGGCTTCCTCATGACTACCCGCTGGCGTTCCTAGAAACTCCAACCTCACATTTCCGTGCCAGTGAACGTCTACAGAGTATGAACAGCAGGCACACCACCATGGATTCCCCGTTGGGGCAGTTGACGCTGACTGCCCGCGGGGAATTTTTGACGGGCATCTTTTATGAGGGCCACTGGCATTTGCCGCCAACCGAGTACTTCGGAGACGCGGTGGATCCGGAGGATACCGTGTTCTCGCAGGCCGAGTCAGAGCTCCGTGAGTACCTGGACGGCACCCGGACCCACTTCGGCGTAGCTTTCAAGACCAGTGGGAATCCCTTCCAGGAGCGGGTCTGGGAGCGGCTGCAAAGTATTCCGTTCGGGGAAACAGTCACGTACGGCGAGTTGGCCGCCGAGTTGGGCGATCCCCATCTGGCCCAGGCCGTCGGATCTGCCGTGGGCCGCAACCCGATCAGCATCATCATTCCCTGCCACCGCGTGGTTGGTCACAAGGGCCAGCTCACGGGCTACGCCGGAGGGTTGGCCAACAAGCGATTCCTGCTGGAACTGGAGGAACCCGCGTCCATCAGAGAGAGCAAACTCTTCTGATGGGTCCCACTGCGGCTGTACCCATCAAGAGACCCTTCGAGGCGGTGGTCCAGGACCACGGCGCCACGGTCCTTCGGGTGTGCCGCGCGGTACTTGGAATCCACGAGGCCGACGATGCTTGGTCCGAAACCTTCCTCGCAGCCCTTAAGGCGTACGGCGACCTTCCGGCGGACGCCAACGTCGAAGCCTGGCTCGTGACCATCGCACACCGGAAATGCCTTGACCTGCTGCGCGCCACGGGCCGGCGCGCGGTCCCTGTGGACGCACCCCCGGAGGAGCCGTCCCGGATCGGTATCCCTGGTGATGGGCACGCGGATGTCCTCGAGGCCGTGGGCCAGCTGCCACCAAAGCAGCGCCAGGCCGTGGCCTACCACTACCTGGCAGGGCTTCCCTACAAAGACATTGCAGAGCTGCACGGCGGCACTCCCGAGGCCGCGCGTCGGGCTGCAGCGGACGGCGTCAGGGCACTCCGGACGGCCCTCGCCGGCCAATCCATGAACTCCCACCCCACCCTGGTATCGGCAACACCGAAAGGAGCCTCCCGATGACCCCCGAATCCTCCGCGGACCACGGCGACGTCGCCACCCTCCTGAAGCCCTTGGATTCCGGACTTGAAACGGCGCTGGCCAGTCTTCATGCCCGCCTGATCCGTGACGCCCTGGAGGACAATTCGCTGGAGATCGCCTACACGGTAGTCGACTCTCCGGTTGGCAAACTCCTGCTTGCCGCCACCGCGCAGGGGATGCTGCGTGTGGCCTTTGAATTGGAAGACCACCAAGCAGTCCTCCAACTCCTCTCGGACAACGTGAGCCCCGCCATCCTGAAGGCTCCGTCCCGCTTGGACGAGGCCGCCAGGCAGCTGGACGAATACTTTGGCGGCACACGTCACAGCTTTGACCTTCCCCTCGATTTCCGGCTGGCACGCGGGTTCAGGCTGGATGTCCTCCACCACCTTCCCCGGATCGCCTACGGCAGCACAGAGAGTTACGCCCACGTGGCCCAGGCCGCGGGCAGTCCCAAGGCCGTCAGGGCAGTCGGCACCGCTTGTGCCACCAACCCCTTGCCGGTGATCGTTCCCTGCCACAGGGTAGTCCGCTCTGATGGCTCGTACGGCGGGTACCTTGGCGGCACCGACGCCAAACGCACCCTGTTGGCCCTGGAGGCGGCATGAGCGATGACGCGCTGTTTCCGGTGGAGCTTGTCCAGCCGGACACGCACGACGCCGGTCCCCGCCTGATTGCCCCGGGCGCAGTCCACGTGCCGGGTTGGCTCACCCTGGAGCAGCAGCGATGGATCGTGGACCGC
Organism: Paenarthrobacter sp. NPDC089714; assembly: GCF_044748905.1. Classification (NCBI taxonomy): domain Bacteria; kingdom Bacillati; phylum Actinomycetota; class Actinomycetes; order Micrococcales; family Micrococcaceae; genus Paenarthrobacter; species Paenarthrobacter sp. NPDC089714. The sequence continues at coordinate 92,143 of NZ_JBIVGX010000007.1, forward strand.
TTCGGAGAATGGACCCGTGGCCCGGTTCCACTGCGTGCTGCCACGCTGCCCGGTGGCCACCAAATGTCCGTCCGGACCGTATGCCTCGGCTGGCACTGGCAGCCGTACCGCTACACACGGGAGGCTACGGATGTGAACGGCCGTCCCGTTCTGGACTTCCCGGACTGGATGGTGCGCCTCGGCAGGAAGGCTGTCGCGGCCGCCTACGCCCCGGAACTGGCCAAGGACTCATCATTGGCTGACCTGGCCGTGGACTACACCCCGGACGCAGCCTTGGTGAACTTCTACAACAATGCTGCAGCCATGGGCCTGCACCAGGACAAGGATGAGCACTCTAACGCGCCGGTGGTTTCGCTGAGTATTGGCGATTCCTGCGTCTTCCGCTTCGGAAACACAGAGACCCGCACCAAGCCGTACACGGACGTCCACTTGCGCTCCGGAGACCTCTTCGTCTTCGGCGGTGCTTCGCGGTTCGCCTACCACGGCATCCCCAAGGTGCATCCCGGAACGGCACCCGCGGACTGCGGGCTCTCCGAGGGGCGGATCAATATCACCATGCGCGTCACAGGATTGTCGTAGCCAGCAGGCAGAATAATCCACAGAACACCCACCCGTGGCAGGCCGCACCCTGGCTGCTGCGGAGGATGCCACAGAGGAGCACCGTATGACCCCGGGAGAGAACGGCACCATCATTGGCGAGGACGGCCTTGCGCGGCCTGTATGGGCCGCATCAGATCCGTTGATGCAGTCATACTACGACCATGAATGGGGCATGCCGGTCCGGGACGAGCAGGGGATGTACGAGCGCATCAGCCTCGAGGGCTTCCAGGCGGGCCTGTCCTGGGCCACCATTCTCCGGAAACGCGAGGCCTTCCGGAAAGCCTTCATGGACTTCCACCCAGAGAGTGTTGCGGCTTTCACTGAGGAGGACGTCGAAAGACTGATGCTGGACGCCGGGATCGTCCGCAACAGGCTCAAGATCCGCGCTGCCATCACCAACGCCAAAGCCACCATTGCCTTGCGTCAAGAGGGTGGGCTGGTTGACTTCGTGTGGTCCTTCAAGCCCGAGTCCACGCCGGCACCCAGAACCTTGGCAGACATTGCCACCACGTCGCCGGAGTCCCTCGCCCTTTCCAAGGCCCTCCGCAAGAAGGGTTTCGCCTTCGTCGGTCCCACCACCATGTACGCGCTCATGGAAGCCATCGGGATCATCGACACCCATTTAGTGGACAGCCACCGGCGCGGGTCCTCGGGCGTCTGGGGTTAACCGCCGGGGTTAACCGCCGCGGTTGGCCACCCGGTCTGTCCACAGAAGTGGGTAAAGTTATCCACAATCGGGGATAACTTATGTGGACATCCACGCATTTGTTGCCCTCTTCGCCGCCATTGCGGCAATGACGGGCCTCCAACGGTTCTGAACAGGGTTATACCCACTGTGCATCACCCTGTGGATAGTGTCCGCTTCTTCATGGAAAGTTCACCTCCGGAGCGTTGCGTCTTTCACTCTGGGCAAGCCTGTCCGGCTTCCGTCGGCAGGCCCCGGCAGAAGTTGTCCTGGGGGCGACTATCCACTTAACAACAAGCGACTACACACAAGTTATCCACAGATGGGGAAAAGGTGTGGGTTGATGTCAAGAAACCCGCGAATTGGCGGGCTCTCCGGGGCTCATCCACTCCCGAACTACACGGCTGTAAGTTATTAACAGTGTTGATAACCCTGTTGATACACCCTTATTAACAGGGGTATTAACAGGGTTTTCCACAGCTCGAGCCCCAAGCGGCCGTTTGTCCACATAATCACCCTCTACGGGGACAAAGTTATCCACAGATGTGGATGAAAACATGCCAAACGGGGGATATCTACCCGCTGTTCCCCGGATGCAGGCCTCGTTAAGGCTAACTACACAGATGTAAGTTACACACAGTGTGGATAACATCTGTGGATAAGCAACATGCGGAGCTGTGAACGGGGGAGAGGCATGGGCGGCGAGACCAAGATTGACTTCAAACGGGAAATCCACAGCTACAAGGCCCGTGCAGGACAGCTGGAACTGGTGACTGTTCCTCCGCTGCAGTTCCTCATGGTGGATGGGCACGGTGATCCCAATACGGCCCAGTCCTACACGGACGCGCTCTCCACCCTGTATCCCGTGGCCTACACCCTGAAGTTCTTCAGCAAGAAGGAGCTGGGCCGCGACTACGCAGTCATGCCTCTGGAGGGCCTGTGGTGGTCCGAGGACATGGCCAGCTTCACCAGCTCGCGGGACAAATCCAAATGGGACTGGACCATGATGATCATGGCTCCGGACTGGATCACTCCGGAGCACGTGGACGCAGCACGGGAAACTGTGGCGGGCAAGGGCGGTGCCCCCGCACTGGACTCACTCCGCCTGGAAAGCCTCGATGAGGGCTTGGCTGTGCAGACCCTGCACGTGGGCCCATACGACGCTGAGGGGCCGGTACTGGAGGAAATGCACCATGGCTACATCCCGGAGAACTCGCTGCGGATGACCGGCAAACACCACGAGATCTATCTCAGTGATGCCCGAAGGACTGCTCCGGAGAAACTCAAGACCATCCTCCGGCAACCCGTAGCCCGCGACTGACCCTCCCAACTAAGTCGCAGTTGTGCGCGTTTTGGACGTTCAAAACGCGCTCTACTGCGACCTACTTGGGTGGAACGGCAGCTAGCCGGCAGAAACGCGGAACCAGGTAACGATCGCCAGAAGGGCTGCAACCAGGACCAGTCCACCCACTTGAAGGAGTGCCTGGTTCTTACCGCGGGGAGCGTAGGCGATGGCCGCTGCAGCCAGGCCGCCAGTAATCAGGCCACCCAGGTGGGCTTGCCAGGCGATGCCCGGGATGAAGAAACCGATGGCACCGTTGATGGCTATCAGGACCCACAGCTGGCGGGTTTCGCCGCCCCGATGGCGCTGGACCACCAGCATGGCCCCGAAGAGACCGAAGATCGCACCGGAGGCACCCACAACACCGATGGCAGGTTCATCGGGCGTCAGGAGCAGGAACCCCACAGAACCACCCACGGCGGACAACACGTACACTGCCAAATACCGGACACGCCCGAGCAAGGGCTCAAGGGCTTGGCCGAAAATCCACAGGGTGTACATGTTCAAAACGATGTGGAGCAGGAAGCTCTGCGAGTGAAGGAACGCCGCCGTCAACATCCGCCACGGCTCCTGCTCCGCCAGGACGTTGGCGAACGCAAACTCTCTGTAGACGGCGTTTCCGGGGACAATCCACTGCAAAATGAACACCAGGACGCACAACGCAATGATCGTGTACGTCACCAAAGGCCGGCCCACGGCCAAGGCCCCGCCATACGCAGAGCGGTAGGCCGGCGTCGTGCGTTTTTGCTCGTTGACGCAGTCAACGCATTGGAACCCGACGGCGGCCGCCCGCTGGCACTCCGGGCACGCAGGGCGCCCGCAGCGCTGGCACCTGACGTAGGAGGGCCTGTCCGGGTGCCGGGGGCACACCGGAATATCAGCGGACGGCTCGGCCGACGGGACTCCGTAGCTCATGGGTTCTGGCTAGAGCTGTTCGATGTCGATGCTGTTGATGACAACGTCTTCAACAGGACGGTCGCCCATACCGGTGCGGACGCCCTCGATTGCGTCAACAACCTTGCGGGATTCCTCGTCCGTGACCTCGCCGAAGATGCTGTGCTTGCCGAACAGCCAGTCGGTGTTGACCGTGGTGATGAAGAACTGGGAACCGTTGGTGCCCTTGCCCATCTGGATGCCGGCGTTGGCCATGGCCAGCTTGTACGGAGCGTTGAAGGTCAGCTCGGGGTGGATTTCGTCATCGAAGTTGTAACCGGGTCCGCCGACGCCGCGGCCCAGGGGATCGCCGCCCTGGATCATGAAGTCCTTGATGATCCGGTGGAAGATGGTGCCGTTGTAGAGCGGGGTGCCGGTCTTGTCTTCGCCGGTCTCCGGGTGGGTCCAGGACTTTTCGCCAGTGGCCAGGCCAACAAAGTTGGCGACCGTCTTGGGGGCGTGGTTACCGAAAAGGTCAACCTTGATGTCGCCCAGGCTCGTGTGGATTGTTGCTTTTGCGGTTGCAATGGTCATGCGCCCATTGTTTCATGCAGGGTCAACGCCGTGGCGGCCCTAAAGCCGGTTCCGCGCTCGGTGAAATCCGGCAGGAATCTTACGGATGAATGGCCCGTCTTCCTTGGGACACGTAGGCTAGCAACAAACCAGCATGTGTATCGGGAGGTAGTTGTGAAGAAATCAGACCGTATTGCCCGCGACATTGAGCACTCTGTTGCATCCGGTGTTGACAACGCCCGCGACTGGGCGGCACCACGTGTTGAAGCAGCCGTCAACTGGGCTGTTCCGCGTATCCAGCACGGTATTGACAGCGCATCTCCCAAGATCCAGGAAGGCCTGAAGTCGGCCGCCCATAACCTTGCGGACGGCGTCGAGAAGGTCACCCCGAAGATCCAGGACGGCCTTGCCCAGTTGGCGCCGAAGATCCACGACGCCGTCGAGGACGCAGCACCCAAGATCCAGGAGACCCTCAACAAGGCCACACCGGCTTTGGGCGTTGCCCGGGACAAAGTGGTTGATGAGTACCTGCCTAAGCTCTCCGAGCAGTTGGGCCACGCCTCGGTAGCCGTGCACCACGCCCTGGAGAACGCTCCGGCACAGGTGGACGCCGTGGCACAGAAGCTGGTGGACTCGGGCGTCGTCCACAGTGTCCAGGAACAGGCACAGGCCACCGGCAAGCACATCAAGGCTGTTGCCGATGAGACCACCAAGGCTGTGTCCAAGCAGCTGGGCAAGCAGCAGAAGCCCAAGAAGCGCGGCTGGCTGGTAGTCACCGTGATCGCGGCCGCCGTTGCAGCCGGTGTAGCTGCCTGGAAGGCTGCCAAGCCGGTTGAGGACCCGTGGAAGACACCATCACCGGTGACTCCCACCCCCGCGCCCGTTCCGGCTGACGCTGCGGCCTCGGCCACGGCCAGCGCCAAGGAAGCAACCGCCGCAGTGGAAGAAACCGCCAAGGACGTCGCAGAAAAGGCCGAGGACACCACCGCCAAGGTTGCCACCGACGCCAAGACGGCCGTCAAGAACATCGCTGCCAGCATCCACAAGGATGAGGAAAAGGGCTCCGGAGCCTAGGCGCCACGGCTCACACAGCTGAAGAACACTGAAGGGATCCCGTCACCGGGGTCCCTTCAGTGTTAGTCAGCTTGTAACCCGGGCGTCCGCCGGTGGCGGAGGCCCGGGTGTTAGATTTGAAGGGATGTCAGCTGATAGACCCGTGGTGGGTGAACTCAAGGACGTCCCGGAGCCTCCGGGCGTTTCAATTGTCATCCCGGCGTATAACGAGGAAAGCGTCATTCGCCAGTGCCTCATCGCTGCCATCTACCAGTCTGTTCCCGCCGAGGAAATCATCGTGGTGGACAACCTGTCCACGGACCGCACCGCCAGGATCGTGCGGCAGATGCAGCAGGAATACCCCGAAAGCCCCATCATCCTGCTTCGACAGGCTGACAGCCAGGGCCTCATCCCTACGCGCAACTACGGCCTCAACCATGCCAAAGGCGAGATTGTGGGCCGCATTGATGCCGACTCGGTCCTTGAACCGGACTGGGTTGAGCAGGTCCAAAAAGCCTTCGCCGACCCCACCGTCCAGGCAGCTACCGGACCCGTGGTCTATTACGACATGCCAATGCGCCGCTTCGGGCTGAAGGCCGACGACAAAATGCGCCAGCTGATGCTCCGGCTGGCCAAGCACCAGTACCACTTCCTTTTCGGCTCCAACATGGCACTCCGGCGCTCGGCGTGGGAAACCATCCGCGACGAAGCATGCCTCGATGAAAAGGATGAGATGCACGAGGACATTGATTTGTCCCTGCACCTGGCAGAACACGATCTCCATATCCAGTATTGGCCGCAGATGGTCTCCGGAATGTCCGCGCGGAGGCTTGAGGATTCCCCGCGGGATTACCGGTACTACGTCACGCGGTTCGACCGGACGTACAAGGCCCACAACGTCAAGAAGATGGCCTTGAAGGCGCCCATGGTGGTGTTCTTCTCGGTGTACTTCCCCGCGAAACTGCTGCGCGCCATCCACGCGGCCAACGCTGCCCAGGGCGGCGTCCGGCGCGGGGGCATGTAACCCCCGCTTAAACGCACGACGGCGGCTGCTTCAGTCCGCGCCCAGCTCGGCTTCGCGCCGGTCTTCTTCGATCCGGCCGCGCCGCTGCCCGATTACCACCACGGCCAGGCCAACCAGGATCAATGCCAGCCCGGCGTAGGTGCCACCGGGAAGAGTCTCGTTCAGGAAAACGGCGGCGAGGATGGCCGCCCCGGGGATCTCCAGCAGGATAATCATGGACACCACCAGCGGACTCATGGTGGCCAGCAGATGGTTGAACGCCGTGTGCCCCACCAATTGCGCACACACGGTGATGGCGATAATCCCAAGCCAGCCTCCGGCGTCGAACCCTGAGAGCGGCTGGCCGGCCACCAAGGCCATGACGGCAACCAGCGCGGCACACATTCCGTAGCAAAGGGCCGTATAGGTTCCGGTGCCCATCGTCTGGCGGGCCTTGCCTCCAGCGAGGGTGTAGAGGCCGGCCAAGGCGCCACCGGCCAGAGCCAGGACATCGCCCAGGAGCGCTTCGGGGGAGGACCCCATGTCGAAACCCGTAATGGCAACCACACCACCGAACGCGGTCCCCAAGCCAACCAGCACCGGCCAGCGGTGTCTGGTTCCCCGAAACAACTGGAAGACGGCAATCCACGCTGATTGCAGGCAAACCAGCGCCGTGGCCGCGGCAACCGACGTCAGCTGGAGGGCTGTGATGAAGCAGGCGAAATGGAAGGCCAGGGCAACAGCCGCAAACGCCGACCACCCGAATTCGCGCCGGGTGACCCGGCCGATTTGCCTTGGGGTGCGGATAGCTACGGGGGCGGCCATTACCACGGCGCCAATCGCGTTCCTCCAAAAGGCAATCGCCAGGGCAGTCACCGAGGTGGCACCCAGTGTGCCGGCGATCAGTGGTCCGGAGGAGGCGACGCCCAAAACACCCAGGGCGGAAATGAGGAGGTTCACGCATCAACCTTAGTGGGGCAGGAAAACCGGAACCGCACTATCTGCGGCGTGATCAGTGTGATTGTCTTGACACATCGTTTCAGAAACCCAGGGAGATACCTGATTGAACGCAGCATCCGCCCATCCCGGAGCCAAGCGGAGGCGCCGGGCCTTAATGCTGTCCGCTGCTGCGATCGTGGTAGCCGCACTCGTCGCGGGCTGGTTTATTGCGTCCAAGGACCGTCAGCCCACCCTTGGCGGCCACCCAGCAAGCCTTCCGGGCATCTATCCGGTGCCACAACGCGCAAGCGCCTCGTCCGGTCCTTCGGTGCCGCTGAACGGTCGGGTGTACATCGTGGCGCCACCGGGGACGGACCAGCCGTCCCTTGCAGCGGTCCAGGACCTGGTGAAGGCCAGCGGCGGCACCGATGAGGTGGTAACCACAGTGGACGATCCGGCCGATGGTTCCTCCGCTGTCTACCTTGGAACCTCGGAGGGATCTTCCGCAGGAACGGTGCTCAAGGAGCTCGGGCGGGACAACGCGGACTCCAACCAGGAAGCACTCAAGCGGGCCGAAGGCTATGCGATGGCCACGGGAACCTCCGGAGGGATCCCGACGGCGGTCCTCGCCGGCAGCGACGCGGACGGCCTCTTCCACGCCGTCCAGACCCTTCGCCAAGTACTGAAGGACGGTTCAGTACCTCCGATCCGCGTCAGTGACTGGCCGTTGATGGAGACCCGCGGTGTCATCGAAGGCTTCTACGGCACGCCCTGGTCCCATCAGGCCCGTCTGGACATCATCGAGTTCGCTGCCCGCCAGAAGATGAACACCTACATATATTCCCCCAAGGACGATCCCCTCCTGCGGGACAAGTGGCGGACGCTCTACTCGGACCAGGAGCTCACGGAACTGCAGGAGCTCATCGATACCGCCACGGCCAACCACATCCGCTTCACGTACGCGTTGTCGCCAGGGATCGATGTTTGCTATTCGCGGGACGCGGACCTGGAAGACGCCATCACCAAGCTCGAGTCGCTTTACTCCTTGGGTGTGCGGTCCTTCGTCATTCCCTTGGACGACATCGCCACGAAGGTCCAGTGCTCCGAGGACATCAAGGAATTCGGCTCCGGCCAAGCCAACCTCGCGAAAGCCCAGGCGTCCTTCCTGAACGAACTGAACCAGCGTTTCACGACCGGCAAAAAGGGCCTCCAACCATTGGAAACAGTGCCTACGTTCTACTCCGGTTCCGGCAGCACGCCCTACAAGAAGGAACTCGGCCGGGCCCTGGATCCCGGAATCGTGGTGCAGTGGACCGGAGAGGACGTGGTGTCCCACCGCATCACCCGCGACTCTGCCGAAACCGCCCGGCGCAGCTACGGAACGCAAGGAGCGCCGCGGGACCTCGTCATCTGGGACAACTACCCGGTGAACGACTTCTCGCAGGACCACCTCTTCCTGGCGCCACTCATAGGGCGGGACGCGGACCTCTACCAATCGATCCGCGGTGTTGTCACCAACCCCATGATCCAGCCCTACCTGTCCTTGCCCGCGATCTTCAATTACGCCGACTACTCCTGGAATGGCCCGGCCTACAATCCGCAAAAGTCCATGGACGCCGCGCTGGCACAGGTTTCCGGTCCGGATCCGGAGGTGCAGGCCGCCGTGAAGGCGTTCGTGGACCTGAACCAGGACTGGCAGGACGACGAACTCACACCGTCGGCCCCGGCGCTGCGGCGCGATATCGACCAGTTCTGGAGCGATTACGACGCCGGCAGGTCACCTTCCGGAGGATTGCAGGCCCGTGCTGGGCTGCTTGAGCGCTTGCCCGAGCTCCTGCCGAAGATGGCAGCGCCTGGCTTCGCAGACGATGCAACACATTGGGCTGCCGCCGCAGGCGAGTACGGCCGAGGCGTCACGGCGGCCCTGTCCATGCTTGATGCTGCGAAGAAGGGCGATTCGGCGGCGGTTGCCGATGGCCGGAAGAACGTCCAGGCAGCGCTGGCCTCCGCCGGCGCGAAAACCCAACCCACGCTCGATCTGGGAGTTGTTACCCCCGTGCTGGGCGACAGCGAAATGAAGACCTTCCTGGAAAGGGCCCTCAAGACAGTCCCACCCAACTGAGTCGCAGTAGTGCGCGTTTTGAGGGTTCTAAACGCGCACTACTGCGACCCAGTTGGGGGCCGTGGGTTGGGAGGTCCCTTCTCGGAAGGGGCCGGGGCTTAAACAAAAAAGTCCCGGTCATTCCTGACCGGGACTTTCCTTATGGTGGAGGCAAGGGGACTCGAACCCCTAACCCCCTGCTTGCAAAGCAGGTGCGCTACCAATTGCGCCATGCCCCCATAAGAAGCAACCCGTCAATCATACCCCACGTCCTGACTGGTTTTTGCCAGTTCAAGACCGGGATCCGGGCTAGTCCACCTTGTCGGTTGACTTGCTCCAGATATCTTTCCGGGCTTCGGATTCCTGGGCCTTTTTGTAGACCAGGACACCTGCGACCGCCGCTGCAACTACAACCAGCAACTTCTTCACAAGTACCTCGTTCCGGTTCAGTTTCCTGAACCTGTTAGGTTCCGTGGGCGTACCAGGACTTGAACCTGGGACCTCTTCGTTATCAGCGAAGCGCTCTAACCGCCTGAGCTATACGCCCCGATGCCTCATCGGGCCGAGATATGACTGTACAGCACATCCCGGCCCGATCTCAAATCGAGGCATTTTCGGCTCGGATTTCCGCGTGAATCAGCGTGAATCCGGGGATTTTGGCTAGTCGTCGGTGAGGGTGACGCCGATGCCGCCGACCAACGTTGCGGAAATGTTATACAGCACCGCAGAGAGCATCGAGAGGGCAGTCAGCAGGACCACGTTCACCACGGCGATGATGGTGGCAAAGGAGGCGACCTGGCCGAGGGATGCGATCTTCTTCAGCTCGAAGCCACTGCCTTCAGAACCGGCAAGGGTGCCCAAGAGGCTATCCACCTGGTTGAAGATGCCGGTGAGGTCCAGCACAGTCCACAGCACGATCGCCGCGACCACCGTGACGATACCCAGGGCCACGGACAGCAGGAAGGCCATCTTCAGGACAGACCAAGGGTCCACCTTGCTGACAAGGAGCCGGGCACGGCGAACCTTGGCCTTGGGAGCAGGCTTGACCAGGCCCGGACCACCTGGTGCAGGACGCTGTCCGGGAGCGCCGGCAGGGCGCTGGCCGGCGGAAGCGGGACGCTGGCCGGGTTGGGCCGGACGCTGGCCAGCCGCACCGGCAGGGCGCTGGCCGGGAGCCCCGGCCGGACGCTGCGGAGAGCCACTCGGGGTCGCCGGGCGGGCTGCGCCGGCGCCAGGGCGCTGCTGCGGCGGTGCGGGCGTCCCTGACTGGGTGTTGCCTGCTGGCTGCCGGAGTCCGCCGGGGACACCTGTGCTCGGCTTGGGATATGAGTCGGAATTACTCACTCGTTACCTCCGGTGTTGTCTTCATTCAGCTCCGCGCCCGCTTCGGTATCCGGGTCTGCGTCGTTTTGCGTTTCTGACGTGACGATCGCCTCAGCAGCGCCGTCTTCTGCAGCCAACGTTACGTCATCGTCCTGCCCGTCTTCGGATTCTTCGCCTTCCAAACCGCGTTCGCTGTTGCGGGCAACCTCGATGATGCGGTCGTTCTTGTCCGGCTTGGCGAAGATGACGCCCATGGTGTCACGCCCCTTGGCAGGGACGCCACTGACGGCCGAGCGGACGACCTTGCCGCCCTCCATGACCACCAGGACTTCATCCTCTTCCTGCACGATCAGGGCTCCCACAAGGTCGCCCCGGTCCTCGGCCAGTTTGGCAACCTTGATACCCAAACCACCACGGCCTTGCAGGCGGTATTCGTCCACGGCGGTGCGCTTGGCGTAGCCGCCCTCTGTGACCACGAAGACGAAGGATCCGTCTTGGACAACGTCCGCGGCCAACAATTCGTCATCTTCACGGAACTTCATACCCGTCACGCCGGACGTCGCACGTCCCATGGGACGCAGGGCATCATCCGTGGCCGTGAATCGGATGGACTGGCCCTTGCGGGAAACCAACAGGAGGTCGTCGGTTTCGCTGACCAGCTGGGCGGAGACCAGTTCGTCTTCATCCCGCAGGTTGATCGCGATAACGCCGGCGGACCGGTTGGTGTCGTAGTCCTCAAGCCGGGTCTTCTTGACCAGGCCGTTCTTCGTGGCCAGCACCAGGTACGGAGCCTGCTGGTAGTCGCGGAGATCCAGAACCTGGGCAATGTGTTCGTCCGGCTGGAACGCGAGCAGGTTGGCTACGTGCTGGCCCTTGGCGTCACGCCCGGCTTCAGCAAGTTCGTAGGCCTTGGCACGGTACACGCGGCCCAGGTTGGTGAAGAACAGCAGCCAGTGGTGCGTCGTTGTCACGAAGAAGTGCTCAACAACATCATCACCGCGCAGCTGCGCACCCTTGATGCCCTTGCCGCCGCGCTGTTGCGAACGGTAATTGTCGCTGCGGGTCCGCTTGACGTAGCCACCACGCGTGATGGTCACGACCATTTCCTCTTCGGGGATCAGGTCTTCCACGGACATATCGCCGTCGAAGCCCATGAGGATCTGCGTCCGGCGGTCGTCTCCGTGCTTGGCAACGATCTCGGCGAGCTCTTCACTGATGATCTGGCGCTGGCGTTCTTCCGAGGCCAGGATCGCGTTGTACTCCTCGATCATGGCTTCGAGTTCTGCGTGGCGGTCCTGGATCTTCTGGCGTTCCAGCGCTGCAAGTCGGCGAAGCTGCATGTCCAGGATGGCGCGGGCCTGGAGTTCGTCGATCTCAAGGAGTTCCATCAGGCCCTCGCGTGCCGCCTCCGTGGTGTTGGAGGCACGGATCAGGGCAATGACCTCGTCCAGCATGTCCAGCGCCTTGAGCAGCGCGCGCAGGATGTGGGCTTCTTCCTCAGCCTTGCGCAGGCGGTACCGGGTGCGGCGTGCAATGACATCCATCTGGTGTGCAACCCAGTGCCGGATGAAGGCATCCAGGCTCAGGGTACGAGGGACGCCATCCACGATCGCCAACATGTTTGCAGAGAAGTTGTCCTGCAGCTGCGTGTGCTTGTACAGGTTGTTCAGCACAACCTTGGCCACGGCGTCGCGCTTGAGCACGATCACCAGGCGCTGGCCGGTACGGCCGGACGTCTCATCGCGAAGGTCGGCGATGCCCTGGATCTTGCCGTCCTTGACCAGTTCGGCAATCTTGATGGCCAGGTTGTCCGGGTTGGCCTGGTAGGGAAGCTCCGTGACCACCAGGCAGGTACGGCCCTGGAGCTCCTCCACGTTCACCACAGCCCGCATGGTGATGGAGCCGCGGCCGGTCCGGTAGGCCTCCTCGATGCCCTTGTGGCCCAGGATCGTTGCGCCCGTGGGGAAATCCGGTCCCTTGATGCGCACCAAGAGCGCCTCAAGCAGTTCTTCACGCGTTGCACCGGGGTTGTCCAGCGCCCACTGCACACCGTCAGCCACCTCGCGGAGGTTATGCGGCGGAATGTTGGTTGCCATGCCCACGGCGATGCCGGAGGAGCCGTTGACCAGGAGGTTCGGGAACCTCGCCGGCAGGATAGTGGGTTCCTGGTTCTTGCCGTCGTAGTTGTCCTGGAAGTCGACGGTTTCCTCGTCGATGTCCCGCACCATCTCCATGGCCAGCTGGGCCATCTTGGTTTCGGTGTAACGCGGAGCTGCGGCGCCGTCGTTGCCAGGAGAACCAAAGTTGCCCTGGCCCAGGGCCAGCGGATACCGCATGGTCCAGTCCTGGATCAGGCGGACCAAGGCATCGTAAATGGCCATGTCTCCGTGCGGGTGGTACGTACCCATGACGTCGCCCACAACGCGGGCGCACTTGTTGAACGCACGGTCGGGGCGGTAGCCGCCGTCGAACATGGCGTAGAGCACGCGGCGGTGGACGGGCTTCAAGCCGTCACGGACGTCGGGCAGCGCGCGGCCGACGATGACGGCCATGGCGTAGTCCAGGTAGGAGCGCTGCATTTCTGTCTGCAGGTCTACTTGTTCCACGCGGTCCGTCAGCACATCGCCCTCGAGGATCACGTCCTCGGACTCGGGGTTTTCCGCCGGGACTTCAGGAGTTTCGTCGCTCATAGTCTAAGTTTTCCGTTTCAGGTATATGTCAGTTCTGGAATATTCAGGAACCCTGTGGGGCCCTAGATATCAAGGAACCTGACGTCCTTGGCGTTCTGCTGGATGAAGTTTCGGCGCGATTCCACATCTTCGCCCATCAGCACGGAGAAGGTCTGGTCTGCCGCCAGGGCGTCATCCATGGTGACCTGAAGGAGCGTCCGACGTTCGGGATCCATGGTGGTGTCCCACAGTTCCGTGTAGTCCATCTCGCCAAGGCCCTTATAACGCTGGATGCCGTTGTCTTTAGGGAGTCGCTTGTTCAGTGCCGCACCCTTGCGGATGGTTTCATCCCGTTCGCGGTCGCTGAACACGTAGTCGTGTGCTGCGTTGGACCACTTGATCCGGTACAGCGGGGGCTGGGCCAGATAGACATAGCCGTTCTCGATCAGCGGGCGCATGTAGCGGAACAGCAACGTCATCAAGAGCGTGGTGATGTGCTGGCCGTCGACGTCGGCATCTGCCATGAGCACAATCTTGTGGTAACGCAGCTTGGAGATATCAAAGTCCTCGCCGATACCGGTACCGAAGGCCGTGATCATGGACTGGACCTCGGCATTGCCAAGGGCCTTGTCCAGGCGGGCGCGCTCCACGTTGAGGATCTTGCCTCGAAGCGGGAGGATGGCTTGGGTTTCCGGGTTGCGGCCGCGCTTGGCGGATCCACCTGCGGAGTCACCCTCCACAAGGTAGACCTCGCAACGCGACGGGTCCTTGGAGGAGCAGTCGGACAACTTGCCGGGCATGCCGAAGGATTCCAGGGGGCTCTTGCGGCGTGCATTGTCGCGGGCCTTGCGGGCAGCCATGCGGGCCTGGGCTGCCTGGATGGCTTTGCGGATCACATCGCGGGCAGGGCCGGGGTTGCGCTCCAGCCAATCGCCCAACTGGTCCGTGACCACGCGCTGGACGAAGCCCTTGACCTCGGAGTTGCCGAGCTTGGTCTTGGTCTGGCCCTCGAACTGGGGCTCGGACAGCTTCACCGAGATGACCGCGGTCAAACCTTCGCGGATATCGTCACCCGTGAGGTTGTCTTCCTTCTCCTTGATGATGCTCTTCTCCCGCGCATAGCGGTTGATCAGGGACGTCATCGCAGCACGGAAGCCTTCTTCGTGCGTTCCACCCTCGTGGGTGTTGATGGTGTTCGCATAAGTGTGGACGCTTTCCGAGTATGCGGTGGTCCACTGCATGGCTACTTCCACGGAGATGTGGCGCTCGGTGTCCTCGGTTTCGAAGGCGATGACATCCTCGTGGACGATTTCGACCTTCTTGTTGGAGTTCAGGTGCTTGACGTAGTCCAGCAAACCGTCCGGGTATTCGTAGATGACCGTCCGGTGCTCGGCAGCGACTTCGCCTTCGGTGGCCACGGCGTCGAGATCCAGATCGTCTTCGCCTGACTTTGCGGGCGGCCGCTCATCCGTCAGCGTGATCTTCAAGCCCTTGTTGAGGAACGCCATCTGCTGGAAACGGGCACGCAGGGTCTCGAAGTCGAACTCGGTGGTCTCGAAGATGGTGCCGTCAGGGTAGAACGTCTGCGACGTACCGGTCTCTTCAGTGGCTTCACCCTGGACCAGTTCGCCCTGGGGCTTGCCGCCGTCGGCGAAGGACATACGCCAGACGTGGCCCTGGCGGCGCACTTCCGTCTCCACGCGCCGGGACAGAGCGTTGACCACGGAAATACCCACGCCGTGAAGGCCGCCGGAAACGGCATATCCGCCGCCACCGAACTTGCCGCCGGCGTGCAGGATGGTCATGACCACCTCAACCGTGGGCTTGCCTTCCGTGGGGTGGATGTCCACGGGGATGCCACGGCCATCGTCCACAACGTTGACGCCGCCATCGGCTTGGAGGGTAACTTCAATGTGGCTGCAGAAGCCGGCCAGGGCCTCATCGACAGAGTTGTCCACAACTTCATAGACCAGGTGGTGCAAACCCCTTGGTCCGGTGGAGCCGATGTACATGCCGGGGCGCTTGCGGACGGCTTCGAGCCCTTCCAGCACGGTGATGTCGCTGGCGCCATATTCCCTGGGTGCTTCCGCCGCGGCCGGCGTGGAAGCTGCCTCCCCCGCGGGCTCTACTGCCAAGGTCTCTGCATTGTCGTTAGCCACAGGCGCTTTCGACTCCTCTGTGATAGATGACGGCCGCGCCGCGTCGGGTCCGGCATGCGCGGAACCTTCAAAGGCACGTGACTGATTGCGCCGATTACTCCAACGAAGGGGGTCCTGGATCCACCACAGTGGATCCCGAACCCCTGACGGTGTTTCACCGGCGCTCAGTATCTAGGCCAATTCTATCGTGGAAAAGCCCGAATCCCTGCAAATACGAGGGCAGCCGAGAGCTGAATATGCCGATGGGAGGCCACTGGCCCCCTCTGGAACGGCCCTGTGGAGGTCCCGATGGGGGCCTATACGGTCCGGGGGCGTTGAATCGCCCTGCACGCCGTTCAGCCGTAGGTGTCCCGGGGTCCCCGACCGTTCACGCTGCGACCACCTTTTCGCCAGTTCGGCGCCGACGGACCGAGGACCTGGATGCTCGTGACAACACCGTCGCCCAGCTCTTTCCGAAACATTTCCAGCAAGCTGGTGCTCAGCAAACGGAGTTGGGTGGCCCATGCCGTCGAATCGCAACGAACCTGGAGGGTGGTGTCTGTAAAGCTCTCCGGTGTGCAGTGGGCCGCGATGTCCGGTCCTACCAGGGCATCCCATTCGGCCATGACGGATCCCACGGCAACCGGCGAGGTCCAGCCGCGTTCGGCAACCAGTCGGCCCACCACTTTTCCAAGGCCCAACGGATCACGGCCGCTTCCATGGAACTGCGAAAATCCCTTGGTGTCGCGCAGGCCGGTCCGTTTGGGAGTGGATCCGGGACGGGGAGCGCGTTGGCGCACTTCACCGCGGGCGGCCGCGGCTTCGCGCATGCGGTTCAAGGCGGCCTGGGCTGCGTCGATTTCGTCAGGATCCCGGCCGGGTTGACGTCCGTCGGCGCTATCCCTCGCCATCGATGCCTCCCGGAACAACGGTTATGCGCCGTCCGGCCAGCTCCTCCGGGATGTCGGCGTCGACGGCGGCGGTCACCAGCACCTGTTCGGCACCGGCCACGATTGCTGCCAGTTTACGCCGCCGCTGGACGTCGAGTTCGGCGAAGACATCGTCCAGGATGAGGATCGGTGCCGTGCCACCTGTTCGGGCGTCGTCGAGCATCACGTAATAGGAGGCCAACCGCAGGGAGAGGCACATGGACCACGTTTCGCCGTGCGAGGCGTAGCCCTTGGCAGGTGCCTGGCCCAGGATCAGTTCGAGTTCATCCCGGTGCGGACCCACCAAGGAAATCCCGCGTTCCAGTTCCTTCTTCCTGCTTGCTGCGAAGGCCTGGATGTACCGCTCGGTGAGCTCGTCCACGGATAGCAGCCGGAGGTCATCGGCCGACGCCGGAGGTTCCGTTGACGGGGCGCCTGCACCGCCGTCGTCGTCAAGGATGCCCTGGATGGTAGAGCGGTAGACCGCGCCGGCGTCCTTGGAACCGTCAGTCAACTGTGCGTAGGCGCTGTTCAGGTGAGGACGCAGGCGCTCCACCAGTTCCAGCCGTGCGTGCAGGAGGTGGGCTCCGGCGCGGGCCATGTGCTGGTCCCAGACATCCAGGGTTGCCTCGTGCCCTGCGGTGAACTTTCCCGTTCGCGCGGATTTCAAGAGCGCGTTCCGCTGCTTCAGGACACGGTCATAGTCGCTGCGGGTCGCCGCATGCCGGGGAACCAGGCTCACCAGGAGTTCGTCCAGGAAACGGCGGCGGTTGGATGGATCCCCCTTGACCAAGGCGAGGTCCTCCGGAGCGAACAACACGGTGTGGCAAATGCCCAGGATATCCCTGGCCCGCACCGGATTTCCGCGGTTGATGCGTCCACGGTTGGCACGGCCGGCGTTGATCTCCAGCTCGATGATGCTGGACTGCTCGCCACGCACCAGCCGTGCCCGGATCAAGGCACGTTCGGTTCCGAACCGGAGCAGCGGCCCATCTGAGCTGACGCGGTGTGAGCTCAGCGTTGCCAGATACCCGATGGCTTCCATGAGGTTCGTCTTGCCGATCCCGTTGGAACCCACCAGGACAGTAACGCCTGGGCCAAGCTTCAGGTCAACCTGGGCGTAGCTCCGGAAGTCGGTCAGCGAGAGATGTTCGAGGTACACGCCGTTTGCTGGACTCCTGCGGCCTTAGTTGGCCGGGCGGGTAGCGTGTCCGCCGAACTGGTGGCGCAACGCGGAAACCATTTTCATGGCAGGCGAAGTGTCCTCGCGGGAAGCGAAGCGGGCGAACAATGCGGCCGTGATGGCGGGCGCCGGGACGGCATTGGCGATTGCTTCCTCAACCGTCCAGCGGCCCTCACCGGAATCTTCCACGTAGTCGTCGATCGAGGCCAGACCCGGATCTTCGTCGAGGGCCTTGACCATGAGGTCCAGGAGCCAGGAACGGACTACGGTTCCCTTCTGCCACGCCCGGAACGTCCCGGGCAAGTCCTTCACGATGTCCTTGGCAGCCAGCAGTTCGTAGCCTTCGGCGTACGCCTGCATCAGGCCATATTCGATTCCGTTGTGGACCATCTTGGCGTAGTGGCCGGCGCCGACTCCGCCGACGTGGACGAAGCTGTCCGCGCGGTCGCCTTCCGGGCGGAGTGCATCGAACACCGGCATGGCCAGCTCAATGTCTTCCTCGGAGCCGCCGGCCATGAGTCCGTAGCCGTTCTGCAGGCCCCACACGCCGCCGGAAACACCGCAGTCTGCGAAGCGGATGCCCTTCTCGGCCAAGGCTGCGGCGTGCTTCTGGTCTTCGGTGAAGCGCGAGTTGCCGCCGTCGATCACCATGTCACCGGGGCTGAGCTTCCCGCCGAGTTCCGTGACGACGGCATCGGTGATGGCACCGGAAGGAACCATGACCCAGACGAGCCTTGGTGTGGGCAGGGCGGCGATAAGGTCATCGACCGTTGCAACGTCGGTGACGTCCGGATTGCGGTCGAAACCAGTTACCTCAATGCCACCGTTCCGCATGCGCTCACGCATATTGAAACCCATTTTTCCAAGACCGATCAGTCCAATGTGCACAGTGTGACTCTTTTCTGCGGAGGGTGGCGGGAAAGTTGCAGGCCGCGTCATTCGTTGGCGATCCGGGTAGTGGACCATCAACGATCGGCGGTTAGTTCGGCAGGCGGACCGGCATTACCAGATAGCGGTAGTCGTCCTGGTCTTCGCCGTCAGCTTCGGCCTGGGCCGTGATCATGGCCGGCTTGGGAGCTGACGTGAACGAGAACCGGACAAACTTGGTCTCAATGACGCTCAAACCCTCCACCAGGTAATGCGGGTTGAAGGCAACGGTGATGTCATCGCCGGAAAGCTGGGCTTCGAGTTCTTCCGAAGCCTGGGCATCTTCGCCGGTGCCTGCGTCGAGGTTGAGCAGCCCCTGGCTGAAGGCGAGGCGAACAGGAGTGTTGCGTTCGGCCACGAGTGACACACGGCGAACGGCTTCAACCAGTTCCTGGGTCTGGACGGTTGCGTGAATGGGCGTGGAGTCCGGGAAAAGTGACCGGATCTTTGGGTAGTCCCCATCCACCAGCAACGAAGTGGTGGTGCGTCCGCCGCTTTCGAAGCCGATGAGGCGGCTGTCGTCATCGGCAAGGGCGACGTTGATGTCACCACTTCCGCCAAGGGTCTTTGCAACCTCGTTGAGGGTCTTGGACTTGACCAGCGCACTGGTGGAAATGCCTGGAGTGACGGGCTTCCACGGAACTTCGCGCATCGCCAGGCGATACCTGTCCGTTGCGAGGAGGGTGATCATGTCATCTTCGATCTCCATGCGGACACCGGTAAGGATGGGGAGGGTGTCGTCCTTGCTGGCAGCAATGATCACCTGGGAAACAGCTTGGGCGAACGAATCGCCGGGAAGCGTGCCACTGATGGCCGGCAAGGCGGGCAAGGCGGGGTACTCGGATTCGGGCATGGTTGCCAGATGGAAGCTGCTTCGACGGCACGTGAGTGTGACTTTGCTGCCATCGGTTTCAACTTCCACGGGAGCGGAAGGCAAGCTTCGGCAAATATCTGCCAGGAGTCGTCCGGAGACGAGGATGGTGCCCTCGGTGGTGATGTCGGCGGGAATTTCCAGACGTGCCGACGTCTCGTAGTCGAAGCTCGAAAGGCTTACGGTTCCAGCCTCGGCTTTGAGGAGGAGGCCGGAAAGCACAGGTACGGGCGGCCGCGGAGACAACGACCGCGCGGTCCACGTAACGGCTTCTGCCAGGACGTCGCGGTCGACTCTGAACTTCACGGAGGGGTGCCGCCTTTCATTGCTGCTGCCAAGTAGTAGCTGCGGATTCCTGCCTGGAACCCACCAAAAATCCGCGTTCCGGCACCGGGAGCTGCATGGTCCGCGCTTAACGAACTACAAAACATACCCAGGGATGGGAGCGCTGCTGACAGCTTAGCCGGAACATCTGGGATTAACCCATCCCCGTTTGCCCGGACTCGTCCTATGTGGACAGCCTCGGCTGTCCGTTGGTCCTGTCCCTGGGGCAGACGGTGTGCGGGAGAGGGAGATTGTTATTTGAGGGATTTCGATTTTTTGGGATTCGTAGTGTTAATAACTGCTGTGGAAACTGTGGATAAGTGCTTCCTGCCGCGCAGTTCCGCGGTTAAGCCCTGTTCACGGAGTGTGCGTTAACTGGGTTTTAAACAGGGTGTGGATGGGGACAACTTCAGAGCCACTTTTTAACGATCCACAGACGGCTTAAGGGTTTTAAGCCCATTAACCGCGCTTGTCCCCTTAACAATCCACAGGGTTATCCACATGCACCTGTTAATAAGGTATGTAGTGCGCGGTGTGATGTGGATTCAGGAGTCCCGCTGCTGTTGCTTGATGCGGTTAGTGAGCTCGGTGACCTGGTTGTAAATCACACGCCGCTCAGCCATCAGCTCGCGGATCTTCCGATCGGCGTGGATGACCGTGGTGTGGTCGCGGCCGCCCAGCTCCTGCCCGATCTTCGGCAGGGACATGTCCGTCAGTTCCCGGCAGAGGTACATCGCGATCTGACGGGCGGTCACCAGGGTGCGCGTACGGGACTTGCTGCAGAGTTCTTCCATGCTGAGCTTGAAGTAGTCCGCGGTCTGGTCGAGGATCTGCTTTGCCGTGATCTCCTGGGCGCCGTCGTCGGTGATCAGGTCCTTGAGGACCATCTCCGCGAGGGCCACGTCCACGGGCTGGCGGTTCAAGCTGGCGAACGCCGTGACCCGGATGAGGGCGCCCTCGAGTTCGCGGATGTTGCTGGAAATCTTCGAGGCGATGTACTCCAAAGCATCGTCCGGGGCAGACAGGCCTTCGCTGAGGCCCTTCTTGCGGAGGATGGCGATGCGCGTTTCAAGTTCGGGCGGCTGGATGTCCGTCAGGAGCCCCCACTCGAATCGCGAGGTCATGCGGTCCTCGAAGCCGGCAAGCATCTTGGGCGGCTGGTCAGAGGTGATGACAACCTGCTTGTTGGCGTTGTGCAGGGCGTTGAACGTGTGGAAGAACTCTTCCTGGGTCCGGTCCTTGCCCGCCAGGAACTGGATGTCGTCGATCAGCAGCACGTCCACGTTGCGGTACGTGGTCTTGAAGCTGGTGCCCTCGTCGTCGCGGATGGAGTTGATGAAGTCGTTGGTGAATTCTTCGGAGTTCACGTAGCGGACGCGGATACCGCTGTAGAGGCGCCGGGCGTAATGGCCAATGGCGTGCAGGAGGTGGGTCTTGCCCAGCCCGGAGTCGCCATAGATGAACAACGGGTTATAGGCCTTGGCCGGCGCCTCGGCTACGGCCACGGCCGCAGCGTGGGCGAAGCGGTTGGAGGAACCGATCACGAAGGTGTCGAAAATGTACTTCGGGTTCAGTCGGCCAAACTCGTGCGAAGTGCTGGGCGGCGTGGGCTGCGGCTTCGGTTCCATGGCCAGGTCCGGGGCAGCGGAAAGCTCGACGACGGGTTCCGGCTCCGCGTGGACGGGCACCAGATCGGTGTCCACGTCGATGGCGCAGCGGATGTCGTCGGAAAAGACGCTGCGGAGTGCATCGTCTAAAGCATCCTTGACCTGGGTTTGCAGGACTTCCCTCGTGAGCTCATTGGGCACGGCAACCAGGAGCGTGGAACCGATGAGGCCCTGTGCCTGGGCGAGGATGACGAAACCGCGCTGACGGGGTGAAACCCGGTCGTCTTGTTCCAGGAGGCTCAGCACCCTGCGCCAGGAACTTCCGACAGTATTGGCGTGGTTGGCTTCGTCTACTGTCATCAATGTGTTCCTAAATGCTTGCTTGCCGGCGTTGCTGGCAGCCGAAAAGCCTCCGACATGCGGCGGTTCCGGGGATTAATCCACAGACTTATGCACAGCGGGTGGACAATGGGCTACTGAGCCACTCTAGGGGATGATTTCCCCAGAAGATAGCTGGGAAGTTGCTTGTGGATAATTACACCGTTGTTGTTCTGGATCGGGCGTTGTGAGCCACTTCATCCACAGGCTTGTTCCCATGGTTTGCCACAGTTGTGGACAGCTTCCCGGGTGGCTCCCGGTTTGACTGGGGGTCCCTTTTTGCCCTAACGTTGTGAAGTCCTTTGTGTCCGCTTTTGCGATCAGTTGCACCCCTGTACGTTTACCGTGCGGGAGGCAACGGCGGCAGGCACATACAAAACTTAGCGTCGGCCAGTTCTTCCCCTTTTGATCGGGTGGGCGCACCTTTGATCCACTGGAGTAACTAACGTGAGCAAGCGGACTTTTCAGCCGAATAACCGCCGTCGGGCCAAGAAGCACGGCTTCCGCCTTCGTATGCGTACCCGTGCCGGCCGCGCCATCCTGGCTGCCCGTCGCGGCAAGGGCCGCGTCGAGCTGTCGGCCTAAATAACTGACTTGTCGGTCAGGGTCCTTTCGGGGGTTCGTCGGTGCTAGCCACCCCAAACCGTCTCCGGACGTCTACCGACTTTTCAACAACTGTACGTTCCGGCGTCCGCAATGGACGCCGGAACTTAGTGTTATATACGGCTCCTATCGGGGCCGCGGAGCCGAGTCGAATCGGCTTCATTGTCTCCAAAGCCGTCGGGAACGCCGTGACCAGGAACCTCGTTAAGAGGAGACTGAGAGAAGCAGGCGCGTTGTCTTTGCAACAGCATGAAACGGGCCTGGCGGTGGTAGTTCGCGCATTGCCTGCAGCTGCATCAGCCAGTTGGGATCAATTGCTCGCGGACTACAACGCCGCATTGGCAGTGACGACGAAGCGACTGGGTGGCTCAGCTCCGCGCAACACTTCGCCGGACAGCAACGGCACCACTACGGAAGGGACACCGCGTGCATAACCATAGTGCCGCCGTCGTTCCTTCCTTTGGTGACCCCGCTGACGAGGTTCCCTCCCAAAGCTGGCTCGCCGGAATCGGCAGGTTCGTGTGGGACCTGCCCAGGAACGTGTTGATCCTCCTGTTGAAGGCCTACCGCAAAGTGGTCTCGCCCCTGTACGGCCAGGTTTGCCGATTTTTTCCGTCCTGCTCGGCGTATGCGCTCGAGGCTGTCACGGTGCATGGCGCCGTCAAGGGCACTTGGCTTGCAGCCAGAAGGCTCGCCAAATGCCACCCCTGGAATGCCGGCGGTGTGGACCACGTCCCCGCCGGGCATCGTCATTGGCCTGAAGGCCGGACGCCCACAATTGTTGTACTGAACAACCCGGACCAGTTCCTGGCTGCTCAGGCTGATGAAGAA
The DNA here is from genome assembly GCF_044748905.1 of Paenarthrobacter sp. NPDC089714. Classification (NCBI taxonomy): domain Bacteria; kingdom Bacillati; phylum Actinomycetota; class Actinomycetes; order Micrococcales; family Micrococcaceae; genus Paenarthrobacter; species Paenarthrobacter sp. NPDC089714. The sequence goes on from NZ_JBIVGX010000007.1 coordinate 115,095, forward strand.
GGCCGCCCTGCGGCCTGACGAATAGGGATATCGTATGGACTTCTTTGAAACAATCATGTTTCCGTTCAAGTGGTTGGTGTCAATCATCATGGTTGGCTTCCACGAGGGACTGAGCTTCATTGGCCTTCCCGCCGCGAACGGCTGGACGTGGACCTTGTCCATCATCGGCCTGGTGCTGGTGATCCGCGCTGCCCTGATTCCGGTCTTCGTCAAGCAGATCAAGGCCCAGCGAGGCATGCAGCTCCTGCAGCCTGACCTGAAGAAGCTGCAGACCAAGTACAAAGGCAAGACCGATCAGCTGTCCCGCCAGGCCATGGCGCAGGAGCAGATGGCGCTGTACAAGAAGCACGGCACCAACCCGTTCTCGGCCTGCTTGCCGATGCTGATCCAGATGCCGTTCTTCTTTGCGCTGTTCCAGGTGCTGTCCGGCATTTCGAACAACGCCAAGGCTGGATCCGGCGTTGGCGCCATGAGCCACGAGCAGGTTGTGCAGTTCGATCAGTCGAGCATCTTCGGTGCGCCCTTGTCGGCTTCGCTGCTGCACGGTGGTGCCGGTGGTAACGAGGTAGCTGTCTGGGTTCTCTCCATCATCATGATCCTCGCCATGACTGCCTCGCAGTTCATCACGCAGAAGCAGATCATGGCCAAGAACATGTCCGAGGAAGCCCTCGCCAGCCCGTTCATGCGCCAGCAGAAGATGATGCTCTACATCCTGCCGCTCGTGTTCGGTATTGGTGGCATCAACTTCCCGATCGGTGTCCTCATCTACTGGACCACCACCAACCTCTGGACCATGGGTCAGCAGTTCTTCGTCATCCGCCGCATGCCCACTCCGGGTTCCCCGGCCGCCAAGGCGCTCGAGGAGCGTCGGGCCGCCAAGGGCCTGCCGCCGCTGCTGGGTGGCAAGAAAATTGACGACGCCGAGGCTGCCGCTGCCGCCGCTGCTGCTGAAGTCAGGGCGCAGCGCGTCCAGCCGCAACGTAAGAACAGGAAGAAGAAGTAATGTCTGCTGAGAGCACCGAGGAAGTAACTGCCGCCGTGACTGAAGACCAGGACGACGCCCAGGAAGAGACGCTGTCCAAGACGGCTAGCCGCCTGGAAGAGGAAGGCGACATTGCCGCCGATTACCTCGAAGAGCTCCTTGATATCGCAGACATCGACGGGGATATCGACATTGAGGTCCGCAATGGGCGTACCTACATCTCAATTGCTGCTGAGGACGAGTCCGAAGCTTTGGAGAGCCTGGTAGGCCGCGATGGCGAGGTCCTTGAAGCACTTCAGGAACTGGCCCGGCTTTCCGTTCTTTCTGCAACGGAGAACCGCTCCCGCCTGGTGCTGGACATCAACGGCTACCGCAAGGACCGTGCCGGTGTTCTCCAGCAGATCGCCGAGGATGCCGTGGCCAAGGTCAAAGCCAACAGCGGAACGGTTGCCCTCGAACCGATGAGCGCCTACGAACGCAAGATTGTTCACGACGCCGTGGCCGATCTTGGTTTTGTTTCTGAATCCGAGGGTGAAGGCGCAGGCCGGCACATCGTGGTTTCGGCTGACTAGCGGCTCATGGTTGAGATTTCCGCAACTGAACTGCAGGCAGCTGAGAAGATTTTCGGGGCACGCTTGGATCTCGCCAAGCGCTATGTGGAGCACCTGGCAACGTCCGGCATTGAACGCGGACTGATAGGTCCCCGGGAGGTTCCCCGTTTGTGGGGCCGGCATGTCCTGAACTGTGCCGTCATCGAATCCGCCATTGCCAAGGACAAGCATGTGGCCGATGTCGGATCCGGTGCCGGACTGCCGGGCCTGTGCCTGGCGATTGCTCGTCCCGACCTGGAACTGACTCTTATCGAGCCGCTTGAACGCCGGGTGATCTGGCTTCAGGAAGTGGTGGACGACCTCGGACTGGATAATGTGACCGTCATGCGGACGCGTGCGGAACTGGCCGTAGGTCTCGTCGACGCCGACGTAGTGACCGCCCGCGCGGTCTCGGCGCTGACCAACCTGGCTGGACTGACCATCCCGCTGCTCAACGGCAAGGGTGAGGTAGTTGCCATCAAGGGTCGGAGCGCGGCGGACGAAATCGAGAAGGCCAGGAAGGTCATTCGTAAGCTCGGCGGCGTTGAAACGTCCGTTGTGGTTTGCGGACAGGAGCTATTGGAGGAACCCACCACCGTGGTGAGGATCATCGTCAACAAGCCCGGAAAGACGGCGTAGGCAGGGTTTGGTTTCCCGCGTGTCGGCGGCGGAGCGGTTAGGCTAGAGAACGGCAGCAAACGCCGAATGAGAGTGAGAGTGTGACCAGTGGGCAGTAGCGAAACCTCCACGCAGCGGATCCCCCCCTTTATGTCTTTGGGGTCTGCGCGGTCCATGGCCACACCCTCCGCATCTCTGCAGTCCGCGATTGTGCGTACCGAATCGGTTGAAAACGCCGTTTCACGTGAAACCCTTACCGACGATGGGCCTAACCTCATGGACTCCATGGACGATTCAAGCCCCATTGCCCGCGAGCTCGCGCACGAGACCCGGCGTCGTGAGCGGCTGATCGGCCGCCAGCTGCCAAGGCCTGAAAAGACACGAATCTTCACAGTGTCCAACCAGAAGGGTGGTGTTGGTAAGACCACCACCACTGTCAACATCGCGGCCGCGCTGGCGTCCGCGGGGCTCAACGTACTCGTTATCGACATTGACCCACAGGGCAACGCCTCCACCGCGCTCGGCATCGAGCATCACGCAGATGTGGACAGCATCTACGACGTCCTGATCAACGACCTTCCTTTGAACGATGTTGTTGCGCCGTGCCCGGATATCCCCAACCTTTTCTGCGCGCCGGCAACCATTCACCTGGCTGGCGCCGAGATTGAACTCGTGTCCCTCGTTGCCCGCGAACAGCGGCTGCGCCGGGCGATCGACGTCTACGCCAAGGAGCGCGAAAAGAACGGTGAGGGCCGGCTCGACTATATCTTCATCGACTGCCCGCCGAGCCTCGGCCTCCTGACCGTCAACGCTTTCTGCGCCGCCAGTGAGGTGCTGATTCCCATTCAGTGCGAGTACTACGCGCTGGAAGGGCTCAGCCAACTTCTCAAGAACATCGAAATGATCCAGAAGCACCTCAATGCGGACCTGGAGGTTTCGACCATTCTCCTGACGATGTACGACGGTCGGACCAACCTCGCGGCCCAGGTGGCTTCGGAGGTCCGTCAACACTTCCCCCAGCAAGTTCTGAGTGCCGTGGTGCCGCGTTCGGTGCGTATCTCCGAAGCGCCCAGCTATCAGCAAACTGTCATGACGTATGATCCCTCATCGAGCGGCGCGTTGTCCTACATGGAAGCCGCTGCTGAAATCGCTGAACGCTAGAATTCTTGAAACACTGCAACAGCCTGAGTCGCCCCGCGCTCGGCTATCCATCGGAGGGATGAATCAATGAGCGAAAAGCGAAGAGGCCTGGGCAGGGGTCTTGGGGCTCTCATCCCCAGCTCCGCCGCCGCAGGGTCCGCAGGCAATGGCGCGTCGCCTTCGCGTCCGGTGGATTTGTTCTTCCCCGACGCACGCAAAGCGGCCGAATCGGTTACCGAGGCAGCCACCGCGGATGCTCCAGTCGTAGAGTCACCTTCCGAGTCCAAGGACTCAGGTTCCAGGACCGCGAGTGGTGCACGTTCGACTTCCACGGAAAAGGCTCCTGCCAAGACCGCGGCGAAAGCGCTTGCCGCCAAGGCTCCGGCTGCCAAGCGTTCCGCTGCCACCTCTGCGAAGGCCCCTTCCGAAGAGCGTACGACGTCGGCCTCCTCACCGGCTGCTGCTGCGGGTGCACCAGTACCTTCAGCGTCGGACGTCGAATTGGTGGAGGTCCCCGGCGCCAGGTTTGCCGAAATTCCCGTTACGGACATCCACCCCAACCGCAAGCAACCGCGTACTGTCTTCGACGAAGAAGACATGGCGGAACTGGTGCACTCGGTCAGGGAAATCGGCGTCCTCCAGCCAATTGTTGTACGTACTTCAACTGAAAAGGGTGGAGAACCGTACGAGCTTGTCATGGGCGAGCGTCGTTGGAGGGCAGTTCAGGCCGCCGGCCTCGATACGATCCCTGCGATCGTCCGCGACACCACGGATGACGACCTCCTCAGGGACGCCCTGCTTGAGAACCTTCACCGCAGCCAACTGAACCCGTTGGAAGAGGCAGCCGCCTACCAGCAGCTCCTTGAGGATTTCGGCACCACGCATGAGCAGCTCGCGGATCGTATTGGACGTTCCCGTCCGCAGGTTTCCAACACGCTCCGGCTGCTGAAGCTTCCACCGCTGGTCCAGCGGCGTGTAGCTGCCAACGTTCTCTCAGCAGGACACGCTCGTGCCCTGCTGTCACTGCCCGATGCTGCCGCCATGGAGCGCTTGGCACAGAAGATCGTGGCTGAAGGCATGTCCGTACGGGCTACCGAGGAGGCTGTGGCCCTGTACCAGGACCCCACGACGCCGCCTAAGAACAGCATCCCCAAGCCCAATGCCCGTCACGAGCGCTTGGACTACTTGGCATCGTCGTTGTCCGATCGTCTGGATACCAATGTGAAGATCACCCTCGGAGCCCGCAAGGGACGCGTGAGCATCGAGTTTGCCAGCGTCGAGGACCTCAACCGCATCATGGATGTCCTTAGTCCCGGAGCTGAGGGCTAGTTCTCCTTCATTCAATTCGAATGGGGTTCACTTCCTGCGAAGTGGGCCCCATTATTGTTGGGTGACGTGAGTGGAGGCGCGTTACCGCGTGCCTGGAAGATCTCGCGTTCTGAACGTGGGTTTAGCCGGTGTAGCTATGTCTTGTCTCCGCCTTAGTTTGGCTATTCGTAGGATGCCGTGGTGCCCATCCGAGAGGGCCGCCAGGTCAGCTCTTGCTCGCGGAGCGGCCGCTGAGCAGGCCTCTCGGCGTCTCGACGCCCCACCGTGCGGGGGACGGGTATCTACGGATTCGGTTCCTTACCCGGCTTAGCGGACATTCGGTCGTCTCCGAGAGCTGGTGCGGGGCAGCATAGAGTATTTGTGGTTCTGTTGTCGCACTAACCGCTGGGTAAGCATTTGCTCCTCCCGGGGAAGCCATGCGGGCGGCGGGGCATTCACGGGTGCGGTTCCCCACGCGCCGTTCAAGGCATGTGCCACTCCTGGGAAGCTTTCGAGCGCACGGGGCATTCCCGGGTTCGTTCCCCACTCACCGCTCAGCAGGCATGTGCCACTTCTGGGAAGCTTTCGAGCGCACGGGGCATTTTGTTGGAATGCAACTCTGCCCTTCCGCCGCTGACAGCCCAGAACAGGACACTGAGGCCTGGAGCGTACGGGCTACGGTTGCTACCGTAGTGCTCGTTCTTTCGTGAGTGGACTGGTGTGCCGTGAATACCCTCGTTTTCTGCCACTCGCGCGTTGCTAGGAGGTGCTCGCTCCCGACGGATTCAGTGCCTACCTCGCGGCAGGCGGGCTCATTGTTCAGTGTCGCCGTCCTAGAGGTGCTGCTACGGGATGCTTTGGAGTCCGGCGTGGCTCAGGGATGTGCATCCACAGCCCTTGTTGCAGCGGAGGACGAATGTTTCACGTGAAACAGGGCGACTTTGGGCGGATTCACTCGACATGGGGCGACACTGGCCTCTAGATAGAGCGTGGCTGCTCCATGTCGGCCGCACCATGCGCATGGAGACTTGACGTGCTGATGGCCTTGTTATCAAGCATTGAGTCCACCGAGCGTTCTGTGCCCCTCAGGGCGGGCTTTGGCTCTGCCCGGTCAGAACGCAGGCCCTGGAGGGTAAGCCTCTGCATGTGCTCTCCTTGTGACTGTTGATGCCTAGTTTCACGTGACAATGAATGTTGATCTCGAGCGGCCCCAGGGAATGCAATGTTGTATGAATTCCTGAAGATTTCAGATCTGGCTGGCTGAGGCACCTAACGACGCAGCGTTGAGTGCCATCCCAATTCATCTCGGATAGACGGGTTCGTCGGGAATTGCCGTGACGGTGCCTTGGGTCGTTGTGCGACGGCAGAGGCCCGTTTGAATGTCGCCTTCCTAGGGTTCTTGAAACAGAGTCGGACGCAGCTGAACGCACTCACCGTGGCTCGAAGGCGTGGCGTTTCACGTGAAACATGGTGCATGATGGCAGAACATCGTGGTCGAAGCTGAGCGTTGTACGAAGCGCCAAAGCCCTTGGGGAGTGGAATTCCTCAATCCTCCCGTATTCGGAGTGTTCGTGCGACGAAGTTGCATCTGACGGTAGAGGGCGGCAATGCGCTGGTTCGGACGCTCGCCGCTTGGCTGCAGCACTGTTTCACGTGAAACGCCTTTCGATCGACTGGGTTTTGAGGCGGAAGAGCAACTCCCCCGCAACTTTAGGAAGCAGGCTGGGGACACCAACCTCGAATTATTCTGGTTGGTGATGAGGTATCAGTGAGGACTCAAAGGAGCGTCGATGCGGCCCCCGCTTCAGAATCTGTGTGGAACACTCTACGAGCCCAAGTATCAATGGTGCGATCCACTGCGGATGTGAAGCCGACTGGGTGGAGTGCACGCAAGGAGTAAAGGGTCGCATAGGTGGAAAAGGTGCGAACCATACCGGTTCAGCTTGAGTTGGTCGCAGTCGAGTGACGGGTCGTCGTGCATCTCGCCTGGTTTCCTGGTCTATCGACGTATGCCCAACATACAAAGGGTGCTCGTTGCCGCTGGCCGTCGCGATCACAACAGTCATGCTCCAGGGTCCTGTATCGATCTTCGCAGAACCTGTTGGCCTTCGCGTATGGCTGACGAAGTTGTTTGAGTTGAGCAGCCTCAGTCAGGAGAGTCGGCTTTAACGTGAGACAGAGATAATGGACCCTCCCCTGTTTCCCGCTGCGCCACGGGTTCCGATACGCCCGGTTATGGTCGACGGTAGTGCGGAGATTGCGCCGCAGCGGTGTCCCCAAGCTGAGACAGGGGCACTGTGGCGTACTCATGACTGTGAACATGACTTCCAACTAAGACTGAGGCACGTGGCGTACGTACTCATGACTGCGAGCACCAGGACCAGCTACGACGTGACCAATGAGCGCGCACACTGCCAGAGCTCTCCTGCGGCTGGTTGCAGCACTCTTGCATGACAAGGGTGCATAAGGGTCCAGGCACGAGAGTGCAACGAACTCGGGTGCGCTCAGGCGCACTCCGCAGCCCAAACCTCGTACCTTCGTACCCTGCACCTCGTACCCTGCATTCTTCAGACAGAGGCGGCGGCTCATAGCAGAATGCTATTCCACGAAGGCCAGTCCACTGCCTTGATTCGCGCCTGAGCAGCTTTCGGGATTGTTCGGTTACACGATCGGTTGTTGTGCGGGAGTGGTTAGTGACATTGTCCGCTCGCATGACCGTACCGGGAGTGCTGTGCACACACAGTGCCCTCTCATGCCGGGCCAGGCCATGGCCGGTACACGTGGGTACAAACTTCACTCGATGGCCGGGCGTAGTCTTTTAAGTGGTTACGGGGGCGTCTATTCACCATCTATGCGCGCGGCAGTAATCGGCTCCGCTCCCACGCGGCGCACTTCCCAGCGTATGTCCCCCGATTGCGTAGGACGCGGACTACTCCTCCCTCTGCGTCCGACCGTGCTGTTCAGATCGTGGCGCCGACTCGCTGACTGGGCTGTGGACACGAAGGTCCGAGTCCTACGTCGCTTAAGGCCCGCGCATCCATGAGAACACAGCGGGTGTTCTCTTCCACGGCGTGCTCAGGACCGCCGGTGAACTTTGGTGACAGCGTACCGTGGGCCTTGATCGACCACGACCCAACCGGGCCTCCTCATCGCGCCTCCTCGGCTTGGTCGGATTGAAAGCGGAACAGCAGTCGTAGGTGCCGATGGTGCCTGCAGGCGACTATGCCTTGACGACCAACGGATTGACGAGGTGCATGAACGTGGACGCTCGCGCTCTCTCATCCCAAAGTCAATAATACGATGACTCCTGGGTACCCAGTTCTGGATCGGGGTGATTCGAAAGAGATCTGATGTTGTACGTTTCGGAGTTCGTCCGTTCGGCAGGGTCCAAGGAAACACCTAAGTCTTTGGGCCGTGTGATCGACTGCGAACTGGCTACGTTCGAAGCTACTCATTCCGAAGCAATGCCGTCGAGGCCGATCAGACGCCCAAGCTGCGTTGTCTGTTTCACGTGAAACATGGTGCCGACTCGGGATCCTGGCAGATTCGATCGCTCACTCCCCGCCTGTGAATCCAGATGTTGAGAGTGGAAAACCCGGTGGATATCCCTGTGGATAACTTTGGGGATAACGCGTGGGGTCTCGGGAGAGTTGATCGTTCTTCTGAGGCTGGGTCTGAGCTCCGTTTGGGCCCATCTTGGCACCACACGAGCAACTCCTGAGGTAAGGGCCGGCAGTCCGACGCGGTATGGTGAGATTATTGTCATATCGCCGGAGAATTCGTTGATTTTTGTAGATTCTGGCGGGCGTGCCTCGGTGGACTCAGCCACAGTTCATGCATGTCGACAACTCGGCGGGACTACCAAGCTTTCGTGCACTCGATTCCCTTGCAGAAGGTCGACGACGATGGGTGTGGACGGCAGTGGATAAACCTGTGGATAACTTTGTGAATAAGTCGCGCGGTGTGTGAGGTCCGGGCTGCGTGCACGGTCCGATGCAGCCGGCTCATCGATGGGCTTCCTTAGTCAGAGTTTTGTGGTCACACTATCGGGCATGGCGCAATCGGGGGCTCCGCCTATAGCCTCTAGCGTGCCCGCACGTCCAGCAAGTCCCTCCTGCCCCCAACTGTATCTGGGGCGCAGGACGGAACTGCGAAGTCGATCTTGAATGCACTAAGAGCTAAGACTAGCCAACAGGGTCCGAGACTGACGCAGAGGGTCGTTTCATCGGATGTCTCTTCGCGAAGGGTCGGGCGCCAGGGAGTAACGCTGATTGGCCGAGATGATGCTGCTGGTGGCATGCCGTGATCCATGCGCCCTTCCTCGTTGCGAACCTTAGGCGTAGGCGCCCAAGTTTTACAGTCGAAAGCTTGCCTTCTAGGTGCGTGACGCTGCCTTGTACCCTGAGTTGGCGAGGACGCTGCCTTCGTGCCCATGGTCGTCGTTGCTGTTTCACGTGAAACATCGGCCCCTTTATCATCCAGCGGTGAGTCCGAAGCCTGGTCCGCTCGTTAGGATGCCCGACCTTTGAAACCATCGATGCGGAAGGAGCCGTCCGGCGGCAACCCGGAGTTGTGACTACTTTTAGGGAGCTGGACCTATGTTTCACGTGAAACAAGTTCTGCTCTGACTCCGAGTTCCATCGAAGGTTGCCAGGCTACTACGGTCGGAAGGGCTGCTCTTTGCAGTGTCGAAGAGGGCGCCCCGGTTCTCTTGGGCAAGTCTGCGGAACTGACCAGCAACTATCTGCGTCCGCATGTGGAGCGTGGAGGGCCTACAGCCTGCAGGGCCAATCAAAACCCAAGAAGGGACCGAGCAGGACCGAGCAGGACCGCGGGATGCTGTGGGTAGCAGTGGGTAGCAGTGGGTAGAGGTGCGGAGGCGCGGGTGTAGTTACATCCGAGCGAGCGGTGACGAGCGGTGACGAGCGGTGGGGAGGCGCGGGAGCAGTTACATCCGTGGGCCCGGGCTGGACATAGAGAGGTCCTATCAGACGACATGCCCTCAGCATTGATCCACTGGATTCCGTATGGAACTCCGGGAGCAGCAGACGCAGTCTCCCAGGCGATACGGAGCCCCGAATAGAGCCAATGGGTCCATGTGATCGCGTTTGTGGGCGGCCTAGGAAACCCCTATGCGGCCCCTTCCAGGCTGGGGTCGTTCTAGCGTGAGTTTCGGCCGGGAAGGCGGCTTACGTGCCCAACGGCACCCTTCCGATGTCATGTTGCCGACTGGCCGTGTCGTTATCCACGTCTTGTAGCGTTGAGATCGCCTGACAAAGTTCTGGAGCTTTGTCGTGGCCTTGTCGCCTTGTGTGTTCGCCGGCGGTGTCGTCCAGGCTTCCATGGCGATATTTGACTGGCTCTTAGAGGCCTTTCGGTGTCGTGACGTGGAAAGCCAGCCGTACGCGGGGTGGTCGAGGTGCTGTGTGGGTTTCTCCTAACCAGTTGAATCAGCGGAACGGCGAAGTTGGCGGCTAATGGGGTGTGCCTCAGGCCCGGAGGATCGGCTTTTGGGCGCCGGATGCGTCTTCAGGGCCAGGGCCAGGGTCGCCAGGTCCCTGTCGGTGGCCCAACGTGCGTCGGGGCGGGAAGTCGGCTGTGGGCGCCGGATGCGCCTCCAGGGCCAGGGCCAGGGTAACCAGGTCGGCTGTTGGTGTTCAAAGGCGCGTCAGGAACCGGAGGATCGGCTTCTCTGCCCGCTGGGGTCCCAGGGCTGCGTCATCCGCCGGCCGAGTGAGCACCAACAGTTTGAATCTGGCGGATTGATCGGACAGGGATCTGGGTCGGGCGATGGTCCGGGTGCCGCTCCTCCGCAGACCTCATGCTTTTGGTATCCAGACAGGCAGCCGCACTGTCCCGCATAAGAGTCGTGATTGCATTGAAGACGTTGCTCAATCTAATCCGGGGTCATACCGATGAAGGTCTACCGCGGCGATCGCGGACCTTTCGAAGGCAGGCCGCGCGCGATGAGGTTAGCAGTTGTGTTGGGGAGTCTACGAGAACGACGGAGCGGCTGCGATGAAGGTGATTCAGTGATAACTATGGCGATATGAGCGGCTGGATGTAGGGCGGTGCTGACCTTGCTGTGTTGCGTCTGGGCTGTTCCCACCTTCTGGGTACTGGAGCCCGTGTTGCCGGGGCTACTCGCGCTTTCTCGGCACTGCAGCCAGTGCTGCGTCGCGGGAGGAGCCCCTCCCCGAGGTGTTGGCACTGAGGAGGTACTCAGCTGTGTGGATGATCGTTGTTTCACGTGAATCAACGATCGCTACGTCGAGTCCGCACGCAGAGGTGCCTTAAGCGAATGTGTGAGTGCGTTTCACGGCAGTGCGAAAGACGTGCAGGTGGTTGGGATCAGAGCGAATACCTAAGTAGGCGAAGGGCGCAGCGGCCACAGTTCAGCAGCTGGAAGCCCGATGGAGGGCGCTTGGGGTGGAACACAATCTGTCTGATAGGCGAATTGGGAATCTGATCGGTGGCCAAGGGTGAACTGCATGGACCGCGATGTGGACGGGCAGAGTAGAAGGAGAAGCCGGCCGGCGAAGTAGGTCGGCACAGCGTCGCATTCGGGAGCTGAACCGGGCGGGCGTGATAGAAGGGTCGGTCGATCAGTGCAAGCCCGCCTCCCGTCCAGGAGGTCTCTTGTTGTGTCGGATATGGTTCCACACCTCTTCGGGGTGGATCGCAGAAACTGTGGCTTCAACCTCCGCTGAGCTGAAAGCTCGCTACGCGCTCGTTCCACGTGAAACATGGCAGAACGTCGTGGATTGGTTCAGCCAGCGTCCATCGAAGAGTGCTCGAAGAGTTGATCGGGTCCGCAGCTCGCCTCTTCGTAACGTCGGGTCCCGGGCGGATAATTCAAGAGGTCACTCAGCACTGCGGTGTCGTATCTACGAGCCGTCACAGAAAGTGTGCTCTCCTGCCGCCCCAAAGAGCCCACTCCAGGTAAGCCACGCCAAATTTTTCTCGACTGGCGAAGTACAGGGTACCCTGGCCAAGGACTGCCAATAAAGCAACCGCTAGGGATTCATTTCCGAAAAAGCCGGAAGCCGGCGGCTACCTTGTCCCCATAAGGGGCAGGAGCCGCCGGCTTCCGACGGTGAATCAGGAACTAGGACAGGACGTCCGAGAACTCCTTTTCGAAGAACTGCTTGGGCTTGGCGCCGATGACGGTGCTCTTCACCTCTCCCCCGCTGAAGAGGTACACAGCCGGGATGGAGGTGATGCCGTACTGGGCTGCGATAGCGGGGTTGTCGTCGACGTTCAGCTTAACGACGTCCACCTTTTCGCTGTACTCGACCGAGATTTCGTCGAGGATGGGACCGAGCTTGCGGCACGGACCGCACCACTCTGCCCAGAAGTCCACGATGACCGGCTTCTCGGAAGCCAGGACATCCGTGCTGAAGCTTGCGTCAGTTACGTCTTTGGCGTTGCTCATAACTTTTCCCTTCGTATGGTTGCTGGATGCAGCTTAGGAGTGCAGGTCGGCCAGGTAGTGCTCTACGTCGAGAGCCGCCACACAACCGGAGCCCGAGGCTGTGATGGCCTGGCGGTACGTGGGGTCGATGACGTCGCCAGCAGCAAACACGCCCTTGATATTGGTACGCGAGCTGCGTCCCTCGACGGCGATGGTTCCTTCGGCGGTGAGGTCCACCTTGCCCTTGACCAGATCGGTCCGGGGATCGTTGCCAATGGCCACGAAGACGCCCGTCACGTCGAGTTCGGATTCAGTGCCGTCCACAAGGTTCTTGAGCTTCAGGCCCGTGACCTTGTCGCCACCCAGAACGTCCTCAACGGCGGTGTTCCAGACAAAATTGATCTTCTCGTGGGCCTGGGCACGGTCACCCATGATCTTGGAAGCCTTCAGGGTGTCGCGGCGGTGCACCACGGTAACGGACTTGGCGAACTTGGTGAGGAACAGCGCCTCTTCCATGGCAGAGTCCCCGCCACCGATCACGGCAATGTCCTGGTCCTTGAAGAAGAAACCATCGCAGGTTGCACACCAGCTGACGCCGTGGCCGGAGAGGCGCTTCTCGTTCTCCAAGCCGAGCTCGCGGTAGGCAGAACCAGTGGAAAGGATGATGGCCTTGGCCTGGAACTTCTCCCCCGTGCCGATGGTGACTGTCTTGATGTCGCCGTCGAGCTCCAGTTCGGTGACATCCTCGAAGAGGATTTCGGTGCCGAAGCGGGCAGCTTGCTTCTCGAAGTTTTCCATGAGGTCAGGACCCATGATGCCCTCGGGGAATCCGGGGTAGTTCTCCACGTCCGTGGTGTTCATCAGTTCGCCACCAGCGGTGACGGAACCAGCAATGAGCAGCGGCTTCATGTTGGCGCGAGCGGTGTAAACGGCGGCAGTGTAGCCGGCCGGGCCGGAGCCGACGATGATGACGTCACGCACCTGCGATGCGCTGTTTTCTGCAATGCTCACGTGGCGTGAACCTCTTCCTTGATCGATGCTGCGGCTTTCGGGGCAGCCACCTGACTCAACCCCCGTAACGCTCCAAATATTCCGTTGGAATGTGGGGACAGGGAAGCACCCTGAAATCCACCATTATTCAGGGTACCGGGTGCAGGCGTGCCGCATCGAAGCGGTGACGCCAAGGTAAGTAGCAGTAGAGGCCGTTCTGACGAGTCAAAACGGCCTCTACTGCTACTTGGTTGATTGGGGCTACTGGATGGTGACCTCGGCCAAACGGAGTCCGTAACCGAAACGGGTCTTCGGTGCTGCCAGCTTGGGCAGGGACTTGATGACCACAATGACGTACTGGGTCTGCGCCGGAGCGGCCAGGGGCATGGTCAGCTCCGGCGAGGTGAAGCTGTTGGTGCCCACCAGCTTGGCTCCGTCCATGGCAGGACGATCGTTCGTGTAGACGCTGATGCTGCCGCCAGAACCACCAAGCTGGTTCAAGACCACGGACTTAACCTCTGCGGGTTCCTTGAGCTTGACTACCAGCGGCATCTCACCTGAAAGCCCGCCCCAGTCGGGAGTCGCGAACTCCATATCCGACCAATAGCTGGCTGCGTTGCCGTCGAACGCCTTCACGAGGTCCTTGTCGAAGGACGCCGCGAATTCGAAGTTACCCAAGCGGGTGATTTCCTGGATGGCCGGCGGAGCAGCCGGGGGCGCAGTTTCCGATGGGGTCGGTTCGGCGGATTCGGAACCGGAGGCCTGTGGTGCCGTGGTGTCTTGGGTAGCCGCTGGCTTGGAGCTGGGCAACAGGCTGCCGAGGTTGGTGACGGCGAGGACCAGGCCCACAACCAGCACGGCGGCGAGCAATCCGCCAACCAGCCAGCGCAGGGAACGGGGTTCGCGCTGGGGCGCCTCGTCCTCGTAAACCTCGTCGTCATAGTCATCGGCCGCGGCCGCCGATGCCGGGAAACTGCTGGCCGCACGGTCGTAACCCGAACCGGAGCCACCGGAAGCTGCTTCTCCGCTAAAGCCGTAGTCTTCCTGGGACCAGAGCGAAACCTTGGGTTCCGTGGATGGCTGCGGCGAAGGAGTCGGAGCGGCCGGCTGTGCGGATACCGCCTGGGTGGGGGGCTGCGGCGAAGAAACCGGTGCGGCCGGCGGGGTGGACACAGCCTGGGTGGGCGGTTGTGCCGGTGCGCTCGGCAGGTCCGACCCCGAGGAGCCAGCGCCAGCACCGGCGTCGTTCGTCTTGGAACCGGCGTTTTTCAGGGCTGCGGCGGCAGCGGCACCGGCCGCACCGGCGCCTGCAGCCGCGGCAGCGATCTTGGCGCCGAACCCCTTGCCCGCGGCAGGTGTCGCTTCGGGCTTGGGAGGCACGTTGCCCGCGGGCGCAGCGGGGGCCTCGGGAGCATTCTCGCTATGGATGGGGTAGCCGTCGTTGTCGTACTGGATGTACTCGGCTTCGTGCTCGTCATCCTCATACAGGCCGTCGTATGTTTCGGGCTCGTAGGTGCGTGACTGGCCGAAGATCTCGGTGCCGAGGGCCTCCGTGAAGAACGGTTCCACGTACGGCGGGTTGGTGGCGACCACCAGGTCAAGCAGGTCCGGCGCGGTGCTGTGGTTGGTGATCAGGTACGTGGTGTTGTCGCTGACTCCGAGGTCCAGGATCTGGACGTGGCCCGGGCGCTCCCCCGTGGCGACTTCGCGGGCGCTCTGGGCTACCTGCTCGGCATTTCCGGGTCCGGCAACAAGGATGCTCACGGGACGGTTGAGGACTTGGTCCACGCCGTCGAGCACCAGATCTTGGTCATGCGAGGTCAATACGGTGGCCGTGACCTTGTAGCGGCCGCCAAGCACTGATCCGACGTCGATCGGGTGGGACACGTGTTCCTCCTAGGCTGTCCGGGAGCTGCGGGTCCTGCAGGCGGGCACCCACTGAGCCGGGAAAACCGCTTTTGCAACTACCTATATTCGTTTCTAGCCTAGCCGATAGCCGCCCTGCGCCCACGTTGGCGCCGCCGCTTTACCTCTTCCTGTTGTCCTCCACAGGGAAGTAGGGATTCCGTCCAGCCTCGCCCTGGTAGGTCCGGCGTCCGGGCAGCGGTACCTGGGGACGGAACTTCCCGCCCATGGCCGTACTGGGCACATCTTCGTCCGGAATGTACTCGGCTGCGCCTACCACATCAGGGTGGCGCTCGACGGCGGGTTCCGGCTCGAGTGCCGGGCCGGCCCTGAAGGATGCGGCGTCGAATTCGCCCGAGATGCGCGGAATCAGGCCGGTGTCGTCCGAAACCGTGGCTCGTGCCGCCGTCGTGGGTTCAGCAGCGGCGCCGGCGGGGACCGGTACGCCCCGGCCCAGGCGGCCGAGCAACGGTCGCAGCAGGTCGCGAAGTTCGGTGACGCGGAAAACCCGCAGCAACAGCAGGTAGGCAACCAACATGACAGGCCCGACGACGACAACCGTCACCAGGGCGGCGGGCCGGCTGCTCCAAGCGAATCCGTCGGCGCGGTAGCTGCCGAGCAACCACAGCGCCAGGGCCCCGGCAATGGCCGAGCCAAGGCCTGCGTAGCCCATACGGATATACGAGTTGGCGATGCGTGGACCGTCGAGGTGGCCCAGTAAGCGGCGAAGGAACACCACGCTGATCACCACGGAAAGGATGTTGCCCAGGGTATAGAGGACGGCGATCGCGTAAATGATCTGTCCCACCGGCAGGAACTGGATGATGAACGCGCCCACCACGTAAACCACGGCCAGCAGCAACTGAACGTAGAGGGGCGTGCGGGCGTCCTCGTTGGCATAGAAGACGCGGGACATCATGAAGTTGGCGCTCATGAACGGCGTGCTGAGGGCAAGGATGGTCAACGTCTGCGCCAGCATGACGCCGTCCTGTGGCTCACCGCCGGAGAAGAACATGCCCAAGGGGCCGGCGAGGGCGAACAGTGCCAAGGCACCGAACACGGTGGCGACCGCCATGGTCCGGAGGCCGTGCGACAGGGCGTCGCGGAGTTCTGCTTTGTTGCCGTCCTGGGACGCACGGGTCATGCGGTTAAAGAGGACAGTGGCCAAGGAGAGGGCAATGATCGAGTGGGGCAGGAGATACAACTGGCTCGCGACCTCGAGGACCGCGTTGCCGGGAAGAGTGGAGGCCGCGGTGGTCTCCCCCGCGTTGCTCAGCCGAAGCCGCTCGGCGCCGGGAATCGTTGCGATCCTCATAACATAAAGGAACGCCAACTGCCCGACGGCGGCAGTCAGCAGCGTCCACACGCTCAGCTTCGCTGCCTGGCCCAGTCCAACGCCCCGCCAACCGAAGCGCGGCCGGAGGCCCAGCTTCAGCCTCAGGACCGGTATGAGCAGGATGGCCGTCTGGGCCACCACGCCGATAGTGGAGAAACCGGCCACGAAGAAGGTCTGTACCGGTCCCCAGTTATCCAGCGTGTGCGGATTGGTGATGTTGGCACCAAGGATCCAGATGAACATCCCCAGGCCCGCAATGGCCACGAGGTTGTTCAGGATGGGAGCCCACATGGCAGGCCCGAACGCTCCGTGGGCGTTCAGGACCTGGGTAAGGAGGGCATATAGCCCGTAGAAGAAGATCTGTGGGAGGCACCAGAACGCGAAAGTGACCGCGAGGGCCTTCTGCTGCTCCGAGTAGTCCTGCGTGGTGAGGTCGATGACGAGCGGTGCCGCCAACGTTACGATCGCGGTCAGGGCCAGGAGCACCAGGACTGCGAGGGTCAGGAGCCGGCTGAGGTAATCCGCTCCACGGTCCTCGGCCTTGCTCGCCTTGATGATCTGGGGCACCAGGACGGCGTTGAACACGCCGCCGGCAACCAGGAGGAAGATCAGGTTGGGCAGGTTGTTCGCGTTAATAAAGGTGTCAGTAACTGTGGAACCCAGGCCCAGGGCGGCACCAAGCATCCACGTTTTAGCGAAGCCAAGGAACCGGGAAACCAACGTTCCCGCGGCCATGATGGCGCTGGAACGTGCTTCTCCGGATTGAACGGACTGGGTTGTTTTGGCTTCAGACATCGCCTTTATCGTCCCATGTACCCGGCTCAGAGGTGTTCCGGCAGCACTTCCCGTGCCAAATCGGCGATGCGGCGTTCATTCGGGAAGGAGAGCTTCCGGGCCAATTCCTGGATGGGAACCCACGCAGCGTCCACTGCTTCCTGGTCCGGATCGTTCTCGATGGTCAGCTCGCCGCCGGTGGCCTGCAGGAGGAAATGGTGGACCGTTTTGTGCACGCGGTGGCCGCTGACTGTGAACCAGTAGTCAATGCTTCCCAACGGGGCCAGGATGCTTCCCTCGATGCCCGTTTCCTCCGCGATCTCGCGAACGGCAGCTTCCTCGTTGTTTTCGCGGCCTTCCGGGTGCCCCTTGGGCAGGCACCACTCCAGCCGGCCACCCCTGTTAAGGCGGGCGATGATCGCAACCCGGAGTTCGCCGTCGGACGTGTCCACCACGACGCCGCCCGCCGATACTTCCTCGACAGTGGGAAGCGAGGCCTGGACCGGGTGCTGCGGGGCAGGCGCGACGTGCGCGCCGATTGCCGACGGCAACGGTGCGTTTGTCCTCCTGCCGGGAGCGCTCGGTACGGGATTGGCCATGAAGTCCACTCTAACGACTCTTGCCCTCGAGTGATGACCGGGACATGGCCGCAAGGTGGACTGCAAAAGACAGCGGTTCCGCAGCACTGCGTATTTGCTGCCTTCCGTGGCCCAACGCCGCCCAAAAATCTGCCAAGCTTAAGGGACTATGGCGCACGTACTGGACAGCTCTTCTGTTAACTTCACCATCGACCCGGTGGTGCTCGATCTCGGGCAGCGCTTTGTCGATGCCGGATTCGAACTGTCACTGGTAGGCGGTCCCGTGCGCGACCTTTTCCTGGGCAGGACCTCCCCGGACCTCGATTTCACCACCGACGCCACACCGGACCAGACCATCTCCGTCATCAGGAAATGGGCGGACAACTTCTGGGAGATCGGTCGCGCCTTCGGGACCATCGGGATGCGCAAAGACGGCTTCCAGATTGAAATCACCACGTACCGCGCCGAGGCCTACGATGCCGATTCACGCAAACCGGTAGTGGCGTTCGGAAACTCCCTGACGGACGACCTCCTTCGCCGCGACTTCACCATCAACGCCATGGCACTCAAGCTGCCCAGCCTGGAACTGGTTGATCCTTTCGGCGGGGTCCGCGATCTGCACGCGTCCGAACTTGCCACGCCGGGAGCTCCCGAGGCCTCTTTCTCCGACGATCCCCTGCGCATGATGCGGGCAGCCCGTTTCGCCTCGCAGCTTGGAGTCTCCGTCCATGACGACGTCCGGCTGGCCATGTCCCAGATGGCTGATCGCATCAAGATCATCTCGGCAGAACGTGTCCGTGACGAACTCATCAAGCTCATCAATGGAGCGCAACCCCGCGTCGGTATCGACCTGCTGGTGGACACGGGGCTGGCTGAGTATGTCCTCCCGGAAGTTTCCGCCCTCCGCCTCGAATCCGACGAGCACCACCGGCACAAGGACGTGTACCAGCACTCGCTGCAAGTCCTGGAACAGGCCGCGGACCTGGAGACGGGTCTGGACGGTGCGGTCCCGGGTCCCGACTTTGTGCTGCGGTTTGCAGCCTTGATGCACGACGTCGGCAAGCCGGCTACGCGCAAATTCGAACCGGGCGGCGCGGTCAGCTTCCGGCACCACGACGTGGTGGGCGCGAAGCTGACGGCGAAACGCATGAAAGCCCTGCGCTTCGACAACGACACCATCAAGGCTGTGGCACGGCTGGTTGAGCTGCACATGCGTTTCTACGGTTACGGCGACGCCGGCTGGACGGATTCCGCGGTACGCCGCTACGTGACCGATGCCGGACCTCTCCTGGAACGGCTGCACCGGCTCACCCGCTCGGATGTCACCACACGCAACCAGCGCAAGGCCGACCGCCTGTCCTTCGCCTACGATGACCTTGAACAACGCATTGCCACCTTGCTGGAACAGGAATCGCTGGCAGCCGTTCGGCCGGACCTGGATGGCGCGCAGATCATGGCGCTGTTAGGGCTCAAGCCGGGACCCGTCGTCGGACGCGCTTACAAGTTCCTCCTGGAAGAGCGCATGGAACACGGACCGCTCTCCCCTGAGGAAGCCGAGTCCAAACTCCTGGCGTGGTGGGAAGACCAACCCGAGTCCGCCGCCGTCGATCCTGAAACCGAAACTGAGGAGCCTTAATTGAACGCCGCGACCTCCCCGCGCCCGCAACTCTGGATCCTTCGCCACGGCGAGACGGAGTGGTCCAAGAGCGGCCAATACACGGGACTCACCGACCTTCCGCTGACGGTGGAGGGTGAACAGCAGGCCGTTGAGGCGCGGAAGGTGCTGGAAGGCATCGACTTCGACCTTGTGCTGACTTCCCCGTTGCGCCGCGCACGCCGCACTGCCGAACTGGCCGGCTTCCCGGACGCCGTGCATGAGCCGCTGGCCGTGGAATGGAATTACGGTGACTACGAGGGCATCAGCTCGGACCTCATCCGCAAGGACAACCCGGACTACCTCATCTGGACCGACGGTGTCCCCAACGGCGAAACCTTGGACGAAGTTGCGGCACGGGCAGACAAGATCATCGGCCGCGTCCTCGAGTCCGGAATGGACAACGTCCTGGTAGTGGCACACGGGCATTTCTCCAGGATCCTCACGGCCCGGTGGCTTGAAATGGATGCCACCCAAGGCCGTCATTTCCTGTTGGGCACAGCAAAGGTATGTACCCTTGGTTGGGACAAACGAACTCCGACGATTATCCGCTGGGGACTCTGAAAGAAGATTTTTCACATTATTTTGGTGAATTTGCGATTTTGGCTGGCCAAATACACTAATTGTGCTGTACCTTAAATCTTGTTCCCAGGGCGTCTTGCCGGGAACAAAGCGTGCACTCCCCGGTTAGTCTGCCGGGTTGATTGCCTTGGCGGGCTGCTTACGGCCAGAGAAGGAGGTTGGGAAAAATGATTACTTTGACTAGCGGACGGAAGATGACTTTCACTGCTGCCCCGGCCTCTGCTGCTGACGCGCGCCATTTTTGGAGCCACTGACCACTCCGGTTTCACCGGCCCGGCCTTGACGCCGGGGGTGTTCCAGATCCAGGGGTCCACCCCGGTCTGTATGAGTGCTCAGTTGTGCGAGCGGACCGCAGTACGTCGCGGGTACGCAGTTTCCCCATAGTTCGGAACCAGCTTCTTGTTGGGTTAATTGCCCGTATTCTTCGTGCGGACAATTCGTGTTCCACTGTTCCGGTCTGCTCACTTGTCCATTATTTCCGGCTATTTGTGCCTTTTCGACCCTTGAATTCAATGGGTCTATTTATTGTGCCCAAATTCCGGCCGTTCACCCAAGGAAAGGAGGTGAACCGTGCCCAGGAACCTCAAGGAACTGCGCTTCTTCAAGAGCACCGATGCTCCCAAGGACCGCACCCTGTTCAACGGCCAGCTGCTCGACCAGCGCCGTGAAGACGTTTACGTCGTCCTGCACCAGATGGGAGTCATCCGCTGATGCCTCCCCCACCCGAAGGAGTCTCCGGTGCCGCATGGTCACGCTGAACCTTTGGAAGCCCGCGCGGCTACGCGTGGGCTTCCCCCTTTTAAAGCGAACCACCATGGCACGGGCGACCGCTTGCCGGACTGTAAGCTCGACTCATGCAGGAGACGAAGCCGCACCGGCAGCGAGAACGGGTCCGCTTTGTGGTTCCCAGCCGCAGCGACTCTCTGCTCCGTAACTTCACCGAACTGGTAGGTGGTCCGCTCGGCCGCCATTCCTCGCCGGGCAAGATCTCCCCCGGACCGTTCACTGTGGAACGGGTGCTCATCATCTTGACCGTCCTGGCCGCATTGTTGGCTGTGCTGGCCAAGGACTATTGCCGGGCCAACGGCTGGGAAACCCCCTCACAGTTCTACGCCACCTGTTATTCAGACTTCCCCGAGTTGTTCAAGAACCGGGGGCTGGGAGACGGCTCCTTCCCCTTCTTCACCCAAGGAAGCCTCTTTGAGTATCCGGTGCTCATGGGCATCATTGCAGGCCTGACGGCGCTGCTGGTTCCGGGCAAAGGCGTGGGCAACGAACGGATCCTCGGGTACTTCGACGTCAACGCGACGCTCATTGTTGCTGCGTGGATTGTCACGGTCCTCCTGACGGCCCGCATCAACAGGCGCCGTCCTTGGGACGCAGCGATGGTGGCCCTTGCGCCGGGGATCATCCTTGCCGGCTTCATCAACTGGGACATGTGGGCAGTAGTACTCCTGGCCCTGGGCATGTACTTTTTTTCGCGCGAAAAAATGGTGTGGGCAGGCATCTTCATCGGACTGGGTACGGCAACCAAGCTCTACCCCCTCCTGATCCTGGGGGCTGTGCTGGTCCTGGCCCTGCGGACGGGTCGCCTCCGTGCCTTCTTCATCACGGCCGGCGCCACGGTGGCGTCCTGGCTGGCGGTCAACCTGCCCTTCGCTGCGATTGACCCGGCCGGCTGGCGCTACTTCTTCGAGTTCACCCAGAACAGGCCTGCTGGATACAGCTCACCGTGGTTCGCTTTCAACCTGGCAGCGGACAGGCTCCACTGGACGCAGCTCAATGCGGCAACCATCAACTCGCTGGCCCTTTACCTGTTTGTCATTGCGTGTGCCCTGATCGGAATCCTCGCGCTGACAGCTCCCAGGCGTCCGCGTCTGGCCCAGCTCGCTTTCCTGATAGTTGCCGCGTTCATCCTGACCAACAAGGTGTACTCACCCCAGTTCGTCATCTGGCTCATTCCGCTGCTGGCCCTGGCCCGCCCACGCTGGCGTGACTTCCTCATTTGGCAGGCAGCCGAGGGGCTGCACTGGGCGGCCATCTGGATGTATCTGGGACAGGCGACCAGCGGCGGCGCACCCCAGCACAACATTGATATGTCCGCGTACGTGCTGGCGGTGGTCCTCCATATGGTTGCCACGGCCTACCTGATGGCCCGCGTGGTGATGGACATCTGGGATCCCTCGCAGGATCCAGTGCGGGCATCAGGTGAGGATGATCCGCACGGCGGCCCCTTTGCAGGCGCAAAGGACTGGTTGAGGATCCACCTTGCCCGTCCGTCCGCATCCACCCTGCCATGGCGGCCGAAAGCACCCCTTCGCGAGGAGATCGGCAGCGATGGCTGACGTCGCCGTCGTCGGGTCCGGACCGAATGGCTTGGCAGCAGCAGTGGTTATGGCGCGAGCCGGTCTGGACGTGCACCTCTACGAGGCAGGCGCGACGATCGGCGGCGGAACCCGGACCTCCGAGCTTATCCAGCCGGGCTACCTGCATGATGTCTGCTCGGCGGTCCATCCGATGGCCGTGGCTTCGCCGTTCTTCAAGGCGTTCGAGTTGGCCAAGCGCATCGAGTTGCTCGTACCCGAGGTGCAGCACGGCGCTCCCTTGGACGTGGGCGGTGCTGCCGTGGCCTACCAGTCCCTGGAACGCACCGCCGATGAACTTGGCAACGACGGGCCGGTTTATCGGCGTTTGCTGCAGCCCCTGCTGGAGAGAGCTGCGGGAATTGTGGACATCTCTTCCCACCAGTTGCTGCGGGCTCCACGGGATCCGCTCGCCGCCTTGCGATTGGGGCTGGCCACCCTGGACCAGGGCACACCGTTCTGGAATCGACGTTTCAGGGAGGAAGCGGCGCCCGCCTTGCTGACGGGCGTCATGGCGCACGCGGTGTCCGCGCTTCCATCGCTGACCGCTACGGGTGCCGGGCTGATGCTTTCCTTGCTGGCCCACGCCGTCGGTTGGGTCATTCCGGTGGGAGGTTCGCAGTCCATCGCGAAGGCTATGGCTGACGACCTTGTTGAGCATGGCGGCACCATCCACACAGGGCAAGCCGTTGAATCACTCCACCAAGTGAGGCCGGCCAAGGCGATACTGCTTGATGTGGCTGCTCCGGCACTGCTCCGGCTGGCTGGATCCGAGGTGCCGGACAGATACCGGAGGGAACTGGAAACATTCCGGTTCGGGAATGCAGCGTGCAAGGTGGACTACATACTCTCTGAGCCCGTGCCATGGCGCGATCCTGCCTTGGCCAAGTCCGGAACGGTGCACGTGGGAGGCTCCAGGGCCGCGATGACCGAGGCGGAGAACCTTGTAGCCATGGGGAAGCATCCCAGCGAGCCGTATGTCCTGGTGTCACAGCCGTCCTTGGTGGACTCCACCCGGGCACCAGCCGGGCGGCACATTCTGTGGACCTACTGCCATGTTCCGGCTGGTTCGGACGTGGACATGGGAGAAGCCGTCACTGCTCGCCTTGAGCGGTACGCGCCGGGCTTCCGCGACGTGGTGGTGGCTTCAAAAACCACGACGGCGGCAGGGCTGGCCGCCTACAACCGCAACTACGTGGGTGGAGACTTCAGCGCTGGAATGATGAACCTGCGGGGCTTGCTTCGCCGGCCGGTGTTCTCAACAGTTCCTTGGCGGACCCCGATTCCGGGTGTGTACCTGTGTTCGTCCTCCACCTCACCGGGACCCGGAGTGACAGGTATGCCCGGATACAACGCGGCGAAATATGCCTTGAAGGATATATTCCAGAAGCGTGTACCCGGGCTGGGCCTGGCGTAGTTCTGCCCGCGCTAGTTGGCCGCGGTGAAGCGGGAGCGACGGTGGGCCGGGCTCTCGATTTCGTCCAGCATGGCTACGGCGTAGTCCTGGGAGGAGATGGAATTGCCGGCCGGGGTGTCCTTTGCCACCTTGTACTCGCCCGTGCGCTCACCCGGCTGGATGAGGGGTGCGGGCGCGAAGACGGTCCAATCAAGGGACTCGGGGCTCTGCTTGACGGCTTCGAAGGCCTTGGCGGCCGTGGTGGCTTCGGCCTTGTAGGCTTCGGGGAAATCCGGGGAGTCGAGCAGTCGGACGCCGTCGACTGTCAGAGTCCCTGCGCCGCCGACGATCAGGAGGCGGGTTCCCTCCGCATTGCTGTAAGCCGTAGCCATGGCATTGAGCCATTCCGCATGGTCACCGCCGGTGCGGCTGGGTCCCGTTGCCAGCACGACGACGTCGTGGTCTTTTGCAATGGAAGCGAACGCCTTGCTATCGGCCTGATCGGCTGCCTGGGCGGCGGCGCCGGGAACCTCGGTTCCGTTGCGAGAGATGGCGGTGACGCTGTGGCCGCGGGTCAGGGATTCCTTGACGATCTGGCTGCCGACCATGCCCGTTGCGCCGTAGACTGCGATTTTCATTGCTCTCCTTGGGGTTGGTATCCTTGCAATGACACAAAGGTATCCATTGGATACTGATAGCTTCAAAGGAACCTAGTTACCTCATGGATACCAATAGCCTCCCCGGCAACATTCTCGACCCCGATTGCCCCTCCCGCGTGATCTTCCAGCGCATCGGCGACAAGTGGGCTTCGCTGGTGATCCAAGTCCTGGGAGATGGTCCCGTGCGCTTCTCCGAGCTCCGCAAGATGGTCAGCGTGGTCACGCCGAAGGTCCTGACCCAGACCCTGCGCGCCCTGGAACGCGATGGACTGATCACCCGCACCATCCATGCCCAGGTTCCACCCCGGGTGGACTACGAGCTCACCCCCATGGGCCGTTCCCTGCTGCAACCCCTGGGCATGCTGCGGGAATGGGCCGAGAGCCACGTGCCCAGCATCCTGCAAGCCCGGGACGCGTATGACGATGCCCAGGACGAAGCCGTGCTCGGCGCCCCCAACTAAGTCGCAATAGTGCGCGTTATGAGGGCTCAAAACGCGCACAACTGCGACTTAGTTGGGCAGGGTGGCTGGGACGACGGCGCGGCTGATGCGGCCGTCGCGCATGGTCGCGACGGAGTCGGTCAAGGGGAGGAATTCGGTGTCGTGCGTGACCATGACGGTTGCCGTTGAAAACTGGTCCGTCACATGGCGCAGGAGACGAACGATAGCCTCACTCCGCTCGTGATCGAGCGCCGCCGTGGGCTCGTCCACCAGCAGGACCGTTGGCTCCCCCATGAGCGCCCGTGCGATATTGACCCGTTGGCGCTGGCCGCCGGAGAGCTGGTGCGGACGCTTGTTCGCTGCCGCGCTGAGGCCCACCTCATCCAGCAGCTCCCCAGCCCTTCGACGGCCGTCCCTTGCCGCCTTCCCCCGCAAGTGCTCGCCAAACAGTAACTGCTCGACGGCGGTCAGTGAAGGCAGGAGGTTGGGTTGCTGGAAGATGATGCCCACCTTTTCGCGGCGCAGTCTGGTGCGTTCGGCCTCCGTCACTGCGGTGACGTCTTCGCCGTCAATGACAACAACGCCTGAGGTGGGTTTGATCAGTGTTGCGGCCACGGCCAGAAGCGAGGATTTTCCGGATCCAGAAGGACCCACCAAGGACAGGAACTCGCCTCGACCCACCCGGAGATCAACGGAGTCAAGGGCTTTGAGGGTGAACGAACCGTCGGGATATTCGAGCGTGACGTTGACAAGGCTGAGCACAGACATGTGTATTCCTTTCCGGGAATGAATCAGTTGCCGCCGAGGGCAAGGAGGGGATCAACTGTGGTGACGCGTCGAACGGCAAGGGCGGCACCGGCCAGGCCAAGCGCCAGGACGCCTGCAACGGGAAGCAACGTGGTCATGGGTGTTACCAAAAAGGGCGCAGCCTTCGAGGCCGCCCATCCCCCGGCAAGTCCCACCGCGCCACCCGCGGCGGTCCCGGCCAGCAGAACCAAAGCAGCCTGGGCCAAAGCGTCCCGGAGAACGTAGCCGGTAGACCCACCCAAGGCCCGGAGGACGGCGATATCGCGGGTGCGTTGCACAGTCCATACGGTCAGGAAGGCCACGATCACCAGTGCAGAAATGCCGTAGAGGAAGGCCTGCATCAGCATCAACGAGCCGTTCTCACTCTTGTACGACCCCAAAGCCTGGAAGGATCCCAGAACGTCAGAGCTGACCGTCCCGGCCGCCGCATTGGCGGCGTCGGCACTCACGGAGGCGCCGGCGTCGTACGTGACTCCCAAGACGGTTGCCGTATTCGGTGCGGCGTGCGCAATGCTTCGCCAGTCCGGCAAGGTGGTCCAGACGACGCCCGTGTGCGAGTACCACTGGTCCTCAACCACGTCGGCCACGGTCAGGTCAGTTCCGCTAAGGCGTACGCGGCTGCCGGGTTGGAGGGCCAGGTCCTTTGCCACGGTCTGGCCGATCACCACTGTGCCCTCGCCAACGATGGAAGGGGCCAGTGCACCTCCGAAGACCGCCACGTTGGCCGTTCCGGTGGCCGATCCATCGCCGGCCAGGGACTGGAAGCGGGTCTGGCTGATGCCGAGGGCCTGAACTGACGAGACGCCCGGTTGGTCGCGCCAGGCCTGGAGCTGTCGCGAGGACACCTCGGACTCCGTGTACGAGGCCTTGGGTTCACCGCCGGCCGGTGCGCCGAAGACGATCTGTTGGACCGGCAGGTTCTTGATGGCCGACGTCGACTGGTCGCCAAGTCCGGCGGTCAACCCGGAGAGCATGACGAGCAACAGGGTGATGAGGGCCACCACACTGCCCATAAGTGCGAAGCGGCCCTTCGCGAAACGGATGTCGCGGATGGCAAGAAACATCGGATTCCTTCGGTTGGGTGCGGGCTTTGTCCCGGCACACTCCACTTTTCCGTCCGGCATGCTTGGGCACATCGGAAGCGGGGTGGATTGCCAACGGACGTGGGTTTGAGGGGTCCATCAACCGAATGGTTGATTCAGGCGTGATACCGCGGTTTTCGGGCTCATCCGCTCCGCGGCGCGGATACGCTGGGAAGCGTGAATGCACACCCCGGAGAAGACCGACTGGAGACGCCCACAGGCGCCATCCTCCGCGTCCTCCGAGTGAGCCTCCATGTGGGTTTCGCGGTGCTGTTGCTGGTGGCGGTGATCCGGTTGCTGGCAGGCGCCGGCGTGGCGCCCTCGGCCGTGGCCCTGGCCGCTGGCCTGGGACTTTCCGGCGCCCTGGCACTTGTCTACTTGGCCGGGACGGTGCTGGAGAAGCGGCACGCGAGCGGTGCGTCGCCGTTCGATCCCACCCCCTACGCTCGCTGGTGGTTGGCCACGGTCATGCTCCTGTGGCTGCTGCTCCTGCTGGTCAGCGGCGATTTCGCCTGGGTGGCCTTCCCGCTCTTCTTCCTCCAACTGCACATCCTGCCGCGCCGGGCGGCGCTTCCGGCGATCGTGGTGAGCACGGCGCTGCTGGTGGGCGCCCTTTGGTTCCACGGCCGGGGAACGCCCGACGGCGGACTGCAGCTTGCGATGATCCTGGGGCCACTGTTCGGGGCAGGGTTCGCAGTGGTCACGGGCACGGCCTACCGCGCCTTGTTCCAGGAAGCCGAAAGCCAACGGCTGGTTGCCGACGAACTCCGACGGACCCGCGCTGAACTCGCGCGCACCCAGCACGAGGCCGGCATGGTCTCCGAACGCGAGCGTTTGGCCCGCGAAATCCACGACACACTGGCCCAAGGGTTCTCCAGCATCATCCTGATGGGAAGGTCGGCGGAAAAGGCCCTGGCGGATGGACAACCGGAGACAGCGCAGGAGCGGCTGAGGACTGTCCAGGAAACGGCTTCGGCCAACCTGGCTGAAGCCCGGAGCTTTGTCCGTGGCCTGCGGTCTCCCGACCTGGCGCAGTCGGGGTTGGTGGATACCCTGTCCAGGCTCTGCGCGAAGACGGAGGCGGAAGCCGCTGCCAGGGGGACCGATCTGCGTTGCCGCTTCGAGTTGGTGGGCTCCCCCGTGGAACTCCCCGGTTCCTACCAGACCACCTTGCTGAGGGCGGCCCAGGCTTCCCTCGCGAACGTGTGGGCGCACGCCCACGCCCATGCCGCCGTCGTGACCCTGTCCTTCCCAGGAACCGAGGTGACGATGGACGTCTTCGACGACGGCGTTGGTTTTGATTCCACGACGCTGGCCGGCACGGCGAGGGGCGACGGAACCGGCGTCGGGCTTTCGGGGCTGCGTGAGCGGCTTGCCGCCCTGGACGGGAGCATGGAGATTGAGTCCGCACCGGGAGAGGGGACGGTGGTGGCCATCCGCCTGCCGCTTCCCGAGGAGGGTGCGGCATGAGCGGGATCCGTGTGCTCCTGGTGGATGACCATCCCGTGGTCCGCGCAGGGCTCCGAGCCATGCTGGCCGATTTTCCGGGCGTCAGCGTCGTGGCAGAGGCCTCCGATGGTGCTGCGGCGTTGGTGGAGCTTCGACGTTTGGCTGCCTTGGAAGAGCCGGTGGACCTGGTGCTCATGGACCTCCAGATGGGCACCGGCATGGACGGAGTCACGGCAACGGGCAAGATCAAGGCCGGTGAGGGCGGGACTCCCCCGCCCCCGGTGCTGATCCTCACCACGTACGACACCGACGCCGACATCCTCGCCGCCGTGGAGGCAGGAGCGAGCGGCTATATGCTCAAGGACGCCCCACCGGAGCAGATCCTGCAGGCAGTTTCACAGGCCGCAGCGGGGCACACGGCGCTGGCCCCGGAAGTTGCGGCACGGCTTATGGGACGGATCCGCAACCCGTCGCCGGCGCTGAGTGCCAGGGAAGTCCAGCTCTTGGAATTGCTGGCAACGGGCATGGGCAACCGGGCCATTGCCAAGCAGCTCTTCATCTCAGAGGCCACCGTGAAGACGCACCTGGTGCACATCTACTCAAAGCTTGGCGTGGACAACAGGACGGCCGCGATTGCCGTGGCCACGCAGCAAAGGATCATCCGCGGTCGGTGACCGTCCGGGGTGTGGGCGCAACAAGAAACTGTCAGGGGAACCCGGCATAATGGCGCAAATGGGGAAACTTCGGAACCTGGTCCTTGGTCTCGTTACGCTGGTGATGGCCGGTTCGCTGACCGCTTGCGATGACGGCCGCTCTGGGGCGGAGAGTGCCGCAAAGCAGCTGGCCTCCGCCTTGGAAGCGCTCGACGTCGGGCAACTCGCCTTCGACGGGAAGGACGCATCGGCGGCCAACGATGAACTGAAAGCCGTAGTGGGAGGCCTTGACGCCAAGCCATCCGTCCAGTCCGGGGACCTCAAACTCGACGGCGACAAGGCCACCTTCCCCCTCAATTACAGCTGGAACATCGGCTCGGCCAAGTGGGAATACAGCCGGGAAGCGACCCTTAAGAAGTCAGGCGACAAATGGGCAGTCCAGTGGTCTCCGTCCCTCCTTGCCCCGGAGCTCGCTGATGGCCAAACGCTCTCGGCCAAGACTGTAGCTGCCCAGCGCGGGCAGATCCTGGGTTCCGGGGACGCTCCGATCGTCGAAGATCGGCCTGTCTTCCGGGTTGGTATCGACAAAACCAAAACCTCCGAAGACAAGTGGGACGCCTCGGCTCGGGCCATGGCTGAACTGCTCGGCCTGGATGCAGAGGACTATGCCAAGCAAGTGGCAGGCTCCGGACCACAGGCCTTCGTGGAGGGCATCGTCCTGCGCGCCTACACAGCGGATATCACTGAAGCCAAGATCAAGGCCATCCCGGGTGGTGTGAGCATCCTCGACTCCATGGCCCTTGCCCCCACGCGCACTTTCGCGCGCGCACTCCTGGGCAGTGTTGGCCAGGCCAGCGCCGAACAGATCGAAAAGTCCAACGGCGCCCTGCGCGCCGGGGATACCACCGGTACGGGCGGGCTGCAACAGAAATACGACTCCTTGCTTCGCGGCAAGGACGGCGTGGAAGTTGTTGCCACCGCCGAGCCTGCGGCCGAAGGCGCAACGCCGGAAACCAAGGTGCTCTTCTCCACTCCCGCGGAAGCGGGGACCACGCTGAAAACCACGCTGGACCTTAAGCTCCAGCAACTGGCCGAAGAGACACTGGCCGGCGTTGGACCAGCATCGGCAATCGTTGCCCTCAAGCCGTCAACGGGCGCAGTGCTTGCTGCGGCGTCCGGGCCGGGCAGCAACGGCTACAACACAGCACTGCTGGGCCAGTATGCACCCGGTTCCACGTTCAAGATTGTTGATTCCCTGGCGATGTTCCGGAACGGTGCCACGCCGGACTCCAAGGTTGACTGTCCCTCCACGGTGACCGTGGATGGCAGGACCTTCAAGAACTCCGAGGGGTATCCCGAAAGCTCGCTGGGCAGCGTGACACTGACGGATGCCTTCGCCCACTCTTGCAATACGGCTTTCATCAACGCGCGGGACACGGTCAGCCAGGATCAACTCGAATCTGCTGCCACGGCCCTGGGCGTTGCCGTTGAGGCCCCCAATCTGGGCGTCGATGCCTTCCTCGGTTCTGTCCCCGGTGAAGCTGCGGGTACAGAGCACGCGGCGTCCATGATCGGGCAGGGCAAGGTCCTGTTTTCCCCCCTCTCCGCGGCCATCATGGCAGCATCCGTCGCCAACGGAGCACCCGTTTCGCCCCAGTTGGTGCTCAACGCCGACGCCGCGGCAGCCCAGACGCAAAACCCCGACGCCGGTACCTCCACAGCGGAAGGCGGCACCGCATCGCCGTCGTCCGCTCCCGCAACGGTTCCGGCGTCACCTGCGTCCACCAAACCGATCACCAAGGAAGAAGCCGCGTCGCTGTCGACCATGATGCGTGCCGTGGTGACCTCTGGGCATGCCGGTTTCCTGGCCCAGGTTCCCGGAGCACCCGTTGGCGCCAAGACGGGAACTGCCGAATTCGGAAACGACGATCCGCCGAAAACCCACGCGTGGATTGTGGCAGTGCACGGTGACCTCGCAGTGGCCGTGTTCGTCGAGGACGGTGGACTCGGCGCCACCACCAGCGGCCCTTTGCTGAAGACCTTCCTGACGGCTGCCGGATGATGAGGGAGTAACCATGGAAACCAGCAATACCCAGTGCTTGGTGGTCGGCGGAGGGCCGGCAGGAATTGTCCTGGGACTATTGCTGGCGCGCGCCGGGCTCCGCGTGACGGTGCTGGAGAAGCACGCTGATTTCCTGCGTGACTTCCGCGGTGACACCGTGCACGCTTCCACCGTGCGGCTCCTCGATGAACTGGGCCTGGGTGAAGGGTTCCGGCGGCTGCCCCAAAGCCAACTGAACAACTTCCGGCTGCCCACCGAAGACGGCGAATCCGTGGTCCTGGCTGATTTCGGCCTCCTCAAGGCGCCGTACAACTATGTGGCCATGGTGCCCCAATGGGATCTGTTGGACTTCCTGGTGGAAGCAGCTCGGCAGGAGCCGACTTTCACGCTGCATATGAACACCGAGGCAACGGAGTTGGTGAGGGATGCTGCAGGCGCCGTGGAAGGAGTCAGGTTCCGTACACGGGATCCCCAATCCGGCGAAACCATGGATACCGGGGAACTGCGGGCCGGACTCACGGTTGCCTGTGACGGACGGGGTTCCATCATCCGCCAACGAGCGGGAATGGTGCCCCGTGAGTTCTCCGTGCCGTTCGATACGTGGTGGTTCCGGCTTCCCCGGAGGGCTTCCGAACACGATCCTGTGGCGTCCATTTCTCCACGGTTTGGGCGCGGGGACGTGCTGCTTGGCCTGACCCGCAAGGACTACCACCAGATTGCCTATCTGGCAGCGAAGGGGTTGGACGCGGATCTGAGGCGAGAGGGTGTACAGGCTTTCCGCGACCGCATTTCACGGCTGCGTCCGGACCTCGCGGATCGCGTGGACACCATCCGCTCCATGGATGACGTCCACCTCCTGGACGTCAAGCTCAACAGGCTCAGCAGATGGCATCGGCCTGGCTTGTTGCTGATCGGAGACGCAGCACATGCCATGTCGCCGGCCGGAGGGGTAGGCATCAACCTGGCCGTCCAGGATGCGGTGGCCGCTGCCCGGATCCTTGCACCCGCCCTGCTCAGCTCAACCCTGGACGAAGGCCACCTCGCTGCCGTGCAAGAGCGCCGTTGGCTCCCAACAGTGCTCGTCCAGACGTTCCAGCGCGTGCTGCACCGGGGAGTGTTCGCCCGGGTCATGGCAGGACATGAGCCCAGGCCACCCAAGCCGCTGCTGTTCGTCATCCGCCATTTCCCGGGCTTCCGCAAGCTGCCCGCGCGGATGATCGCGTTTGGCCCCCGTCCGGAGCACGCACCCGGGTTTGCGCGGCGGAAGCCTGACGCCTGACCCGCAAAGGTCCCCTGCCGGCCAATGGTTCGACGCCGCCCGTGGTTCCGTGCCCGCCCACGCAAGTGCCGCCGTCGAGCATTAACTCCCACCGTGGGAAGATGGGGCGGTGGCCCATATTGACGTTTCCGGCATCGACTACTTCCTCTCCGACGGCACCCAACTGCTCAACGGCGTGACCTTCAAGGTTCCTGACGGCACCAAGACCGCGCTGATCGGCCCGAACGGTACCGGCAAAACCACGCTGTTCAAGATCATCGCGGGCGATCTCACGCCGGACGAAGGTGTGGTTGGACGCTCGGGAAACATGGGAATCATGCGCCAGTTCGTGGGCCAGGTCCGCGATGAATCCACTGTTCGGGACCTGTTGGTCTCTACCGCCCAGCCGGGCCTCGCCAAGGCGGCCAAAGCCGTTGAGGAAGCCGAGCTGGCCATGATGGAGCACGACGACGAGCCCACCCAGATGCGCTATGCCCAGGCAATCGTGGACTGGGGTGACGCCGGCGGGTACGACGTGGAAACCGTGTGGGACGAGGTCTGCATGGCCGCCCTGGGGATTTCCTTCGACAAGGCACAGTTCCGCCGGGCTTCCACCCTGTCCGGCGGCGAGCAGAAGCGGCTCGTATTGGAAGCACTGTTCGCCGGACCGGACGAGCTCCTGCTGCTGGACGAGCCCGACAACTATCTCGATGTGCCCGGCAAGCGCTGGCTGGAATCCAAACTCAATGAATCCAAGAAGACCGTGCTGTTCATCAGCCACGACCGCGAGTTGCTGAACAATGCGGCCGGCCGGATCGTGACGCTGGAGCCGGGCATCAATGGTGCCGGTGCATGGATTCACGGCGGCGGTTTTGGCTCCTACGTGGAGGCGCGCGCGGACCGCAACGCCCGATTCGAGGAACTCCGCAAGCGTTGGGACGAGGAGCACGTGAAGCTCAAGGAACTCGTCAACATGTACAAGAACAAGGCCGCGTTCCGTTCGGACATGGCCAACCGGTACCAGGCTGCACAGACGCGGCTGGCCAAGTTCCTGGAAGCGGGACCACCCGAGGCCCTGCCCATCGAACAGAACGTCCGCATGCGCCTCAAGGGTGGACGGACCGCCAAGAGGGCCGTCGTGGCCGAGAAACTGGAACTGACCGGGCTCATGAAGCCGTTCTCCACGGAGATCTGGTTCGGGGACCGGGTGGGTGTGCTGGGGTCCAACGGCTCGGGCAAGAGCCACTTCCTGCGTTTGCTCGCTACCGGTGGAACCGACCCCGAGCGTGAGCATTTGCCGGTGTCCGACGTCGTGATCGCCGAGGTTCCGCACGAAGGCACCGTCAAGCTTGGTGCCCGCATCCGTCCCGGGTTCTTTGCCCAGACCCACGTGCGGCCGGACCTTTTGGGGCGGACCTTGTTGGAGATCCTGCACCGGGGTGACGAGCACCGGTCCGGGTTGCCCCGTGAGGCGGCTGCGGGTGCGCTGGATTCGTATGGATTGGCCGGCCAGTCGGAGCAGAAGTACGAGTCATTGTCCGGTGGCCAGCAAGCGCGTTTCCAGATCCTTTTGCTGCAGTTGTCCGGGGCTACCCTGCTGCTCCTCGACGAGCCTACGGACAACCTCGACCTGCATTCGGGCGAGGCTCTTGAACGGGCGATTGATGCCTTTGAGGGCACTGTCCTTGCCGTGACGCACGACCGTTGGTTCGCCAAGTCCTTCGACCGTTTCCTGGTGTTCGGCTCGGACGGCAAAGTGTACGAATCCGAAGAGCCGGTGTGGGATGAGAAGCGGGTAGAGCGCGCCCGCTAACCCGACGCTCTCTCATCTAATCGCCCTTAAACCGGATCGCTCTCGCACCCACTGCGAGAGCGATCCGATTTAAGGGGTGTTAGGTGAGAGAGCGTCCGGGGGTGAGCAAATGATCACAAAAAGTGATTAAGTGCGCGTCTGCTTGTTAGGCTGGAGCCATGAAGACTGCCGACCGCCACCGCTACATCGGGGAGCTGCTGCGCACCCGCGAGGCGGTGACGGTTGACGAGTTGGTGGCCGAGTGCGGTGCCTCCGGAGCCACCATCCGGCGGGACCTGGAGATCCTTGCGGCCAACGGAGTGCTGAAGAGGGTCCACGGTGGCGCCCGCAGCCTGTTGGCGCGCGGTGATAATCCTGGCTACGGCCAGCGTGAACTTGAAGAGCACGAGTCCAAACTACGGATCGCAGCGGTTGTTGACGGCCTCCTCCGGGACCGTGAGCACGTGTGGTTGGACAGCGGATCCACGGCCACGGAAATCGCGCGCAGGCTGTCCAACCGCGACCTCACCGTCATGCCCATGTCCCTTCACAGCGTGGACGCGCTGGCCGGGGGACGCGCCGAACTCATTTTGCCCGGCGGCCGTCTTATCCCGGGCGAACAATCATTCCGTGGACCCATGGCCGAATCCAACATCCGTTCGTTGCGCTTCGACACTGCGATCGTCACCCCTTGCGCCTTCAACCTCAAAGACGGGCTCCTGGCGCACGACCTCGACGATGCCGCCGTGAAGCGCTCCGGACTTGAGTCGGCCGCCCGGGTGATCGCCGCCGGCTCCGGAAGTAAATGGAATGCCAGCGCGGTGGCGTTGGTTGCCGCCATGGAGGCTGTGGACGTGATCGTGACAGACCTCAAACCCTCCCCAGAAGACCTTGCCCGGCTCGACAAACTCTCCGTGGAAGTTGTGATTGCATGACCACCAGCACCCGAACCTTACCGAACGTGAACGCCGCGGCCATCGCCACATTCCTGGTCTTTGGCATGAACGGCCTGGTCTTCGCCAGCTGGGCGGCCCGTATTCCCGCCGTGACCGAGGCGCTCAGCCTCACCTCGGGACAGATGGGCACCCTGCTGTTGTGCACCGCCGTAGGTTCCCTCGTTGCGCTGCCTTCGGCCGGGTGGGTGGTAGGCCGCATCGGAACCGCCAACACGGTGAGGCTTGCGGGCATCGTGGCCGGCGGTGCGGGAACGGCGATCGCCCTCTCGCTCATGGCGGCTTCGGTTCCGGCGACAGCCATTGCGCTGTTTTTCTTCGGTATTGGCATCGGCTTGTGGGACGTGGCGCAGAACATTGAGGGCGCCGACGTCGAGCACCGGCTTAAGCGCACCATCATGCCGCAATTCCACGCGGC
Source organism: Paenarthrobacter sp. NPDC089714 (assembly GCF_044748905.1). Lineage (NCBI taxonomy): Bacteria > Bacillati > Actinomycetota > Actinomycetes > Micrococcales > Micrococcaceae > Paenarthrobacter > Paenarthrobacter sp. NPDC089714. The sequence continues at coordinate 150,298 of NZ_JBIVGX010000007.1, forward strand.
CTTCAGCGGCGGCGCGTTCGTTGGCGCCCTGATCGGCGCCGGGCTCTCCCAAATCGGTGTGGGCCTGCCGGTGCACCTGCTGGTCATCGCGGCCATCGCCGTGACCCTCTCGCTCACCGCCCCGCGATTCTTTCTTCCGCACCACGCTGCGGTGGCTGAAACGCACGACGACGGTCCGGCGGCTTCCAAGGGCCCGTCGGCTTGGCGGGATGGCAGGACGCTGCTTATAGGCGTGGTTGTCCTGGGTGCCACGCTGACCGAAGGTGCGGGCAACGACTGGATAGCCAAGGCCGCTGTGGACGGACTTGGCTCCTCCGAGGCAACGGGTGCGCTGCTCTTCGCGCTCTTCGTTGCAGCAATGACGGCCATGCGGTTCGTGGGCGGGAAGGCGATCGACAAGTTCGGCCGGGTAACTGTGCTCCGTGCCAGCATGGCCGCCGCGGCGGTTGGCCTGGCGCTGTTTGTCTTCGCGGACAACGTGGTCCTGGCGGCTGTTGGCGCCGCCCTGTGGGGTATCGGCGCAGCCTTGGCATTCCCTATGGGCATGTCAGCGGCGGCCGACGATCCACCGCACGCCGCAGCACGCGTCTCGGTGGTCTCCACTATTGGGTACGTCGCGTTCCTGGCCGGACCCCCGCTGCTGGGCTACCTGGGTGACCACACGGGCATCCACAACGCCCTGCTGGCTATCGGAGCACCTATTCTTGTGGCCCTGCTGCTTGCCGGTGTTGCGAAGCCTTTGCCCGCCAAATAGGGCCGGTGCGTTCATTCTCGGCAATGCATATGCTGCGAAACGGCACCCACAGCAGCAAGACAAGGCCCGTCCCCAGGCAAGCGGCGCCGAGGACATCGCTGAGCCAGTGCGCTGACAGATAGGTCCGGCTGATCATCATGGCCAGGATCCCCAGCGCGGCCAGTGCCTTGATCCAGAACCGATCGATGAGCACCACCATGACGACCAAAAAGGTGGTGGTGGCCGATACATGCCCTGAAGGGTATGAGCCCGTGTCAGTCAGGACTTTGGCTCCCTCGGGACGCTGGCGGCCCACCACTACCTTGGCCAGCTGGGTGAGGGCAAGCGCAGTCACACCCGCGACCATCACGAAGAGGGCCGTCCTGGGCCGTTGCCACAGCAAGAGAATCACGCCGAGAAGAAGCTGCAGGACGAGCATCCCCACGTAGCCCACGCTGTTCAGCAACACATTCACTTGGTCCCAGAGGGGCGTGTGCAGGGTGAAGACGTAAGCCTGCCACAGCGTGTCCACGCCGTTGAACGCCGGCTCGCCGTTTCCCGCGAGGATGAGCAGGCCCGGAACAATAAAAGCGGTGAGCAACAGCACGGCCGGTGTTGCGATCTGCCATGTGGGCCGTTGACGCGGTTGCAGGAGGCGGGCCATCCACTCATGGTAGCCACCGGGGCTGGAACCGCCGGGGAGGCGCCGGGCAACCGTCGGCATCGGCGTTACGCTGGTCAGATGCAAGGCTTCCTGCGTAAAGGTCCAAAGCACGTCGCCAGGTTTGATCACTTCCTGGTGAGGGCTGTCTCACGCCAGCCCCAGGGTGAGCACGACGACTTCTTCCGGCGGCTCTCAGCAGCGGCCACCAAGGGCAAACTGTGGTTCGGCATCGCGGGCCTCATGGCCACGGTTCCGGGAAAGCCCCGCCGCGCTGCCTTGCACGGCCTGCTTGCCCTTGGCGTGGCCTCGGCGGTGACCAACCTGGTTTTCAAGACGGCACTCCCCCGCAGGCGGCCATTGCCTGAACATCTGCCTGTTTTCCGTTTCGTTAATCCGCAGCCCGTCAGTTCGTCCATGCCGTCGGGCCATTCCGCCTCTGCCGTTGCGTTTGCTGTTGGAGCCGGGCTGGTTTCACCGGCCATCGGCCTTGCCCTGGCTCCCGTTGCTGCCGGCGTTGCCTACTCGAGGGTCCATACGGGTGCGCATTGGCCGTCTGATGTGGTGCTGGGTTCGGCCTTGGGAGTGGGTTCGGCCATCGTGACGCGGAAATGGTGGCCGGCCAAGCCCCCGGAGCCCACTCCGCGGCGGACGCCCGTGGAGCTCCCGAAGATATCCGACGGCGATGGGTTGAGTATTGCGGTCAATGCCATGGGCGGCTCCTACTCGCCGGAGACCGGCGAGCTTCTCCGAAAGATATTTCCCAAAGCGCATATTCATGAGATTGCCGAAGGCGAAGACATCGGGCACGAAATTGAGGCCGCGGCCTCCCGAGCCGGCATTATTGCCCTGGGCGTGTGGGGCGGTGACGGGACCGTTGGCACGGCGGCAGCTGCCGCCGTCGAACATTCCCTGCCCCTCCTGGTGCTGCCGGGCGGGACACTGAACCACTTTGCCCGCGACCTCGGCGTCGGATCCATGGACGACGTCTTGAAAGCGGCTGCCGATGGGTCTGGCGCGTTGGTGGATCTTGGAAACGTCGTTATGCAGAGGGGCCTGCCGGAGCTGCCGGAAACCAGCGAATTGGCGATGCTCAACACGGCCAGCGTAGGGGTTTACCCCAACCTTGTCCGGCGCCGTGAACGGTTGCAGCCGGCATTGGGCAAGCCCCTCGCCGGCCTGGTGGCATCGCTGCGGACGTTCGCGGTCAATTCCCCCACCACCCTGTTGGTGAATGGCGTCAGGCACAAGCTGTGGATCCTGTACATGGGCCGGGGCAGGTATTACCCCAGGGACCACGCGCCGCTCCGACGTCCGGTGCTGGACGACGGATTGTTCGATCTGCGCATGATCACTGCGGATGAGCCGTTCGCGCGGGCCCGACTGCTGTGGGCCACCATGACGGGAACTGTGGCCGCATCCAGGGTGACCCACCTGACCGAGGGGACCAAGGTGCACATCGAGTCGATCGGGGAGCCGTTGGTGCTGGCTGTTGATGGGGAGCCGAAAGCCGGTGTCCGCAGCGCCGAATTCGTGGTCAAGCCGCGGAACCTGCGGGTCTATTCACCCCTCGACCCGGCGGTCTGAGCTGTTTCGGTCATCCGCGAGGATTACCCTGACTGAACCCTGAATCATCCCTGAGACAGGCGACTTCCTTCCTTCGTGTGACTAGCGTTTTAAGTACATTCACTACTCATCCGCATTCACGACTCATCCGCACGGACACGTGCCCAGGGAGGGGAACGCTTCCATGATCGAAGCAAAAGGCCTGACGAAGGTCTACGGCGAAAAGACCGCCGTTGGCGGTGTCAGTTTCACGGTCCAGGCCGGCCGGGTGACGGGCTTCCTTGGTCCGAACGGCGCCGGCAAGTCCACAACGATGCGCATGATCATGGGGCTGGACAGGCCGACATCAGGTGATGTCACGGTCAACGGCCTCCACTACGCCCAGCACAAGGCTCCGCTCCACCAAGTGGGCGCCTTGCTGGACGCCAAGGCCGTGCACACCAGCCGCAGTGCCTACAACCACTTGCTGGCAATGGCTGCCACCCACCACATCCCCACGTCGCGGGTCCACGAAGTCATCGAAATGACCGGCCTGGGCGCGGTGGCCAAGAAGAAGGCCGGTGGGTTCTCCTTGGGCATGGGCCAGCGGCTTGGAATCGCGGCTGCGTTGCTCGGTGACCCGCAAACGCTGATCCTCGACGAACCGGTAAACGGTTTGGATCCCGAAGGCGTTCTGTGGGTCCGCAATTTGGTGCGCTACCTCGCCAGCCAAGGCAAGACTGTCTTCCTGTCGAGCCACCTCATGAGTGAAATGTCCCAGACGGCGGACCACCTGATTGTGATTGGCCGGGGCAGGATCATTGCTGACGCGCCCATGCAGGACATCATTGCCGGCGCCCAGCAGGCCAAGACCCTGGTGCGTACTTCGGCGGCAAGCCGACTGTCCACGTTGTTGGTGGGTGACGGCGTCCGTGTGGACCAGAACGAGAACGAAACCCTGGAAGTTGTTGGTCTGCAGCCTCGTGAGATCGCCCAGGTGGCACTGGACAACCAGGTTCTGATCTACGAACTGACTCCGCAGGTTTCCTCCCTGGAAGAGGCCTATTTCAACCTCACCAAGGACGAGGTTGAATATCACTCCCATCTCACTGGCGAGCCCATCGCCGCCGCAGCGGAAGGAAAGTAAGGACGATGAGCACCATGACTGAAAGCCGAACGAACGCACCTGCCCATGTATCTGCGGCCGGGCGGGGTGTGACCTTTGCCGGTGTTGTGAAGTCCGAATGGATCAAGCTCCGGTCCCTCACGTCGACGGTGATCCTGCTGGCCCTGACACTCATTGCCACCGTGGGTGTCGGTGCGCTGGCCGTCCTCATCCGGTTCACGTTTATAGACCAGATGATCAAGGAAGCGAAGAACGCCGGGCAGCCGGTGACCGCCGAGATGATCACGCAGCAGTTCCCGGCGGGCTCCGGGTTCGACCTCTACAACCTTCCGAACGCCGGAATCCAAATCGGCACCCTGGTCCTCGGCGCACTGGCCGTGCTCTTCATCTCCTCGGAGTACGCCACGGGGATGATCCGGTCCACCATGAACGCTGTTCCCAAGCGCATTCCGGCTTTTGCGGCCAAGGCTTTGCTCCTGGTGGTCATTTCCTACGTGATCACCACCATCGCCGCAGTCCTCACCTTCCTGATCGCCATGCCGGTGTTCCAGGGCCTCGACATCAAGCTCGACTGGTCCACCGACGGCGTCATGTACAGCGTCTTCACCGGTGGCCTCTACGTTGCAGGCGTGGCCCTCATTGGTCTCTCACTGGGTACGCTGCTCCGCAACTCCGCAGGCGGCGTTACCGTGCTGGTCGCCCTCTTCTTTGTCCTTTCCATTGCTTCCGGGTTCCTGAGCCTTGTTCCGGGCGACTTCTGGAAGTACGTCCCCCAGTACATCCCCAGCGAGGCAGGCGGTCGCTTCCTGGCGATCGGGCACACGGACGGTGTACTGGATCCGTGGCAGGGCGGGCTGGTTTTCCTCGGCTACATCCTGCTCTTCCTCATCCCCGCCGTGTTCGCCATCAAGAAGCGGGACGTCTAGGCGGTCTAGGCTCGATCCATGACTGAAGCTCCACAGGCGAGGGACGCGTTGGCCACTGCGGCCGACGCGTCCTTCGCCGAAATCGCCCAACGGCGGCGCGGCCGTGTCCGGCGGTACTTCTACGAGCGTCCGCGGGCCATGGATGCCGTGGTGGTCCTTTGCTACATGATCCTTGCCCTGCCCACCATCATTGCGTCCGGCAGCGAGGGCAAGTGGCTGGCGATGTCGCTGTTGCTGCTGATTGCGACTGTCCTGGCTTTCAGGCGACGCTATCCGCTCCAGGTGGTTACCGCCGTCGTGCTTTTCGAAGTGGCGGCCACCATCCTCAACCCGTGGGGCTCTAACGTTTCTGCTGGTTTGTGGTTCGCCCTCTATGCGGTGGCGACCGCGAAGAAGCGGCCTCTCGCGCTGCTGGTTTTCGTGGCGGCGAGCCTGCCGTTGAGCCTCCTGTACCTGTTCATGTGGACCAGTCCCACCAATCTGGACACGCTTCAGGACGTGCCGGAGAATTTCCATCTCATCAACAACATCGCCACGGCCGTCACCATCATGTTGTCCAACCTCCTGGCTACTGGAATCGGTATTTCGGTGCGGCAGCGGCGTGAACACGAGGCGGAAATTGCTGCTTGGGTGGCGCGGACAACGCAGCTGGGCAAGGTCACGGAGCGCAACAGGATTGCCCGCGAGATGCACGATGTTGTGGCGCATTCGCTGACGGTGATGATCAGCCTTTCCGATGGGGCTGCTGTGGTGGTCAAGAAGGATCCGGAACGCGCAGGCGACGTGCTGAACGAGCTGTCCAGGACCGGCAGGGCCGCCCTGGCCGACATGCGGCGTGTCTTGGGCGTTCTCCGTGACGATTCCGGGCGGCCTGCACCTTTGGCACCCTTGGAGTCGGGCCACAACCTGGGGAAGCTTTTGGACGGGTTCCGCACCGCCGGCCTGCCCCTTCACTATGCCCATACGGGCCCGGCGCTGCCCGCCGACCCTGCGTTCGAGTTGACGGTGTACAGGATCGTCCAGGAATCGCTGACCAACGTCCTTCGCTACGGCCGGTCGCTGAGCCGGGTGGACGTGCAGTTAACCCGCGACGGCGATTTGGTCACCATTGACGTGCTCGACGACGGCCGTGGAACCCGGGAGGGTGGCGGGGACCTGGCGAGCAGCATCGGATCAGGCCAAGGCATCGCAGGGATGAGTGAGCGTGCGGGAATTTATGCTGGAATCGTGACTGCCGGTCCTGGAAAACGCGGCGGCTGGGCAGTACACGCCCAGCTGCGCTGGAACGGCGATAAGGGGGAAGAATGACTGGGGACAGCATGATCAAGGTCCTGTTGGTGGACGATCAGCCACTGCTTCGGATGGGGTTCCGGCTCATCCTGGAGGGTGAGGACGATTTCACCGTGGTGGGCGAAGCTTCGGATGGGGCGGAGGCCGTGCGGCTGGTCGCGGAGCTGCACCCTGACGTGGTGCTCATGGATGTCCGCATGCCCGCCATGGACGGTATTGAGGCCACCAGGCGGATTTCGGACGCAGGCTCGGATTCCCGGGTGATTATCCTGACCACCTTCGACCTCGACGAGTACGCCTTCTCGGGTTTGCAGGCCGGCGCCTCGGCGTTCCTGCTCAAGGACGTGGCGCCCGCCGAATTGGTGCATGCAGTGCGCCTGGTAGCCAGCGGGGATGCTGTTGTGGCGCCGCGGGTCACGCAACGGCTGCTCGAAACTTATGTCCGTGGCGGGCATGCGCCGGGACTGGCTCCAGCCCCGCACCGGGATCCGCTCCTGGACGAGCTCACGCCGCGTGAAACAGAAATCCTCACCACCATCGCCGAGGGCCTGTCCAACGCCGAGATTGCGCACAAGTTCTTCCTGTCCGAGGCCACGGTGAAGACCCACGTCCGGCGGATCCTCAGCAAGCTCCAGCTGCGGGACCGCGTGCAAGTGGTGGTTTACGCCTATGAGACGGGCCTGGTGGTCCCGAGCAACCCGGATTACTGACCCACAGCCCCGGCACAGCTTCACCATGTACAAGCCATAGGCTGCCCGCGTTTGATGGAGGCATGACTTCACTCCAGCGCCCCACGCAAGCTTCCACGGAGGCCGAGCAGCCGCATCCCGACCACGATCGCGGTCTCGAATTCGATTTATCAACGATCCTGAATCGCAGACGGACGCTGGGTGTCCTCTTCGGTGCGGGAACGGCAGCTGCCCTGGCAGCCTGTACGCCGGGTACGGGAGGCAGCAGCGCCACGCCGTCGTCCTCCGCCAGTGCGGTGTCGACTGCAACGTCGACTGAAACCGCGACCGCCTCGCCTTCCGCAACGAGCACGGTAACCAGGGCCTTCGCGGAATGTGGCGTGGAGATTCCCCAGGAGACGGTGGGTCCGTACCCGGGCGATGGCTCCAACGGTCCCAATGTGCTGGAGGCCTCGGGAGTGGTGCGCAAGGACATCACGTCCAGCTTCGGCGCCTCCACCACCAAGGCCGAGGGGGTACCGCTGACGGTAACCCTGACCCTCCTGGACAACGCGAACGGCTGCTCCCCGTTGGCCGGCGCGGCTGTGTACGCCTGGCACTGCGACCGGAACGGGAAGTACTCCCTCTACGACAGTGGCCTGGAAAACGAGAACTACCTCCGCGGAGTGCAGGAGACCGACGCCAACGGGCAGCTTACGTTCACCACCATCTATCCAGGGGCCTACAACGGCCGGTGGCCACATATTCACTTTGAAGTATTTGAGTCGCTGAGCAACACCAGCTCCGCGGGCCAAGTCCTGGCCGTGTCCCAGATCGCCCTGACGGAGGCGGCCTGCAAGGAGGTTTATGCGTCGAGCGGGTACGAGAGCAGCGCCAAGAACTTCCCCAACACGACGCTGACTTCGGACAATGTCTTTGGTGACGACGGCGGCATATACCAACTCGCGACTATGTCCGGCTCAGTGGCCGGTGGCTACACGGCTGCACTGAACGTCACGGTGTAGCCCGGCGCGTCGGCGCAGCGGGACTAGACTCGGGGTCATGCCTTCGAACGCCTCCGCAGCAGACCACATCCAGGACCTCGGCTCTTTCGTTTCGGCGTCGCCGTCGAGTTTCCACGCAGTGCACGAGGCGGCCCGACGCTTGGATGCTGCGGGTTTCACCGGGCTTGAGGAGCTTCAACCGTGGGAGGGTGGCCTGGGCAACTACTACGTGATCCGTGACGGTGCCCTGATTGCCTGGGTCACGCCGGCCAACGCAGGTGCAACCAGCGGCTTCAATATCCTCGGGGCGCACACTGATTCGCCGTCATTCAAGCTCAAGCCCAAACCCACCACCGGGAAGTTCGGGTGGCTGCAGGCGGGTGTTGAGGTCTATGGTGGCCCGCTGCTCAACTCGTGGCTGGACCGGGAACTGCAGCTTGCGGGCCGCTTGGTGATGCGTGACGGCACCCAGCACCTGACCAACACCGGGCCCCTGCTGCGCTTCCCGCAGTTGGCCATCCACTTGGACCGTGCCGTCAATGAGGGCCTTACCCTTTCAAAGCAGCAGCACATGAACCCCATTTTCGGTCTGGGCGATCCCGCCGGGGAGGACTTGCTGGGCCTGCTCGCCTCGCGCGTCGAGGGGGCAGCTGTGGATGCTGCGGAAATCGGCGGTTACGACGTCGTGGTGGCAGACACGCAGGCGCCGGCAGTTTTCGGGGCCAACGGTGAGTTCTTCGCGTCGGGCCGATTGGATAACCTTTCCTCAACCCACGCCGGTCTGGTGGCGCTGCTCGCCCACTCCGCCGCCGCGCCAGCCAATGGACCGATCGCCGTCCTGGCTGCCTTTGACCATGAGGAGATCGGCTCCAACTCCCGGTCCGGCGCGTGTGGCCCGTTCCTGGAGGACATCCTGACCCGGATTTCCGATGGTTTCGGCGCTTCGGTGAGCCAGCGGCGGCAGGCCCTCTCGGCGTCGTTCTGTGTTTCTGCGGATGCCGGCCACGCCATCCACCCGAACTACGCGGAGCGCCATGATCCCACCAACCGGCCACTGCTGAACGGTGGCCCGCTGCTGAAGATCAACGCCAACCAGCGCTACGCCACGGATGCCACCGGTGCCGCCTTCTGGGCACGCCTCTGCGAGGAGTCGGGCGTGCGCTACCAGGAATTCGTTTCCAACAACGACATTCCGTGCGGCTCAACCATCGGTCCGCTCACAGCGACGCGGCTGGGCATCCGGACCGTTGATGTGGGCGTTCCGCTGCTGTCCATGCACTCCGCCAGGGAGCTGTGTGGCGTGGAGGACCCGCACTTGCTGGCGACGGTTGTTGAGAGGTTCTTCGCAAGCGCGGTGTGACCGGACCCACAGGCTAAAGCGTCAAGGAGTCGTTTCAGGCTCGTTTCGATAGTGCTTGCAGCGAAACAAATGATGCCTCAAGCTATACATTTTGTGCATCCTCCTGTTTAGCTCAGCACCAAAATGTACGTTCGCACAGCTTAGGCCGGAACCTCGCTGGCTAGTGTGGGAAAGCCAAGTGGCCCAGTGCACATCAGTCGAGGGCCTTTCCAAGAACACTAAGGACGGCGCTCATCCATGCACGCTGACCAACAACTTTCCAAGTCGCTGAAGCCCCGCCACCTGTCCATGATCGCCATCGCCGGCGTCATCGGTGCAGGCCTCTTTGTGGGCTCCGGCGCCGCGATCCAGCAAGCAGGTCCGGGTATCCTCGTGGCTTATCTGGCCGCGGGCCTTGTGGTCATTCTCGTGATGCGCATGCTCGGCGAAATGGCTGCCGCCAATCCCGAGACCGGTTCCTTCTCCACCTATGCGGACAAGGCCCTGGGCCGCTGGGCGGGCTTCAGCATCGGCTGGCTGTATGCCTGGTTCTGGATCATCGTCCTCGGCATCGAGGCGACCGCCGGTGCGGCCATCATGCATCGCTGGGTTCCAGGTGTCGACCAGTGGGTTTGGGCCCTTGTCCTGATGGTCCTGCTGACGTTGACCAACCTCGGTTCGGTGAAGTCTTACGGTGAGTTCGAATTCTGGTTCGCTTCCATCAAGGTGGCAGCAATCGTGATCTTCCTCCTCGCCGGCATCGCCGCGATCCTCGGCCTGTTCCCGGGTGTTTCCGCCCCGGGCGTGGCGAACCTGCTGGACCAGGGCGGCTTCATGCCGAACGGTCCCGGCGCCGTGCTGGCCGGAATCCTGGTGGTGGTTTTCTCCTTCTTCGGCGCCGAAATCGCGACCATTGCTGCCGGCGAATCAGCCAATCCAGTGGACGCGGTGAAGAAAGCCGTGAAGTCCACGGTATGGCGGATCCTCATCTTCTACATCGGGTCCATCGCGATCGTGGTTACCCTCCTGCCCTGGAACAGTGCCTCCGTGGCCAAGAGCCCGTATGTCGCAGTCATTGAGCTGTACGGCATCCCCGGCGCGGGTACCATCATGGACATCGTGGTCCTGACCTCGGTGTTGTCCTGCCTGAACTCGGGCCTCTACACGGCGAGCCGCATGCTGTTCTCCCTTTCGCAGCGTGGAGATGCGCCCAAGTCCTGGACCAAGATCTCCAAGCGCGGTGTCCCGGCAGCCGCCGTCCTCGCTTCCACCGTGGTGGGTTTCATTACCGTTGGCCTGAACTACCTGGCTCCGGACACCGTGTTCCTGTTCCTGGTGAACACCTCCGGCGCGATCGCCCTGTTCGTCTGGCTGGTCATCGCCACATCCCAGCTCATCCTTCGCCGCCGCATGGGCGATGCCGCAAAGAGCCTCGAACTCAAGATGTGGTTCTTCCCGTACCTTACGTGGATTGCGATCGCCAGCATCGTGGCGCTCATTGTGGGCATGGTGATCCTCGAATCCACCCGCCAGTCGCTGTTCCTTTCGCTTGCCCTGGCCGTCGTGGTGGTCGGCATCGGCGTGTGGCGTTACCGCAAGGGCGGTCAGCCGAATCAGGCGTCCCCCGCGGAAGCCAAGCCCGCGGAAGCAGGTTCCCGACCGGCGTCGTAAGCGCCTGTTCGCTGCGGGGCGCTGCCGTCAACGTCCGACGGCGGCTGTCCCGTTCGCGTTTAGGCCGCCTTCGGAGCGGCTACCGGAAGGTACGCGGCCGGTCTGGAGCCGTCGGATGCCGCGGAGGCCTACGCCGCTGTCACCGCTACTGGGCCAGACCGATCACCAGATTGATGGTCACGGCCAGGACGACGGTTCCGAACAGGTAGGAAAGCAGGCTGTGCTTCAACGCCTCGGCCCGGATCCTGTGGTTTTCAAGATTGGTGTCCGAAACCTGGTAGGTCATGCCCAGGCTCGTGGCCAGGTAAGCGAAATCGGTGTACTGGGGCGGCCGATCCTGGTTGAAACTGATGCCCCCAACGGCACCACCGGCCTCTGCCCCGGGGCTGTAATACAGCTCTGCGTAGCGAAGCGTGAAGAGCGTCTGAACCAGCATCCAGGAAAGCGCCACGCAAATCATTGCCAACGCGGCGGAATTCAGCCTGGCAGCGGCATCGTCTGCATGGGAATTGACGATGACCGCCGCGACGGCGGCGAGGCTCCCGAGGTTGGCGATGAGAATCAGCAGGTCCGTGACGCCCCGGGAGGGATCCTCGGATGTCGCGTGCCGTTGGGTCCCCTCCGGGTCCAGGCGCGCAATCACCAGCCACACCCAGGCCACGTAGATGAACGCAGCCACAGCCCAGGCCACCGCAGGTGCATCCACCCAGTTGCCGGTGGAACCCGTGACAGCTGTAGCGATTCCTCCGGCGATCACCATCACCACAAAGCGCAGCCGGCTGCGCCTGACCCTTGGGGCGTTCATGCGGTCCACCCTAGCGCTGGCTGCCTTGGTGTTCCTGATGATCCCTGGCGGCCCGCCGCTCGTCGGCTTGGAGAATGCCATCCCTGACGCCGGAGCGGACCACGAAATACAGGAGGTAGAGGAAGATCGCGCCGAACACGGCGGTGAGGGCAAGCGAGGTCAGTGCATCCATGGACCCACCCTAGCCGTCGGTTTCCTCGTCAGAATCCACAGAATGGCCAAGTTCGTGTTAGTGTCTTTGACGCTGTTACGGAGAAAAAGGAAACCGGCTCTCCGAATCACCCTGCGCGGGTGGCGGAATGGCAGACGCGCTAGCTTGAGGTGCTAGTCCTCGAAAGGGGGTGGGGGTTCAAGTCCCCCTCCGCGCACACAGGAAACCCCTGGAAGGTCGATGATCTTCCGGGGGTTTTTTCGTCTGGTTGCGCGGGTTCACCCGCCGGTGCGCGGGGCGAACATGATGACCCCGACGCCGACAATGCAGATAGCGGCGCCAATGACGTCCCAGCGATCCGGCCTGAAGCCGTCCATGAGCATCCCCCACGCCAGTGAGCCGGCAATGAAGACTCCCCCGTAGGCGGCGAGCACCCGTCCGAAGTGCGCATCGGGTTGGAACGCTGCGAAGAATCCGTAGATGCCCAGCGCTACGACGCCGAGTCCTGCCCACCACCACGCCTTGCCCTCCCGGACGGCCTGCCAGATCAGCCAGGCGCCTCCAATCTCGGCGACTGCCGCGAGGATGAAGAGAATCGTCGACTTGAGGATGGTCATGGTCCAATTATTCGCTGCAGCTGGCTGTTATCCACATACGAGCGATGGCTGGTTTCGGTGCGGTATTCGGCCGAATAGCTTTGAGTGCAGGAGATGCACTAAGATATTGAAGTCTGTGCTGCGCCCTCCTTCCGAAACTTCGGCGGGGGAGCGATGCACAGCATCGCAAATGAACCTCCTGTTACGGAAATACCGTAACCGCTTAGCCCAAAGGAGGTGGGTTCACATATGCGTCCTTACGAATTGATGGTAATCATCGACCCCGAGGTCGAAGAGCGTACCGTAGAGCCGTCGCTTCAGAAGTTCCTGAACGTCATCACTACCGATGGTGGAACCATCGAAAAGGTTGACATCTGGGGCCGTCGCCGTCTGGCATACGACATCAAGAAGAAGTCCGAAGGTATCTACGCCGTGGTGAACTTCACCGCTGAGCCAGCTACCGCCAAGGAACTTGACCGCCAGCTGTCTCTCAACGAGACGATCATGCGTACCAAGATCATCCGCCCCGAAGACCAGAAGGTTGCTGCTGAGTAATCAGCCCCTTCAAATCTTTACCCCGCAGGAACGAACAAGGAGGCAGTAGATGGCAGGCGAAACCACTATTACGGTCATCGGTAATCTCACCAATGACCCCGAGCTGCGGTTCACCCCGTCTGGCTCAGCAGTAGCGAACTTCACCATCGCTTCTACTCCCCGGACCTTCGACCGCCAGTCCAATGAGTGGAAGGACGGGGAAACCCTGTTCCTCCGCGCATCGGTATGGCGCGAAGCTGCCGAAAACGTGGCCGAATCCCTCACCAAGGGTACGCGGGTCATCGTTTCCGGCCGTTTGAAGAGCCGTTCCTACGAAACCAAGGAAGGCGAGAAGCGCACCGTTATTGAGCTCGAAGTCGATGAAATCGGCCCGAGCCTGCGTTACGCGAATGCCAAAGTCAACCGTACCCAGCGCTCCGGCGGCGGGTTTGGTGCCGGCAACGGTAACCAGCAGGGTGGCTTCGGCGGCGGCAACGCCGGTGGCTTTGGAGGCGGCGCTCCTGGTGGAAACCAGGGCGGCAACTCCGGTGGAAACTGGGGCAACAACCAGCCCGCGCAGCAGGACGACCCTTGGGCAACGCCCGGTGTCAGCAACGCTGGCGGCTGGGGCAATGGCCCGGATTCCGAACCTCCCTTCTAAACACAAAAACACCACCATCCCGTGGATCAACATCCACGGGCTCCATAGAAAAGGAGCTCCACGATGGCTAAGGCTGAACTCCGTAAGCCCAAACCAAAGTCCAACCCCTTGAAGGCCGCTGACATCACTGTCATCGACTACAAGGACGTAGCATTGCTGCGCAAGTTCATCTCCGACCGCGGCAAGATCCGCGCTCGTCGCGTCACTGGCGTTACCGTTCAGGAACAGCGCAAGATCGCCCAGGCAATCAAGAACGCCCGCGAAGTTGCTCTGCTGCCTTACTCCGGCGCTGGCCGCGGCTAAGGGAAGGGATTAACTAACATGGCAAAGCTCATTCTGACCCACGAAGTAACCGGTCTCGGTGCTGCTGGCGACGTTGTCGAGGTCAAGAACGGTTACGCACGTAACTACCTCCTGCCCCGCGGCTTCGCTCTGACCTGGACCCGCGGTGGCGAGAAGCAGGTTGAGTCCATCAAGGCTGCACGTGCTGCCCGCGCCCACGCTTCGGTTGAAGCTGCACAGGCACAGGCCCAGGCTCTGTCCTCCAAGAAGGTCAAGCTCGAGGTGAAGGCCGGCGAGTCCGGTCGTCTCTTCGGCACGGTCAAGCCTGCTGATGTCGCTGCTGCTGTTGAGGCCGCTGGCCTCGGCGCCATCGACAAGCGCAACGTTGAACTGCCGAACCACATCAAGTCCGTGGGTTCGTACCAGGCCAACGTCCGCCTGCACGAGGATGTTTCTGCTGTCATCGACCTCGAGGTCGTTGCAAGCAAGTAGTCTTTGACTGCATCTGAAGGACCCCCGTTACCGGATTTCCGGTGGCGGGGGTTTTTCATTTCCCCAGGAGCAACGCGGAGTCACTTAGGGCCCATGTTCGGCGACTAAAGGGCTGTAACTGACCCCGCGTTGCCTTATGCAGGGTTGTGGATCTCCGACATGGTGTGGTGGTAGCCGCTGCGGATCAACTCGGCCAGCACAGCGCGGTCCACATCGTCCAACTTGTTGATGTACAGGCAGGCCGTGCTGGTCTTGTGCTTGCCCAGCTCAGGCAGCAGCCGATCGGCGTCGGGACCTTCCGTGAGCCCGTAGAACACCAGGTTGGACTTACGGGGCGAGAAGGCGACAGCGGGGGAGTCGCCTTCCCTGCCTGTGGCGTACTTGTAGTGGTAGCTGCCGAAACCAACAATCGTGGGGCCGTACATGTAGGCCCTCTGGCCGGTGATTTCGCCCATCAGGTCCATCAACTCCAGCCCATCCGCACGACGGGTGGGGTGCTCCACGGCTGCAAGGAAATCTTCCACCGGCACATCCGTTGGCTGGGTCTTGTTTTCTGCCATGTGCGTAGTCTCCCAGACGACGGAAAGTGATGCCAGAACCCAGTGATAGCCTGCACCGGTGACCAATGAATCCTTGCGAGTCCGCCCGTTCCACCAAGTGGACGTCTTCTCCGACCGGCCCTATTTTGGCAACCCGCTCGCCGTCGTGGTTGATGCCGAGGGGCTCAGCACCGAAACCATGCAGCATTATGCGAACTGGACCAATCTGTCCGAGACGACGTTCCTGCTGCCGCCCACTGATCCGCGTGCTGACTACCGTGTCCGCATTTTCACGGCCAGCGAGGAGTTCCCGTTTGCCGGGCATCCGACGTTGGGTTCGGCACATACGTGGCTGCAGGCCGGGGGAGTGCCCAAGGCCCAGGGCATAGTGGTTCAGGAATGTGGGGCGGGCCTGGTCCAAGTGAAGCACGACGGCGGACGGTTGGCTTTCGCGGCGCCGCCGCTGACGCGCTTCGGTCCCGTCGAGCCGGACATCCGTGGGCAATTGGCGGCGGCGCTCCAGGTGCCCGACGAGGCTATCCTCGATGCATCGTGGCTGGTCAATGGACCGGAATGGATCGGCGTGCTCCTCGAATCGGCGGAGCAGGTGCTTGCCCTCGAACCGGACGTTGCGGCCATGGGTGACCTGAAGGTGGGCGTGATTGGTCCGCACACGGAAGGTTCGTCAACGGATTTTGAGGTCCGCACGTTCGTTCCTGGTGACGCCATGGTGGAAGATCCAGTGACCGGCAGCTTCAACGCCGGAGCGGCACAGTGGCTCATCGGCTCTGGCCGCGCGCCACAGGAGTACGTTGCCGCGCAGGGAACGGTCCTGGGCCGGGCAGGGCGCATCCACGTGAAAGCCCAGGACGGTGAGATCTGGGTGGGCGGGGCGTCGGTCACGTGCATCGAGGGAACAGTGCTGTTGTAGGGCGCGCCAGTAGGCCGTTGGCATCTCGGCGCGTGCCCTGGCTTCACCGTGGTCCGCTGCCGTGAAACACTCATGGAACTGGACTAAATGGTGAGGGCAGGTAATCCCTTCATCGCCCACTCCACGCCATGTGATTGACGCGCAGCACTGACGGATTGATCCCCGTTGCATGCACATAGAGGAGAACTATGGATTCCGCACGGACCTTTAAATCGATCGTCATCATTTTCAACCCGAACAGCACGGGAAACGCCCCGGATCTGGCGGAGGAACTGCAGGGAAAGCTCAAGGAACGGCTCCCGTATGAGGCGAACATCGTTCTTCGCCCTACCGAGCGTGCCGGCCACGCGGTGGAACTCGCCCGCGAGGCGGCAGCCGGCGGAGGGGACGTCCTGGTGGTGTCCGTTAGCGGCGATGGTGGCTACAACGAGGTAGTCAACGGGGTGATGCAGGCAGAGAATCCCAAGGCAGTGTGCGCCGTCATGGCTGCGGGCAACGCGAACGACCATCGCCGCACCGTCGGGACCAAGCCGTTGGATGAAGCCATCGCCGAGGGCCACGTGAAGAACATTGATCTGCTGCGGATTCATACCGGAGAGGGCGGGCCGGCCGAATTCGCGCACTCGTACATCGGATTCGGCCTCACGCCCGTGGTGGCCACGGAGTTGGAAAAGGGCAGCAAGGGGGCTCTCACCGAGATGCTGTCCGTGGTCAAGACCTTCTCCGAGTTCGAACCCTTCGAGATGCGGCTGCCCGATGGAAAGCAGCACAAAGTGGACAGCCTGGTTTTCGCCAACATTCCCGAAATGGCCAAATATGCCACTTTGAGCGAGGCAGAGGCCGTTCCCGCCGACGGCAAGTTCGAGGTGGTTCTTTTCCCGCATATGCCTAAGTGGCGAGTGGTCCTGAATGCTTTGCGCGCCACGACGCAGGGGCTGGGCGACCAGCCGAGCGTCAGCAGCTACGAATTCACCACCCTCAAACCGCTGCCGTTCCAGATGGATGGCGAGGTCAAGCACGTCGAAGCTGGAGCCACTATCACGGTGGAGAGCGCCCACGAAGCCTTGCCCACCATCGCTTGAGCTCAGCCGGTGCCGCAGGCTGTGCTCACGAAGTCATAGATCCGTCCCCGAAGCTCCGTTGAGGCCGCCACCTTCAGCAGGCCCTTCCTGTCCCCAACGGTTACCCTCAGGGGCAACAGGGTCCCCACCTTGTCCTCGGCGACCGCGTGCGGATCACATCGAGCAGGCCTGATCCGCAAGGGCACCACCTGTGGCGCGGTGTTGGCAGCGACTGTGACACTGCGGGGCCAAGGATCATCCGGCACTTCGGCCAGCAGCGTGGTCTCGTCGATCGATTCGATAGTGAGGCCTGGTGCCGTCCCGCTGGACGTGCCCACCGGGGTGATGACAAGGCGTACGACGGCGGTAGCCCCGTCCGGGGCCACCTCCAGGCCGGGGTCCAAGACGATGGTCGCTGTCGCGGCCGCCTCCGCTGACAGGCAGAGTTCGTCGGAGTTCCGCGGGAGGACGTTGAAAGGGTCACTCGCGTCCGTGCTGGTCGTCTTTGGTTCACGCGCCGGGTCCGTGTAGTGGATGGTGGCCGTGATGGGTGCGTCGGATGCACTCAAGCAGGATGCTGCCGGAAGGGTGGCGGGGAGGCTCTTGGGTTGCTTCGGTGGCAAGTTCAAGGCGCCGCCTTCCGGACGCCAGGTGATGTCGCCCCGGAACAGGTTCGAACGCAGCACAGCGTCACTGACAGTGAGGTTTGCCTCCGTGTTGTTGGTGAGTTGGATGAGGATGGCTTGCTTCCCGTACTGGTCCCGCGACTGGTTGACCTCCACGGAGATGGGCGTTTCCCCGTGCGAGCCGGCGGGAGAAGGGGCGGGTGCCTGGCCGGCATGTTCACAGGCCGGCAGGAAGCAGACGGCCGCCAGTGCAACCACGTACCGCCATGATCGGCTCACCATTCCAAAAGTCTAGGACCGCGCGAACGCCTGGAACATTCCCCGTTGTCCACCCATCCCGTAGAGTCACGCCTACGCACAACGAATCACGGATGAAGGGCGAACCCATGTCGTTCCAGGCTTATCTTGATGCGATCGAGGACAAGACCGGCCTCACGCCGCGCCAACTGGTGGAGATTGCGGAAGGCAAAGGATTCAACGACCCCGCGGTCAAGGCCGGAACCATTCTTGAGTGGCTGAAGGCGGACTACGACCTTGGGCGGGGCCACGGCATGGCCCTGGTCCATGTCATCAAGAAGGGCCCGCAGATCGACAGCAAACACGTGGGGACCGACGGTGTGCACCGCGACGAGTCGGACACGCTGTGGTTGGATGGCAAAGCCAGTAAACCTGCGGCTCCATAGTGGATCAGTGGCCGCGTTGCCCGCCGTCCCGGCTCCCACAGCGCGACGTTCGACGGCGGTGAGGGGGACCCTGCTCGTGGCGTCACTGTCGCCGCCTGCCAAAGGAACCGTGGACATTTCCTTCGCTAAAACACGGTTCAGTCCTAGCATTATCCGCAGGTGCACAGACGGGGGAGTGTGTAAATGGGGCCTTTGGAGTCCGCTCAGACTGATACGGGCGTGGTTAGGCGCACAGGTTCGCGTGAGGTAGAGCGCTCGGGCAGGCGGAAGCGACCGTGGCGGCTGAGGAAGCTGGATCTCGCCATCGTTGTGGTGCTCATTGTGCTGCTTGCCCTCTCAGCTACTCCGTGGCCGTCGGCGATGGTGATTCGCAGTGTTTTTGAACGCGGCGCCAAGGACACCGTTGATGAAATGCTGCCCTACGTTCCGGATACGCCGCTGCAGACAAACCAGGGTGTGGAATACAAGCCCGGACTCTCGTTCGACACCTTCAGCCCCCAGGGCACTACCGAAGCGCTCCCTGCCATCGTGTGGATTCACGGTGGCGCCTGGATTTCCGGTGCTCAGTCCAACGTGGAGCCGTACCTCCGGATCCTTGCTGCTGAGGGCTACACCACCATCGGCGTGGGCTACACGATCGCACCCGAGGCGACGTACCCCACGGCTGTCCGGGAGCTCAACGATGCCTTGGCCTATATCAAGGCCCACGCCGCCGAGCTGAGGTTGGATCCAGGCAGGATCGTCCTCGCGGGTGACTCCGCGGGGGCGCAACTCGCCAGCCAGATGGCCACGTTGACGGTGAATCCGGCCTACGCGAACCTCCTGGGGATCGAGCCGGCGCTGCGCAAAGAAGATCTTGCCGCCACTATCCTGCATTGCGGGGTCTATGACCTGCGCGCCATGGCTGATCTGAATGGCTTGGTCGCCTGGGGGTTCAAGACCTCCCTGTGGGCCTACACGGGCACTAAGGACTGGTCCTCCACCTATGCCGGCGGAACCATGTCCACCCTTGAGTTCGTCACCGCTGACTTGCCGCCTACGTTCATCAGCGGAGGCAACGGGGATGGCCTGACGTGGCTGCAATCCGTTCCCTACAGCAACCGCCTGAAGGCCGCCGGCGTTCCGGTGACTGAACTCTTCTGGCCTGCGGACCATCAACCAGCGCTGCCGCACGAGTACCAGTTCCACTTGAATTTCGTTGAGGCACGTGACGCCAAGCAGCGAACGCTCGATTTCCTGTCCACTCACGTGTCGCGGAACTGACCACTGCGGTAAAAAGTATCTCCATGATGGAACTATTATTGGACCATGCCTGTCACTAAAGCGTCGACCAGCCGTGCTCCGCTGCTCGTATGGATCTCCATTGTTTGCGCCTCGGTGCTGATCGTGGTTCCGGCCGCCATGCTGCTCGGCAACCCGGCCGTCCTGCGCGGCCACCCGGCGCTTCCGGTGCTGTTACTGGTTGCCGCCGCTGGAGGCCTCCTGTGGGGGTTCCTGCTGTGGCGGGGTCGGGGGTCGCGGCCCAAGCGCTCCATGCTGCGGTCCATTGGCGCATGGGTGGGCCGATTGCTTGCGTTGTCAGCCGTGGCGGCTCTCGCTTGGCTGAACCCGTTCGCGCACCAACCTGCTGGTCCCCAGCCTGCACGGAACGTTGCGATCGTGGAGTCTCCAACGGACATTGCCATGGCTCCAGTGAACTCCACTCCCAGCAAAGGCCTGGTCTTCTACCCTGGAGCCCGCGTCGAAGCGAAGGCGTACGAAGATGTCCTTGGGCCCGTAGCCAACGCGGGTTATCTGGTGGTCATCCTGAAGGAACCCCTTGGGCTCAGCCTCCTCGACGGCAGCCAGGCACGAGCAGCCATGTCTGCCCACCCCGAAGTTCACTCGTGGGCTGTGGGTGGCCATTCCCTGGGCGGGGTGAGCGCAAGTTCCTTCGCCTTGGACAACCCCGATGTGAAAGGACTTGTCCTTTTCGCCTCCTATCCGCTGGACTCGTTGCGGGACCGGGCGGGTTTGTCGGTCTTGTCGGTCTCCGGGACCGCGGACGGCCTGAGCACTCCGGCCAAGATTGACCTTTCCCGTGAACTGCTTCCGCTCGACACCACCTTCGTCACTGTCCAGGGAGGCAATCATGCCTACTTCGGCAGCTACGGTGCCCAGCCGGGCGATGGGGAGGCTTCCATCGATCGAACGGCCGCCCAGGAGCAGATTTCGACAGCGACCGTCACCTCCATGGGTCAACTCGCCGGAGGCTAGGCGCCGGGAATACATTCACTCACCGCCCTGTTCAGATATTTAGATGCATATGCATGTATGATGGGATAGATCGAGCAACAGGAGAATGCCATGGAAACCCGCCGCATCACCGTCCTTTCCGCCGGGCTCGGCGTGCCGTCGTCGAGCCGCCTCCTGGCCGACCAGCTGGCCGCCTCAGCCGAGCGGCAGTTGCGGTCGGCCGGCTATGAGGTGAGGATTGACGTCGTCGAACTGCGCGACCTCGCGGTGGACATCGCCAACAACTTCGTCACCGGCTATGCCGCGCCGCGGCTTGCCGAGGTGATTGCCGGCGTCGAGAACTCAGACGGCATCATCGCCGTCAGCCCCGTCTTCAGTGCCTCCTACAGCGGTCTGTTCAAGTCGTTCATTGACGTCCTGGACCCCAAATCTTTGGACGGCAAGGCTGTGCTGCTGGGTGCCACCGGTGGTACCGACCGTCACCAGATGGTCCTGGACCATGCCATGCGCCCGCTCTTCAGCTACCTGCGCACCAGGATGACTGCCACCGGCGTCTTCGCCGGACCCCAGGACTGGGGAACGGACGACGGCGGATCGCCCCTTTCGGTGCGGGTGGGCAGGGCCGCCGGTGAACTCGTGCAACTGCTGAGCGGCCCCCAGCCGGGGCATAAGGCACCGGTTCTGGAGTCGTTGCCGTTCGAGCAGTTGCTCGCGGGCATTTCGGCGGGTCACTAGGGCGAACCATTTGGGCTCCCGGGTCGTTGAGGCAGACATGAAGTGTCCTGTTGATTTTGTTGACCTGGTGATGAGCGAACGCAGCGGCGTGGAGATCGACTACTGCCCCACATGCCGCGGAGTGTGGCTGGATCGCGGCGAATTGGACAAGATCATTGATCGTGTCAACGGTGAAACCGGATCGCTGCCGCCGCGGTCGGCTGCAGCGCCCGCGCAACCTCCCATCGCGCCGCCTCCCATCTACAACCCCTTTGAGTCACGGCCCCGGTATGACGATCGGGAGCGCCGTGACTACGACAGGCGCGATGACGACAGGCGCTATGGATCCAACCGCGACCAGTACGGGCGGAAGCGCAAGAAAAAGGAAGGGTTCCTGGGCGATCTCTTCGACTTCTAGTCGTCCAGGAGTTCAATGAACTCCCGGGCCTGCTTGATGGTGATGTCCGAGTGGCGGGTCAGCGCCAACGCTGCGCCTTCCACATCGCCGCTCTTGGCCAGTGTGCGGATGCGTCCGTAGATTTCGTCGTTGAGCATGTTGCTGCTGACCTCGCGGGTCACATCGCCTTTGCTGACGATTGCGCGGTACCTGTAGGGGAAGCGTTCCGGTTCATCGTCGTCGTCCGCCAGCAGGTCCTTTGCGGGTGCCTCCGGACGGAACGGCTGGGGGTGCGCGGCCAGGGCGCCCACGGCGTCCCGCGATGCCCGGAGGCCTTCGCCCGTGGCCTGCAGGTAAAGCTTGATGGCGGCCATACCCTGGCCTTGCGCGATCAGTGAGTACAGGCGGCGGTGCTGCTCTTCATTCAGCTTTGCTGCCGACTCCCTGGCAAGCTGTACCGGATCCTTGGGTGCCTTGGCGGCAGTCGTGTTGGCCTTGTTCTCGGCAGAACGCTTGGTGAAAGAGCGAATCAGGAGCAGTACGCCCACGATGACCAGGATGAGGATCACGAGGGGGATAAGGAGCGAATCCATGGCGTTTTGTCAGAGCCGATCTACGTAGTTCTTGGCGGTCATGAGGTCTGAGTGGGTCGCTTGTCGCAGCACCTTGATGGCTTGGATCTTTTGCCCGCTGCGGACCAGGTTTTGGATTTCAAAGGCCAACTGCGGGTTCAGCTGGCCGTTGGGAAGGACAGCCGCCTGGCTGCGGGTGGCGGGGCTGCCCGTTCCGTGCTGGGTGGTCTGTGCCCGGTTCTGGCTCGGTTGCGTGGAGGCTTCGATCCGCGCCCGCGACGCTAGTGCCGCCTGGACTTGGGACGCCTGGTGTGCGGCCGAGCGGGCCGCCAGTTCGCGTTGGTACCGTTCGGCGTCGGAGATGCCTGTGTCGCGGGGTCTGAGGGCCGCCGAGACGGCCCAGAGGAGACCGACCAGAACTACCAAAGGAAGGGCTGTCAGCAGCAGGTCGCCAAGGTTATTCCCCATGCCTAGAGCTTATGCCAGATCGCTGGTTATCCACAGCACATTCCGCACTTGGCATAGGCTTCCGAGAGGAAAGTGTCAAATTAAGGTGGGGCATGTAAGGCGCATCACATTTGAGGTATGTTTTTCGCCGTATTGCACCCTGTGGGGGCGGGCTAGGGCTGGGCGGCTGTGGATGGTTATCCACTAAAAGTTTCTTTCTTCCACAGCTTGTGATGAGTGTTTTCGCAGGTCAGATGCCATTTACTGCGAAAAGAATTTCTCTATCCACAGGGTAACGCACAGACTGTGCACAACGAGCGCGGCTTATTCCACAGGTTATCCACAACCACGCTGGATAACCGGCTTTGTGCTTACGCAGAGCACCGCTAACGTGGCTGGGGTACCTCTTTCAGGATGGAATCGGTCCTCCCGGCAGCCCCCAGGCAGCGGCGCGCAAAACCGCTTGGGGATACTTCTGTGGATAAGTTGTGGAATTGCTGTGGGCCAAAAATGTCGGCCCCAGCCGATACAACAGGAGCACTCGGCTGGTCCGCAAGGCTCGGGCAAAACCATCCCAGGTCCACTTGCGCTTTACGCACCACTGAGGGACCCACATCTCTACAGCGGTACACATATGGAGGACGGCTTTGTCAGTAACGCATTTGGACTCAATCGAGGGCTCCCGCTCTTCCGAAGCGAGCCGCAAACCTCCCCAGGACATCGCAGCCGAACAGTCTGTTCTTGGCGGCATGATGCTGTCCAAGGATGCCATCGCCGATGTGGTGGAAATCGTTCGTGGGCACGACTTCTACCGTCCTGCACACGAGACCATCTATGAGTCGATCATCGATCTTTACGGCCGCGGCGAGCCTGCCGACGCCGTCACTGTCTCGGATGAGTTGACCAAGCGTGGTGAAATCAACCGGATCGGTGGTCCCGCCTACCTGCACGAGCTCATCCAGACAGTCCCCACCGCCGCCAACGCCGGGTACTACGCCGAAATCGTGGCGGAGCGCGCGGTGCTGCGCCGCTTGGTCAACGCCGGCACCAAGATCGTGCAGATGGGCTACGGCCAGGACGGCGAGGTTGAGGACCTGGTCAACCAGGCCCAGGCCGAGGTCTACGCCGTTGCCGAAAAGCGTACGGCTGAAGACTACGTGGCTTTGAAGGACGTTTTGGAGTCCACGGTGGACGAGATCGAGGCGTCCGGGCACCGCGGCGAAGGCATGGTGGGCGTCCCCACTGGTTTCTACGAGCTCGACGAGCTCACCCACGGCCTCCACCCCGGCCAGATGATCGTTATCGCGGCACGTCCGGCCGTTGGTAAGTCCACTTTTGCTTTGGACTTCGCCCGCTCCGCCGCAATCAAGAACAACATGGCCACCGTCATGTTCTCCTTGGAAATGGGCCGGAACGAGATCGCCATGCGTCTCCTGTCTGCCGAAGCCACCATCAGCCTCCAGGATCTCCGCAAGGGAACCATCAAGGACGAGCAGTGGTCCAAGATCGCCACCACCATGGGCCGGATGAATGACGCCCCGCTGTTCATTGACGACAGCCCCAACATGTCCCTCATGGAGATCCGCGCCAAGTGCCGGCGGCTCAAGCAGCAGCACGACCTGAAGCTGGTTGTCCTCGACTACCTGCAGCTCATGAGCTCGGGCAAGAAAGTGGAGTCCCGCCAGCAGGAAGTCTCGGAGTTCTCCCGTGCGCTCAAGCTGCTTGCCAAGGAACTCCAGGTGCCCGTCATTGCGCTGTCGCAGCTGAACCGTGGTTCCGAGCAACGCCAGGACAAGCGGCCCATGGTGTCCGACCTCCGTGAATCCGGCTCGATCGAGCAGGACGCGGACATGGTCATCCTGCTGCACCGCGAGGACGTCTATGACAAGGAATCTCCGCGTGCTGGTGAAGCGGACATCCTGATCGCCAAGCACCGTAACGGTCCCACCAAGGACATCGTGGTGGCCTTCCAGGGCCACTACTCACGCTTCGCCAACATGGCCGGCGATTCGGGCGGTGGAGGCGGGTTCTAAGGGGCGGAGAGCCGCACAGATGGCAACGGCCCGAAATACCGTCCCCGCCCAGAGGGGCGCCCATGTCTTCGTCGACGAATCCAAATCGAAGGCGTATTACGTTGCCGCGACCGTGGTTGCCCCGGCAGACCTTGGGTCGGCGCGACGCGCGATTAGCGCCTTGCGGCGCCCCGGCCAGCGTCGTGTTCATTTCAAGAGCGAAAGCGATGCGTCACGGAATGCGTTCCTGAGCGGCGCTGCCGATGCCGGCCTGTCAACGTACCTGTACGTTGCTCGAGGTGTGCCGGATAAATTGGCCCGGCCGCAGTGCTTGGGTCATCAGGAAGTCGGCCCCTTTGGTACAGCGCGTTGTCGACTGCACGCCTTAAACAACGCGGGTCCGGCTCGTCATACCATCCGGAAGACTGCCAGACCCACTTCTCAGGGCTAATGCCCGTTGCAAGCTCTATCCTACCCCAGCTGCCTCCGCAGCAGGCAGAACTCGTTCCCCTCGGGGTCCTGCAGCACGTGCCAGTGTTCGTCGCCGGTCTGCCCGACGTCGGCGGGCCGGGCTCCGAGGGCCAGCAAGCGTTCCAGCTCGGCTGCCTGGTCCCGGTCCACAGGGTTGACGTCGATGTGGAGGGGCAGCCTCCCCGTGCGCGGGTTATTGCTCGGGCTCAGGATGATGGTGGGCTGAAGTCCACCGAAGCCCGCCTCCGGTGGGCCGATTTCGATGGCGCCGTCCTCACGGTCGAGTTCGACGTATCCAAGGACGTCGCTCCAGAACCTGGCAAGGAGTTCCGGATCGTGGCAGTTCAGGACCAGTTCACTGATTCGGCAGGACATGGAAGCCAGTGTAGCCACACGGGCTCCATGCCCTGCCGCCGTGTCACGGGAACAGCGGAATCTGCACTTCCTTGATCCATTCGCTGCGCCGGTAGTCGCGGGCCCTCACCACAACGCAGTCGTTGTACACCTCAACCTGAAGGCCACTGGCCTCGCGGCCGTCGAGGGCCCGCTCCCCACCCGTACCGTTGTCCTCCCACAGCGTCTGGATGGCGCCGGTGTTGATGACTTGGAAGCCCTGGAGGTTGCCGGTGCCGGGGACCGTGCGGCGAACCTCCCAGTCAGCCAGCTGCAGCGCCCAGTGGGTGTGGGCCGTGAAGACGAACACGTTCTTGTACTTGCCCAGGATTCCCAGGAGCCGATCTGCCTGCAGGTAGTCCTTCTTGTACAGGTTGTTTCGGGTGCCGGAGACAGTATCGGGGAAGGGGTGGTGGGTGAACACCATGACGGGTTGTCCACGGCGGGCCCAGAAGTCGAGGCGCTCTTCGATCCAGGCAATCTGCTCCTCGCTGAGCCACACCTCATCCCACAGCTTTGCGTCGTGATAGTGCATATACTTTTCGGTGCCCAGGATCAGCCCGGGCACACCCCCGAGGTCGATCTCCGTGTAGACCTTGTCGCGGCCGGTGAACCGGTAGAAGCTCTGGAAGAGCGAGGCTTCCGTGGTGCCGTTGGGCCACGTTGCTTGGGCCAGTGTGTTGGGGTTGGAGTACTTGGGAACATAGAACTCGTGGTTGCCGATTGACCAATGGACATTGGGGGCGTGTGCATTGGAGTCCAGCACCTTGCGTACGGCGTCGTACTCGAAGTCGTAGCCTCGCGGCGTGATGTCACCGTTGACTACCAAGCCGGCGCTTTGGCTGCGTGGGTTGGTGGCCTCGATGTCCTTGAGGGCGAGTTCGAAGTCGCCCAGGTCGCCTTGGATATCACTGATGACGGTAAAAATGCGGGCTTTGCCGGATGGGCGGTTGCTGCCGTGTCCCTGTCCGGTGGCTTGGGCCGGAGATGCGACGGCGGCGGTGGCGCCGAGGGTCGCGAGGCCGGCGAGCGATGCGGTGATTGCGGAGCGGCGGCTGGGGGAGGCCATGGGGAGCCTTTCATTGGGTTCGGTCAGTTGACTCTCTGAAGCTAGGGAGAGCAGGTGAATCCCAAAGGAATGCCGGATGGCCGGGTTGTGTAGACAAGTTGATGGATCATCGCTGATTGTGAGCAGTTTTGTTCAGCCCATTGCTAAAAGTGGTGTGAGTCTTGTATAGACAGCCGTCGTCGAAGAAGTGCGATTCAGTGCCGCTTCGGGCCGGCTACAGGGCCTGTGCTCAGCGGAGCAGCACATAGAACACGATTGCGAGCCCGGGAATCAGCGCCTGTCCGATGGCGCTTGTGAGCAAACTCTTCTCCGTGACCCACAGCCAAAAGCCAAGGAACACGTGGCTTGCGCAGCAGAACAGGACGATTGACGTTCCACCGGCTGTGCTGCCCGAGTTCACCATCCACAAGCCGACAGCCAAACCGACTCCGAACACGATGTTGTAGGCACCCACGTTCATGGCCCACATCCGAACGGCCCGGACATCCTCCGGTTTGATCAGGAAGATCCGGTGGAAGCGTTGATCGCCGTGAAAGAAGACCTCAAGTACTCCGACGCCAATCAGCGTCAGGGCGGTAACTCCGGCAAGAATCTGACTCACGAGGTTCATGAGCGTCCTCCAGGCCATGTCCGATCCGGCTGTTTCCGTGAAGGATACGCCCGCAGGGAATGGCCCTCAAGAACCCGGGAAAAGAGAAGGCCAGGCCCCACGCATCGCGCGGGGCCTGGCCTTCGGAACGGGGAACTAGCAGCCCTCGAAGTCGCTCAGCACTTTCACCTTGGCGGCGGACCCGGACGTGGGGTCGAACGCGTACCCGATCCATTCCTTGGCCAGGCGGCGTGCCAGTTCGACGCCTACAACGCGCTGGCCCATGGTGAGCACCTGGCAGTCGTTGGACAGGATGGAGCGTTCCACAGAGAACGAGTCGTGCGCCGCGGTGGCGCGGATGCCCGGGACCTTATTGGCGGCGATGGCAACGCCGATTCCGGTGCCGCAGAAGAGGATGGCGCGGTCGGCCTTGCCGTCGCGGATCATTTCACCTGCAGCGATGCCCACGTAGGGGTAGGGCTTGGTGAAGTCTTCATCGTCACGGTGGACTCCGATGTCGATCACTTCGGTGATCCGTGAATCGGCCTGGAGGTCCGCGAGGATCCGGTCCTTGTAGTCAACGCCAGCTTCGTCGGCGCCCACGATGATGCGCATGGTCATACTCCTAGTTGATGGCGGCAGTTGCGTGAACTGCGGTGAAGTGGGGTCCGACGGCGGCAAACACCATGGCGAGCGATGTCGCCCCGGGGTCCGGCGTGCCGATGCTCTTCTCGGCGAGGGGACGGGCGCGGCCCTTGAGCGGCCGAAGGTCGGCGGTTGCGGCGGCCGCGTCGGCTGAGGCGGCCGCAGCTGTTGCCCAGGCTTGGGAAACAGGTGATCCCGAGGCCACGGCGGATGTCAGGGAGGAAGTGAAGGGCAGCAATGAGTCCACCATGGTCTTGTCCCCGATCTCCGCCTTTCCGAGTCCCGTGATCCGGTCAGCGAAGGCCTGAACCGCTTGGGCGAGGTCGTCCGGCGTCGGGCTTTGCTCATTGCCCAGTCGCTCGCCAAAGGCGCGCAGCCCGGCACCCCAGAGGACACCCGATGTTCCGCCGGCCTTGTCGGCCCACGCGTCGCCGCCGGCGATCAGCACGGAACCAGCACCGGCGCCTGCAGCAAAGGCCGTGGCTGCGGCCTCAAGGGCGGCAGCAGATCCGCGGACCATGCCACGTCCGTGGTCGCCGTCGCCCGCGATGGCGTCCATGTCGCCCAGCATCGACTCGGAGTCGCGGAGCAAGCCCGCGGTGGTCTCCAGCGCCGCGAGGCACTGGCCTGCGTAGGCGCGTGATTCCTCTGTGGAGGAGTAGTCGGCTGTGTCCACAGCAGCAGCTTCGTCCACAGCGTCTTCGGCAGCAGTGACGTCAAACCCGACGGAGCCGCGACGGTACGCCGGGGTCAGGGCCGGAGCCGTCCAGTACTCTTCAAGCTCTTCGTCCAGCCAGGTCAGCGTCAGCGAAACCCCGGCCATGTCCAAAGACGTCACCAGTTCGCCAACTTCGGGCATCACCAGCGTGTACCCGGCTTCGCGGAGCAGCGGAGCTACCGTGCGCCACAGGACAAAGAGTTCCTCGTTCTTGGTGGAGCCGAGTCCATTGAGGATCACGGCGACGCGGCCCGGCGCGCCAGCGGGGGCTTCGGCCAGTACGCGGCGCACCAGTTCGTTGCCGAGTTCGACGGCGGTGGGCAGCTCGGTGTCGAACAGTCCCGGTTCGCCGTGGATGCCCAGGCCCAGGCCCATGTGTCCCTCGGGAAGACTGAAGAGCGGCCGGTCAGCACCCGGGAAGGTGCAGCCACTGAAGGCGGTCCCGATGGTGCGGGTGTGATCGTTAGCTTTCCGTCCCAGCCGGACCACTGATTCCAGGTCCTGCCCGGCTTCGGCAGCGGCACCCATGACCTTGAAGACCACGAAGTCACCGGCAATGCCGCGGCGCTTCTCGATCTCGGACAAGGGAGCGCTGGCAATGTCGTCCGTGACCAGCACGTTCTCCGCACGGATTCCCTCGGCATTCAACCTTTCGCTGGCCATGCCGAAGTTCAGGACATCTCCGGCGTAGTTGCCGTAAGTGAAGACGACGCCTGCGCCGGAGTCGGCTGCCTTGGCCACGGAGTACGCCTGCTGGGTAGAGGGGGAGGTGAAGATGTTTCCCACCACGGCACCGTCAGCGAAGCCCGGGCCGATGATTCCGGCGAATGCGGGGTAGTGGCCGGAACCGCCGCCGGTGATGACGGCGACCTTCGGCGTGGAGGGCCTGTTGCGGCGGACCGCGCCGCCCTCAACCTGGCGGACAAGGTCCGAGTGGGCGTCGCAGAAACCAGCGAGGGCTTCGTCGGCGAAGTCGGCGGGATCGTTGAAGATTCTGGTCATGGTGGGTCCTGGTTCTGGAGTCCGGGCGAGGGGAGTGCGGACTAGTGGATGTGGCTGCCGCCGTTGATGTCGATGGTGGTGCCAGTGAGGTAAGCGGAGTCTTCGGAGGAGAGGAAGGTGATGACTGCGGCAACTTCTTCGGTGGTGGCGTTGCGGCCCAGCGGGATGCCTGCGTTGATGGCGTCTTCCTGCTCCTGGGTGCTGCCGACCCGGATGTTGGTGTCCACGGCGCCGGGGGTGATGGCGTTGACGGTCACGCCGGTTTCGCCGATTTCACGGGCCAGGGCCTTGGTGAAGCCGAGGATCGCGGCCTTGGCTGCGGAGTAGGGAACCTTGCCGAAGACGCCGCCGCCACGCTGGGCCGAGACGGAGGACATGTTGACGATGCGGCCCCAGCCGTTGGCGATCATGTCCGGCAGGAAGGCCTTGGTGACCAGGTACGTGCCGGTGGCGTTGACGTCCATGACCTTGTGCCACAGCTCAAGCGTGGTTTCCAGGAACGGGACGGGGGAGGTGATGCCGGCGATGTTCGCCAGGGCGCCCACAACCGGCAGGTTTCCGGCGGCAACTTCAGCGGCAACGGCGGCCTGTGCCTTGGTGACAGAAGCTTCGTCGGCCACGTTGATCTCGTAGCCGAAGGCGGGGACGTTGAACTCGTTGGCGATCTCGGCGGCAACCTTGGCGGACTTCTCGCCGTCGAGGTCCAGGATGGCGATGCCCCAGCCCTGGGCTGCGTAGCGGCGGGCGGTGGTGAGGCCGATGCCGCGCTCGGAGGTTGCTCCGGTGAGGACGGCGGTGCGCTGGATGGTGGACATGATGCTCCTTGGGTGGTTTGAAGGGGTACTAGATGAGGTCTGAGATGAAGCTGCCGGCCTTGGCGGTGGCAGCCGGGCGCTCGTCGTGCGTGACGTCGCGGGTTTCAAGCTCCAGCGAGAAGTGGCCGGTGTAGCCGGCATCCCGGAGCTTGGAGAGGCCGCCGGCGAAGTCCGCCTGGCCGTTGCCGATGCTGAGGTTGATGTTCCCGGGCCCGGTTTCGGTTGCGGGAACGGCGTCCCGCAGGTGGACGTGTTTGATGCGCCCGCCGAACCGGTCAACGAAGTCAACGGGATCGCCGCCGGAGGCAACGATGTGGCTGAAGTCCATGACGATTCCGACGTCGGAACCGGCCAGGCGGTCTGCGAGCAGCTGCGCACGTTCGGTGTTCCAGCAAAGCCGGTAGTAGTGGAGGGACTCCGTCCACAACTCCACTCCAAATTCCGCAGCCCGGTCGGCCGCATGGATCAACTGCGCAGCGACGGTTTCGATGTCTTCCTCGAGGCTCTTGACGGGCTCGTGGTCGATCGCACCGCAGGGGAGAACCAACGCTTTCGCGCCGGTCTTTGCCGCGAGGCTGAGCAGCATCTCGAGGTGACGTTCGCGCTTTCGCGAGGCGTCGGCGTCGAGCGTTGCGTTCAGGTCCCCGACGTCGCCGTTGACCGAGCGGACGCGCATTCCCGAGTTATTGACGACGGCGGCAACCGCCTCGACAGCCTCGGCGTCCAGGACGTAGGGAACATGGTCGCAGACGCCGGGGAGTGCCCCGAGGTCAATTTCCTCAAACCCCAGGCCGCCCATGGTCTCCAAGGCTGTTGCCAAGTCCTGGTGGCGGAAGCTGATCGAAGAACAGCCAAGTCGGTGATGGAACATCGTCGTTGATCCTCAAGTCGTGCGGTCCTCGCCGGAGAGGGCCTGTAGTGATGCAAACCACGTTACAGTCGTTAACTGTCAACAGTCAACCTTTGGAGTTGACTGTTGACAATGCTGGTGGTGTCGGTCACAGTTGACGTATTATGTTGACTGTCGACAGTGAGGTTGCGGAGAAGCGCCCCACTCTTCGAAAGGGAAATAAGCAATGAGCAATGAAGCTCTGACCATGCGTGGTCCGGTTCATGGAACCAAAGAAGCTAAGCGCGTCGCCGTAGGATCCGGCGTTGGCGCAGTCATTGAAACCTACGACTTCATCGGTTTCGGCACCGCTGCCGCCCTGTACTTCGGTACGGCGTTCTTCCCGGGTGCCGACCCGGTGACTGGTACGTTGGCCTCGTTCGCGACCCTCGGCGTCGGCTTCGCTGCCCGCCCGCTCGGCGGCATCATCGGCGGCCACCTTGGCGACAAGCTCGGCCGCAAGCCCGTCCTGGTTGCCTCCCTGATCCTCATGGGCCTGGCGACGTTCGCCATCGGCCTGCTTCCCACCTACCAGCAGGTGGGCCTCCTGGCACCGGCACTCCTGGTGATCGTCCGCGTTATCCAGGGTCTGGCTTTCGGTGCGGAGTGGGGCGGCGCGATCCTCATGAGCTACGAACACGCACCGTGGCGCAAGAAGGGGCAATTCACTGGCATTGTGCAGGCCGGCTTCCCCGTGGGACTGCTGCTTGCCAACCTCGTCTTCCTGAGCAGCGTCGGCCTGGGCAGCGAGTGGGCGTGGCGCGTTCCGTTCCTGGCCAGCATTGTCCTGGTGGCCGTTGGCCTGATCATCCGCTCCAAGGTGCCTGAATCCCCGGTGTTCGAGGACGTCAAGACCAAGGGTGACATCGTCAAGTCCCCGATCGTCGAAGTCATCAAGACCGACTGGCGCAACATCGTCCGCGGCATCGGCCTCCGCATCGCCGAAACCGCCGGCTACGCAGTCTCCGTGACGTACATGATTTCCTACCTGCACAGCACCAAGCTCGCTGACAAGACCCAGACCCTGGTTGCCCTCTGCATCGCCGCCGCCATTGGTATCTTCGCCACCTACGCCTGGGGCAAGCTGACGGACAAGGTAGGCCGCCGTCCGGTCTACATCTGGTCCACCGCCTTCGCAGTGGTCTTCGGCATCCCGATGTTCCTCCTGGTCAACACCGGCCTGTTCATCTTCATCATCGCCACCATCGTGATCGCCTACGCTGTGTGCCAGAACTCCCTCGCCGGCGCCCAGGGTGCTTGGTTCCCGGAGCTGTTCCAGGCCAAGACCCGGTCCTCGGGAGCCTCGCTGGCCTACCAGATCTCCGCCATGGTTTCCGGCTTCACGCCGTTCATCACCACCCTGCTGTTCGTCAGCTTCGGATGGGTGGGCCCGGCCGCCCTGTTCAGCATCTACGGTGCGATCGGCCTCTGGGCTGCTGTCGTCACCAAGGAAACCTGGGGCAAGCGCGAGCGTCAGCTCGCCGAAGAAGCTGCCAACAACACGCCCCATTCGGTATCTGCCTAAGCACCCACACGACGTCGGGCGCGCTCTCCCCATCGGACCGCGCCCGTCTCCGGAAGGAAACCAGTGACTCTCACTTCAGTCGAAACGGCCGCCCCCGCTGCGGAACGCGTGGACCGCATCAGCGCCGCCGCCTACCGAATCCGCCACCACGCCTTGAACATGGGCGAGGTGCAGGGCCAGGGATACGTCGGCCAGGCCTTGGGCGCAGCGGACATGCTCGCCTCCGTCTACGCAGACCAGCTCAGCTTCCGGGCCGAGGACCCGCATTGGGAAGGCCGGGACCGGTTCCTGCTCTCTACGGGCCACTACGCGATCGGCCACTACGCGGCGTTGGCCGAGGCCGGCATTGTGCCAGTGGCCGAGCTTGAGACCTACGGCTCGGATGATTCCCGCCTTCCGATGTCCGGCATGTCCACCTACACCCCGGGCATGGAAATTTCCGGCGGTTCGCTGGGCCACGGCCTGACTATTGCGGTCGGAATGGCTCTCGGGTTGCGGGCGCAGGGTTCCGCTTCGCGGGTCATCAACTTCCTCTCCGACGGTGAACTCGACGAAGGTTCCACGTGGGAGGCAGCCATGGGCGCGCACCACCACCAGCTCGGAAACCTGACGGCGATGGTGGACATCAACGCCCTCCAGGCCGACGGCGCCACGAACACGGTGCTGCGCACCGAACCTGTGACGGAGAAGTGGGAATCGTTCGGCTGGTACACCCAGCGTGTGGACGGGAACGACGTCGGTGCGTTGCTGGCTGCGTTCGACAACATCGCCGGGCGCCGGGCTGCTTCGGGCGCTTCCGGCCAGCCGTCGGTGATCCTGTGCGACACGAAAGTGGGACGCGGGGTGCCGTTGCTGGAGGCCCGCGAGAAAGCGCACTTCATGCGCATCGAAGAACACGAATGGCAGATCTGCCGTGAGCAGCTGACCGCTGGATACGAAGGGACGGCCACGGCATGAGCTCAGTGACAACAACCACGACGGCGGCAGGCCCGGCCGCGGGCGGTTTGGCTTCGGCTGGGAAGCCAAAGCTGAAGACCTCCGCGATGATCGCCTCGTTCGCGGATCCCGGCCAGAAGACCACCTCCGCACCGTTCGGACACGCCTTGGTGGCCGCGGCCGAGGCCAATCCCAAGATCGTTGGCTTGACCGCGGACCTGGGTAAGTACACGGACATGCATATCTTTGCCAAGGCCTTCCCGGAACGGTTCTTCCAGATGGGCATGGCCGAGCAACTGCTCTTCGGTGCTGCTGCCGGCATGGCCGAGACCGGCTTGGTCCCGTTCGCCTCCACCTACTCCGTGTTCGCCGCTCGACGTGCCTACGACTTCCTGTGCCTGGACATCGCCGAGCCGAACCTGAACGTCAACATCGTGGGCGGACTGCCCGGTCTCACCACCGGCTACGGCCCCAGCCACCAGGCCACCGAGGACATGGCGATCTTCCGCGGCATGCCTAACCTGACCATCGTGGACCCCTGTGACTCCGTGGACATTGAGCAGGCCGTTCCCCAGCTGGCCGCATCCGATGGACCCACGTACCTGCGCTTGCTGCGTGGGAACGTGCCTACGGTACTGGACGAGTACGACTACACGTTCGAACTCGGCAAAGCCAAAGTCCTGCGCGGCGGCAACGACGTGGTGTTTGTCTCCTCCGGGCTGATGACCATGCGCGCCCTGCAGGCGGCAGACGCCTTGGCCAAGCACAACGTGGACGTGGCCGTGGTGCACACCCCGACCATCAAGCCCTTCGACTCCGCCACCGTGCTGGCCGAACTCAACACCGACCGGCTCGCCGTCACCCTGGAGAACCACACCGTAGTTGGCGGTCTGTTCGAAACTGTTGCCTCCGCCGTCGTAAGCGCCGGCCTCGGCAAGCGCGTGGTACCCATCGCGCTCCCGGACCAGTTCCTCGACGCCGGTGCGCTGCCCACACTCCATGAACGTTACGGTCTCTCCGTGGACCGCATCGTCGCCAAGGTCCTGGCAGAACTCGCCTGACCACGAAAGTCACAAGCACGGGGCGCGGAACCGGCGATACTGCCGGGACCGCGCCCCTGCCCGTAGTATCGACAGTTAACACCGGACTGTCGGCTGTTGCCCGAAGATATTGAGGAAAGATCATGGCCCTTGGCGCATCCCTCCTGGGACTGGAGAAGAAGAGCCTTCGCGAGCAGGCACTCATCGCTCTAAGGGGTGCCATTACCAGCGGCGAGCTGGAACCCGGGCGGCATCTTGTGGAGACCGAGCTGTCCGACATGCTCCAGATCAGCCGGGGAACACTTCGCGAAGCCCTCCGCCAGCTTGAACAGGAAGGCCTGGTTTCCGCCGGAGCACGCGGACGCCTTTCCGTCCGCCACTTGGACGTGAAGGAGATCCGGGACATCTTTTCCGTCCGGGGGGTCCTCGAATCGCTGGCCGCCCGCACGCTCAGTGACATGCCTGACAAGGAAGCGGCCCTCAGGGAACTGCGAGAGGCCGTGGAGGCCATGGGCAAGGCGAGTGAATCCTCCCTGGAGGAGCAGATCGAGGCCGACCTTGAATTCCACCGCACGCTGTGCCGCCTCTCCGGCAACGAGACCCTGCTGCACCAGTGGGAGTCTTTGGAAGGCTCCATCCGCATGTCCATCATGTTCGCCGGGGTGGAACGAGCCACGGGGAACATGAGTGTTGGCAGGCACTACGACATCGTTGCGGCGATCGAGACGGGCAACGCTGCGAAGGCACGCGAAACGATCATCTCGCACATGGACGGTGCTGCAGAAAACCTGGTGGGCTAGCCTGGCCGAACTGTTGGCCCACCACTGAGAGAGTGCGCTAACCGCCACTGAGGAGCGTTGAGGCGAAGGCTAGTTTGTCCGGGTGCCAGTTCAACGCCCACCTTCCCCCATCGCCGAAAACCCGTCCTCTGACTCACCTTCACCGGGACCCGACGCAGAGCCGGCCGAGCGTCCCGACGTCGACTTTGTCCACAGAAATCCCATCCTGGCCGGCGCAGTTGCCTGGGAGTGGAAGAGGCGTGCCACCACCGTCACGTTGGGCGGAATCCACACATCCTGGTCCTCGCTGCTCCTGCAGGATCCCCTCGAAGCCGCCCTGTGGGTGGTCCTGGACGCGTATGCGGATGACCTCGTTCCGCTGCCGCTCAAAGTGCGGTCCCTGACTGCTGCCGGACGCCGCTGCGTGGTACTTGGCCAGGTGACCCCCTCCCAGCGGGCAGCGCTGTCCGCTGAAGGAGCCGTCGCCATCCTTGACCCGGACAGTACGGCGGCGGAGATTCCCCGCTTGATTGAAGCCGTGGTCCTTGGATCAACCCGACCCCTGGTTCCCCAGCCAAGCGTCGGCAAGGAACTGACGGACAGGGAAATCCAAGTACTGGAGCTCTATGCCCGCCGACGTGCGCTCACCGCATCGGCCTTGGCCCAAGCCCTGGGTCTCAGGACCACCACGGTGCGCGGACATCTGGCACGTGGACGGAAGAAGCTGACGGAGGCCGGTCTGCGTTGCGTCACCAGGGGAGAGCTAGCCAAGGCCCTCCAAGACATTGGCTACAGCATCACGGACAACCAGTGGCACGCCGTTGGACGGTGGTAGCGGGCTGGGGCATGGCACCACTGAGGAGGTTGGCAGTAAACACTGAGCCGGGATGCCTTGGCCACGGAGAAAACCGGTGCCGGTGCCGGGCAATTGCTTCAAGCCGCGTGCTCACCGCAGGGTGGCGCGGTACCGGCGGCTCACCGCAGGGTGGCGCGGTACCGCCTGCTCACCGCTGCCCGGCTGGTCCGCGGGCCTATCCCCAACTTGCGTCGAACCGATGCGAGGTGGTTCCGCAGCGTGGCATCGGCGATGCCCAGCCGTCTTGCCACCTCCATGCGCGGGAGCTCCTGGGCGTCCAGAAGGTAGGCGTCCGCGGCAATTTCCTCAGCCGCCGTCAAAGCGATGCATTCACGTCCGGAGTCGGGGTCGAACGGCAGGTGCGTGCCGTCGTCGGAAATGCTTTTGACCGCACTGAGCAGCACCTGGAGCGTTGCCGTCTCGGGCACGTAGCCGCGCACGCCCAGATTCATGAGGCCCAAGACGCGTGAACTGTGCAGGACGCCGCCGTAAACGAGCACCCGTTTGCCGGCCTGCACTAAATCGCTGACGCTTCCTTCCAGGTCCGGCATGGCGCCGTCTGCTACCACCACGCTTCCCGGCATCCTGGACTGCAGCGAGACCGTGGCCCAATGCACCAGCGACGTGAACTGACGGTTATTGCTGATGACCCGAAGGCGCGAGCCCTGGGTGGCCTTGCTCAGTTTCTGGGAACGGAAATTCGCCCAGTGGGATTCAACAGGGTTTGTCATGGCTGTCCTTAACCTTCCAGTACGGCGTTGAGCCGGTTTGTCTCTTGATCCGGGAAACCTCCCACAGCACCCACACGGGACTCCTCCGGCATCCCCTGAACCAGGTCTGCGAGTTGCTTCCGTGTTGTGGAGTCCGTTTTGCGTAAAGCATTGGAGATGTGGCTTTCCACCGTGCGGATGCTGATCCCCAAGTGCTCGGCGATGTCCTGGTTGCTTTGCTGGCCCGCGACCATCGCCACCTCGATCTCCCGCACTGTGAGGGAAGAACCGGGTGCTTCGGAGCTGAAGTCGAAGAGGGTACCGGTTGGCCGGAACCGGGCGCTGAAATCCTTGGCGGCCCGGGCGAGCTCGCGTGCCATATCCGGTTCTCCGCTCAGCTGCCACCGTTGACTGGCCCCGCGCAGAAGCATGCAGATGTGGTACGTGTCTGCATCCGGCACGTAGGTGTCCAGCACGTGCCGGAGCCGCGCCACCTCGCCTTCAATGGCAGCATCTGCGGCGGCAAGGAGTTGGTCATGGACGGCCAGTCCCCGTTCTCGCAGGATGCCCTTGAGCAGGTCCCGGACCCGGGGGCCGGCCAGCAGCCCCAAGGCGAAAATGCCGGTGTGCACGGCTTCGAAGACGAACCCGCGGGCCAAGGCCTTCGACACGACACGACTGGCCAGCTGGTCGAAGGACTTTGCGCTGACGGGACGGCTGGCGGCCAGGTCCAGCAGGCCCGTACCCACTCCGGGGAGGGGGCCGACGTCGGGGGCTTTTGCCGGGGTGCCCTCGGTGCCGCCGCCATCCCCAGCGCGTAAGGAGGACAAACGCAGCATGGCGCCGTGCAAGGAATTCAGGAGGGGGCTGGGTGTGCCGAAGGAAAAGGACCGCCCCATCAGATACTCGGCTTCGTCGAACAAGCCGTAGTTCTGCAGGGACAGGGCAGCGAGGTAGCTCTGGCTCACCAGGGTGAATTGGTCGATCTCCTGCATCGCCTTCTGTCGCGAGGCAAGCGCCAGGATCAGGGACTCCTCGACGCGTCCGCTCGCGAACAGGGCCAACCCGCGGATGAAGGTTTCGAAGCGTTGGAGTTCGTACGGCATGTCGCCCGCAGCGATGCTGGTCAGGGCTGCCTCAGGTTTGAGGCTGTATAGCTCCAGGATTCCTTTGATGATGGCAAAGGCGCCCCCTGGCAGTCCTGGTTCCGGATCGGGGATGGTCACCTTGCCGTCTGCGGCGCACGATGCCTCAAGGAAGCTGATGAATGCTTCGGCTTCCGGGCGCAGGCGGGGCTCCCTGGACGCCGTGGTGCGGAGAAGTGCTACGCCTCCTTTGAGGTCGCCCCTCGCGGTGTACATCAACCAGGCCTGGGTCATGGTGAAGAAAAACAGCTCCCCCGCCGTGCCGGACTCCGTGTCAGTCCGGCTGAAGACTTCCTGGATCCGTTCGGGATCCGCCCGCGCTCCCCAGTAGCAGGCCAGAAGCGGCACCGCGTTGGACAGGTTCCGTTGGTGCTCCCATGCCGAGAAGTGGTCTCTCTCCATGGCCTCGGAGCGCTGCTGGAAATAGCGGTTCGTGGCCGCATGGTTACCGTCCATTTCCGCGCGGATGGCGGCCACTGCGGCGGGCAGGCGGTTAGTGGGTGCCTCGGCAAGGGCGTGGCTGCCAACTCTTCCCGTCAGGGTGCTTTGAAGAACCCTCCTGGACCCAACGGCGCGTGCTGCGAGGTAGTCGTCCAGCAGGGGCGGGAAGACTGTGGCCACAGGAGTGCCGTCCGGGCCGCTGACCACCGAAATCAGTCCGCCAACCTCCAGATCGTCCAAGGCATCTTCGCCCACCGTTGCTACGAGTTGGCTGACGGGTGTGGGTCCGAGCAACGACATCTTGTGGAGTGCGCGGAGCTG
Organism: Paenarthrobacter sp. NPDC089714; assembly: GCF_044748905.1. NCBI lineage: Bacteria > Bacillati > Actinomycetota > Actinomycetes > Micrococcales > Micrococcaceae > Paenarthrobacter > Paenarthrobacter sp. NPDC089714. The sequence goes on from NZ_JBIVGX010000007.1 coordinate 189,343, forward strand.
GTGGGTCCGCAGGCCCTGAAGCAGGGCTTCGAGCGCGCCGTACAGGTGTTCATTCATCAAACCGGCACCGGGCATGGACCAGCGGCCGTTCTTGAGCAACAGGCCTCCACTGAGGACGGAGCTTTCTACGAGACGAACGGCCAGGCGCAAATTGCCGCCCGACTTGGTGAGGACATGGGCCGCGACATCCACCTCGGCCGGAGCCCCGAGAATCTTCGCGATGAGCTTGTTGATCTGTCCAAATCCGAGCGCGGGGAGAGCCACTGCTGCTTCGGGAAGACAGGCCAACAGGCCGGCAGGTGCTGTGGGATGGAGAGGATTGTCATTCACGGTGATGACCAGCGGCACGTTGGCGCGGGACCGCAGAATGTTCACGACGGCCAGTGATTCCCGGTCAAGGTTGCCGACGTCGTCGATCACCATCACACGGGCCCCGGTCCGGGCAAACTGGGCCGAAAGGTAGTCCGAGACACCGAGGATTCCGATGGTCCGGGAATTGAAGTCGAGTCCCAGGGACAAGACGCCGGCGAAGGGCACGGCGGCCAGCGCGGGCGTGCCGAACATGGCGAAGACTTCAACACCGTCTTCCTCAAGCCGGGCAACCAGGGACCTTACGAGAGTGGACTTGCCGCTCCCGGGGGCGCCCACGATCCTGACACCCAAGCCCTTGGCCACGTATCCCAGGACACGTTCGATTGTGTGGTTATGCAATGCCCGCTCTCCGACTGCATGGTGCTGCTTTCCTGCATAGTCAATGTGGAGCGCATGCGCGGATCGTGTTGGAGAACTGGGAAGATTTCCGGCAAAGCCGGCAGGATCAGTGGCCGGCGGCCTTCAACAGGTGGTCTGGCAGCCTGTTTCCAGGTGCGCGTCCGCGAATCTCAAGGAGCTCCCGGGCGTGCGCGTGAAGCTGCTTGTCCTCATCGGACACCGGCACCCAGGCAGGGATGGGAACCGCCGTCCCGGTCTCGTCACGGGCAACCATTACGGTGAGGCAGTAGGTGGTCAGGTTCATTTCACGCGTTTTCGGGTCGCCGGACCGGACATGTACGGCGATGTGCATACCTTTGGCACCCGTATAGACGAGGCGGGCTTCCACCTCCACCACGTGGCCGATCAGTAGAGGCCGGTAGAAGCGGACACCGCCGGAGAACACTGCCACTGTGTCCTTGCCGCAATAGCGGGAGGCGCAGACGTAGGCCGCTTCATCGATCCACTTCATCACGATGCCGCCGTGGACCTTGCCGCCCCAGTTGACGTCCGTGGGGGACGCCATGAAACGCAGCGTGACGCGCTCGGCGGTGCCGGCGTCGGTATATTCCTGAGCGTTCATGGCGTTGACGATCTGCTCGCGCACTTCAATGCGCGCGAGTGCATGTTCACGGGCCTCCACCTCTTCCGGAGTGGCGGGCTCGAATTGGGGAACAGGGATGGGCTTCCCGTCCGATCCGACAGCTACGAAGATCACCATGCATTGGCTGTGCATGGTCTCCGGCCCACCCTTGGGGTCGCGGGAACTCACCACTGTATGGATGTGCATCGATGAACGGCCCGTGTAGACGATGGTGGAGGTGACCTCAACCATGTCTCCGCTGTTCACGGGATCCGCGAAATGGATATTGCCCACGTATGCCGTGACGCAGTAGGACTTTGCCCAGCCCACAGCCGCGGCGTAAGCGGCTTTGTCCACCCATTCCAGTACCGTGCCGGCATCGACGGAGCCGCTGTGGCCCACGTCCATGGGGGCTGCGAGGAAGCGGAGGGTCACTGAATTCGCGGGGGACTCGCTCATGCTGGCAGTTTACTGGCGCCATGTTTCTGTTACGTGCGTAAGTCGCTGCCCTGTTGTCGCGTGGGCCAGACGCGCCAATCCGCCGATTCGCTGGCTCATCTCTTGTGTCGGGCGTCTTCCACCGGTGAGTGGCAGCCGTCGACTGTGACAGCTCAATTTGCCCTCTAAATGAGAATCAATATCATTTAAGCCATGTCACAAAAAGCACCCTCATTTTCCCTGTCCTCGCGGAGCCCCCGCCGGCCCACCCGGGCGCTTGCCGCCGTCGGGCTTTCCGCCCTTTTGCTGAGCGCGTGCGCCGCGCCCGGAAACCAGGTCGCGTCCAACCCGTCGCCGAATACGGCTTCCACCAAGGAAGCCGGCGAGCCAACGCCCCGCCTCGTGTACACGTACGACGGCGGCCTGGCAGCCCTTGACGCGAAGACGCTTGAGCCCGTTGGGGCCGGGACTCGGCTTGATGGCTTCAACCGGGTCAATCCGGCGGGGGATGGTCGCCACGTGCTCGTGTCCACGGGCGATGCCTTCCGCGTCTTCGACGTCGGCGCGTGGACCGAACCGCATGGGGACCATAGCCACTCGTATACGGCCGATCCCCGGTTGACTGAGCTTGCCTTTGAGGCCAACAAGGCCGGGCACGTGGTCCGGCATGCAGGCAAAACCGTCCTGTTCAGCGACGGTTCCGGCAAGGTGGAAAGCTTCGCCTCCACCGATCTCGCCAAGGCCAATGCGCTCCCCGCCACCGACGTTTACACCACGCCGGAAGCCCATCATGGGGTGGCCGTGGAACTTGAGGACGGCAAGCTGCTCGTGACCCTGGGCAACGAGGAAAGCCGCACGGGAATCGCCGTGCTTTCTGCGGGGAAGGGGCAGGACCGGCAGGAAGTGGTCCGCAACGAAGACTGCCCGGGCGTGCATGGTGAGGCCGTGGCTGCCGGTGAGGCGGTGGTGGTGGGTTGCACCAATGGAATGCTGATCTACAAGGATGGGGCCATCGCCAAGGTTGCCAGCCCGGATGCCTATGGACGCATGGGGAACCAGGCGGGCTCGGAGAAATCGCCCGTGATCCTGGGTGACTACAAGGTGGACAAGGCCGCCAAGCTGGAGCGTCCCACGCGGATTTCGCTCGTCAACACGGAGACGGCCAAGCTGCAGTTGGTGGACCTTGGAACCAGCTATTCGTTCCGGTCTTTGGGTCGTGGTCCCTCGGGTGAAGCCCTGGTCTTGGGGACAGACGGCAGCCTCCGCATCATTGATCCGCTGACGGGCGTGGTGGAGAAGGCCATACCTGTGGTGTCCGCTTGGGAGGAGTCGGAGACATGGCAGGACCCGCGGCCCACGCTCTTCGTGCAGGGTTCGACGGCGTTCGTCACCGAGCCTGCAACCCGCACCATTCATGCGGTGGACCTGAAAACGGGTGAGGTGGGGAAGTCGGTGCAGCTTGAGCACGTGCCGAACGAACTGACCGGCGTCGAAGGCTAACCCAACGCTCTCTCACGTACCGCCCCTTAAATCCCCACGCTCTCTCACCTATGGACCCCAATTTCCCGATGCTCTGTCACTCCCTTCAAGAAAGCGAGAGAGCGTTGGGCGTTGGGGGGGGTGTTTGGTGAGAGAGCGTTGGGTGTTTTGGGGGTGTTTGGTGAGAGAGCGTTGGGGGGTTTAGGCGAGGACGCGGAGTTTGGATCCCTCGCGTGCGAAGAGCGCGTTGTCCGCGGAGATCCGGCCGGCGCCGGCCAAAGCCAGGGCCAGTGCGGCGCCTGCGAAGAGGAGAACGAGCTCGTATCCGCCGTTGGCCGCGAATATGCCTGCCGGAGCATGTACCAGGAACAGGGCGCCGAGCATGTCGACGGCAAGGAGGGCGCCGAATACACGCGTCAGCAGGCCCAGGATGAGGGCGATTCCGCCCACGAGTTCGAGTGTGGCGACGATCGGGGCGACGACGGACGCGCCCGGGACTCCCATCTGGGCGAACGAGGCTTGCGTACCGGCAATGGTGAATTCGTTGAACTTCTGCCAACCGTGCGCGGCGAAGAGGAATCCTGCAATGACGCGCAGGATGGTCAGGGCTGTGGTGGTTAAGGTGGACTTGTTCATGCTTCAACCCTTCCGAAGATAAGTTGAAGAGTCAACTAATCGCGACGATTCGTGACGTTTCTCTCGGTGCCGCCAAAGCGCCCAGCGGTAGGTTACGGTTACCGCCGTCGTGGTTTTGCTTGCAACCAAGGCTGCAGGAGCCGGGTGGTGATCGGCAGGAAGACGTACGTCATGAGTGGCGTCAGGATCACGATGTTCAGAAGAACCTGCAGCACCAGCGGCCACTCCTGCGTCAACGGATGCAGCAGGAAGTTGGCCAAGAGGCTCAAAGGGAAGAAGGGCAGGAAGATGCTGATGGCCTGCTTCCAGCGAGGCGGCACAACGGTTTCCGGAACCACAACCGAAACGTCGCCCGGCTGCGAAAACCAGCCTTCGATGCCGGTATGCCGTTCCACGCGGGTGGTCTCCATCATGTCCCTGGCGCTGTCGATCCACCACCGGCGCTCCTCCGATTGTTCCCAGCCCCGGAGCGACTCGGCATCCGCGAAACGGTAAAGCATGTGCCATTCGTGGGAACCGGCGCCATTGCGGACCCACCCGGAGCCCAGGTAGCCCGGCCATTCGCGGGCGAGTTCCTGGCCGGCATGGGCCCAGGCATTGGCCTGCCGGATGTACCCGGGGAGGATGGTGCGGGCAACGGAAACTGTGATGGGTTGCTCGTGTGACACGGCCCCAAACATACCCCGCAAGTAGTCGGACTACCCTTGTTTAGTGCCTGAAACCACAACCGCCCCCGCCCGTTCGAACGCTCGCGAGATTCTGCGGCTCGCCGTGCCCGCCTTCGGTGCGCTCATTGCCGAACCACTGTTCCTGCTGGCCGACTCGGCGATCGTGGGGCACCTTGGCGTGGACCAGCTCGCTGGCGTGGGGCTCGCGTCAACCGTCCTGCACACCGCAGTTGGGTTGATGGTCTTCCTGGCATACTCGACGACGCCGGCAGTCGCCCGCGCCATCGGCGACGGCAAACTTGGCAAGGCTTTGGCAGCAGGGCGCGACGGCGTGTGGCTGGCTCTTCTGTTGGGCGTGGTCCTCGCCGTCCTTGGCTTTGTCTTCGCCGAGCCGCTGGTTGGCTTCATGGGCGCAAGCGGTGATGTGCAGGGCTTCGCCGTGGATTACCTCCGTTGGTCCATGCCCGGGTTGGCCGCGATGCTTTTGATCTTTGCCGGCACGGGAGTCCTCAGGGGCCTGCAGGATACCCGGACCCCGTTGCTGGTGGCCACCGCAGGATTTGCCCTCAACATCGCCCTGAACTGGTTCCTTGTGTACGGCTTGCACTTGTCCGTGGCCGGTTCAGCGATCGGTACCAGCATTGCGCAATGGGCCATGGCCGCCGTGTATCTGGTGATGGTCAGCCGCAATGCGCGGAGCCATGGCGTTTCGCTCAAGCCGGACTGGCACGGAATCCGGGCCATGACCAAGGTGGGTTCGTGGCTCATGCTCAGGACACTCAGCCTGCGGTTGGCCATCCTGGCGACCGTTGTGGTGGTCACGGCACAAGGCGCCGTGAACCTGGCTGCACACCAGTTGGCCATGACCATCTTCTCTTTCCTCGCCTTCGCCTTGGATGCGCTGGCCATTGCGGCCCAGGCTTTGATCGGTAAGGAGCTCGGTGCCAGGAATGCGGGGCGGGCCCGCGAACTGACCCGCACCATGGTCCGGTGGGGCCTGGGGTTTGGCGTCATCACAGGAGTCCTCCTCGCCGTGGCGGCTCCGTGGGCCGGCTACATTTTCACGTCTGACACCGGTGTGCACCATGCACTGACCGTCGCCCTCTGGGTGTTGGCGGTCGGCCAGCCGCTGGCCGGTTACGTATTCGTCCTGGACGGAGTCCTCATCGGCGCCGGCGACGCACGCTACTTGGCGATCGCCGGCGTCGTAAATCTTGCTGTCTACCTGCCGCTTTTGGCGGCCGTCCACGTGGTCAGGCCCGACGGCGCGGCGGGGCTGGTGTGGTTGTGGCTCGCGTTTGCGCTGGGCTACATGCTGGCGCGCGGGGTGACGCTGGGGCTGCGCGCCCGAACCGATCGGTGGATGGTGCTGGGTTCGCACTAAACTGTATGCGTGACTCTCCCAGCTGATTCCGCCCAGACTCCTTCTGCCGCCGTGGCCGATCCCTGGAAACCCGTGCTGATCCGTGCTGCTGTGGCGCTCGTGTTCGGGGTGGTCACGGCATTCTGGAGCAGCCCCTCGGTTGAGGTTCTTGCCTGGGCCGCGGGCCTCTATCTCGTTGCGACCGCTGCGGCCGTGTGGATGTGGCGCGCGCTGCCTGTGTTTGTTCCGGTGGTGATCGCGCTGGCAGGAGTTGCCGCGCTGGTGACCCAATCGGACGCCGGAGTGGCGCTCTCGGCGATTGTGGCATTGCTCGTCCTGGGCGCTTCCGAACTGACCCGCGGTGTGATGAAGCGGGACGGGCTCGCCCGGGATTGGCTCATTTCCGGGGTGATCGCTGTGGGTACGGCGATCGCGCTGCCGTTCTTCATTTCGCTTGGCGCGCACGCCCTGCTGGGCGTTGCCGGCGGCGGGGCCATCATTACCGGAGTGTTGTGGATCCTGTCCGGCCTGACCTTGCGCCACGATGCCCGGACCGCTTCCCCGGGGTCTGTGCCGGGCGCTTCGCCCGAGGCCGTAAACTAGTAGTTGGACGTTCTACTCGTTGTAGAACTTTTGCAACCGGCGGGGAGCCGAACAGGCCCGCCATCATTGGAGGAATGACCGTGGCAGACCAGACACCAGGAGAACCGCGCAAGATGCGGACCTCGGTCAAGGGACCGCTCGTTTTCTCCGCATTCTTTGCTGTCCTGGCCTTTATTGCCGTGCTGATTTTCGCTTCCGGCGGCAGCGCGCACACGCCCCGCTTCGATCTCGCTTTCACCGGCGCGGGCATCGCGTTCATCGTGAGCCTCGTGGTCGCGGCCATGCTGTCCATGAGCTACAAGGAAAATGCCGAACACCTCGGAAAGGGCTCCGGCGTCAACCTCAGTTCCAAGCGTCCGCACGGAGGACACGCGTCGCCGGACTCGCCTGACGAGCCTGAAAAGCACGACGGCGGCCACTAACTTCCAGCGCTTCTCCACCTGGGAGGGGGAGCGCTTTTTGTTTGTGATCAGCCACGGTGCGGGGTGGGCCCGGGGTAGTGTGGTCCGAACCGTGGTGTCTACTTTGGGGGAATAATGGCTTCTTGGCGGGATTCGGTATCGCAGGCGGCGCAGGACGATCTGGACCAATTGCTCAATTTGGCTCTGCCATTCGCGGAGCAATGCCTGACCAAGTACGGCGAGTTCTTTCCCTTCAGCATTGCGATTGGCGTTGATGGTGAGCCGATATTCATCGCGACCGAGTCGAGCATGGAGGAGCACCCGCAATCCAACGATGTCATCGCAGAAAGCTATGAGGCGCTGGCAGCCCAGCGAAACAGCATTCGTGCGGCGGTGGTGGTTTCCGACGTGCGGCTGCGGGAGCAAGACTCCGACGCTGTGTACATCGCTACTGAGCACGCCGAGGGGCTTGGCTTGGGACTCTATCAGCCGTATACGCTCGTGCCCGGCGGGGATGTTGAGCTAGGGGACATGTCTTTGGTTGCCGGGGAGCGGGTCATCTGGCCGGAAGGTTAGTGGGGGCGACTGCCTACTCGCCTTCGGCGGCTTTCCTGGCCCGGTACGCTGCCACGTGCGCACGGTTGGCACAGTTGCCGGTGTCGCAATAGAGCTTGGAGCGGTTGCGGCTGAGGTCCAGGACCACGGCGTCGCAGTCTTCCGCGGCACACACGCGCATCCGGTCCATTTCCTTGCTGCGGATCACGTCGATGATGGCCATGGCGGCTTCCGTGCCCATGCGGTCGGCCAGCGGAGCTTCGGGCGTGGTGGCGTGGAGGTGCCAATCCCATTGGTCGTGCTTGGCCAGTTGGGGGAGTGCCTTGGCGTCGGCGAGGAGCTTGTTCACGGACTTCGCAGCGGTGTCCTCATCGGCGGTCCACAAGGCGGCCAGTTCGCTGCGCAGCCGTTTGACGCTGCGCAGTTCTGCGGCGGTCTTGGTCCGCGAGCCTGAAAATCCCTCGGTGTCGAGGAAAGCGTCGAGCTCGTCCATGGTTGCCAACGATTCGTCGCCATTGGCCGCGGTGTTGATCAGATTGACGACGCTGCGGAGCGCCACCTCGGTGTCAGGCGCAAAAAGCACTTTGACTCCTTACATCATTCGGGGGTACTGTCATGACCATAAGCCCACTTTACTCCTGACAGGAGGCTGCTGTGTCAGCAACAAAGACGATGGCTGATGCAAAAGGATTCCTGGCATCGGGACTCGGCATCGCCGTGATTTCCTCGGCAGTCTTCGGTACTTCCGGCGCGTTTGCGAAGTCGATGCTCGAAACCGGATGGTCACCGGGTGCAGCGGTTGCCGTGCGCCTGACTGGTGCCGCGCTCATCTTGGCGATTCCCGCCGTCGTGGTTCTTCGCGGGCGCTGGCACCAACTTAAGGACAACTGGCTCACTATCCTGCTCTTCGGCCTCATTGGCGTAGCCGGCTGCCAGCTCTTCTACTTCAACGCGGTGGCGCGGTTGTCCGTGGGTGTCGCGTTGCTGCTGGAGTACCTGGCGCCGGTGATGATCGTGTTGTGGCTGTGGATCTCAAGCCGCCGCAGGCCGCGGGCACTGACTTCCCTTGGCGCTTTGCTGTCGTTGGGCGGTCTGGTGCTGGTTCTGGACCTGACTGGCTCAGTCAAAGTGGACTTCATCGGCGTGCTCTGGGGAATGGCTGCGGCCGTGTGCTTGGTGATCTACTTTTTCATTACGGCCAAAGAGAACGACACCCTCCCGCCACTCGTCCTCGCCTCCGGTGGCTTGGTGGTTGGCGCAGCCGTCATGTGGTTGGTTGGCGCCATAGGCCTGTTGCCGATGACGTTCAGCACGGCCAACACGTCGCTGGGGCCATGGACAACGCCGTGGTGGGTTTCGGCTGCCGGACTGATCATCCTGGCGACGGTCCTCGCCTATGTCTCGGGAATCATGGCCGCGCGAAGCCTCGGGTCCAAGGTGGCCTCGTTCGTTTCGCTGACCGAAGTGTTGTTCGCCGTCCTGTGGGCCTGGCTGCTGCTCGGAGAGTTGCCCGGCCCGATCCAGCTGATGGGTGGCGTGCTGATCGTCGGGGGCGTGGTCCTGGTGCGCGTCGACGAACTGCGCGGCGACCGGCGAAGTGCGGTTGCCGCTGCCGCCCGGGTTTTGGATCACGCGAACGACGTCGAACCAGTCCCTTCGGGGCCGGTCGCTGAGGTGCCGGTCGCTGAGGTGCGCCCCAACTGACACGTTGTGGGGCCCTCTCTGCGTTCCATTCTTGGGGGATGGGACGCAAAGCGGGCCCCACAGCGGAGTTAAAGGCGAAAGGCCCGGACGCCGTAGCGTCCGGGCCTTTCCCAACTGTCTTAGTTGGATGCCTGCTGCTGCTGCTCAGCGTTCTTCGTAGCGCGTGAACCGGCGTCGCGAAGAGCGTCAGCAACCTTCTTGAGGCTGGAAGCGTGGTGGCTGTCCCACTCGCTGCGGAACTTGTCAGCGTCCGGGCCCTTCCAGTCGGTGCCGTCCAGGGCACCCTTCAGCTGAGAGCGCTGCTGCTCGATGGTCTCGGCGCCGGCCTTCAGCTTGTTACCGAGCTGGCGAAGCTGATCAACGTCTGCACCCCAAATAGCCATGAGATATCTCCTTCTTTTTTCGGACCCGAGCTCTTCGGCATCCCCAGCGGCCTCCGGCTCATCCGGAAGATCCATGACTAAAACCTATCCCGGGAATCCAAGGACCGTCGATGGGCACCCCTCCCCATGGAGGACTGCCCATAGTTAGCATGGGGTTATGTGCCGCAATATCAGGACCCTTCATAACTTCGAACCCCGTGCCACGTCCGCCGAAGTGGAGGCCGCCGCGCTGCAGTACGTGCGCAAGATCAGCGGAGCCACCAAGCCATCCAAGGCCAATGAGGAAGCTTTCGCGGAGGCGGTCCACGAGATCGCCCACATCACGCAACACTTGCTGGATTCGCTGGTGAGCCATGCTCCGGCGAAGAACCGTGAAGAGGAAGCCGCCAAGGCCCGGGCAAGGTCGGCCGTGCGGTTCGGAACGGCCTAGTTCAAGCCTCGGTATCTCCAAGTAGCTGGCAGTTGTTGTTGTTCTGAGGCTCAGAACAACAACAACTGACAGTAAGTTGGCGTTACTTGCCGAAGGACCGGAGCCTCAGCGAGTTGGCGACAACCAGCACCGAGCTCGCAGCCATCGCCGCGCCCGCGATCATCGGGTTCAGGAGTCCCAGTGCGGCCACCGGGATTCCGATCGCGTTGTAGAAGAAGGCCCAGAACAAGTTGGTCTTGATGGTGGACAGCGTCTTGCGCGACAGCTCGATCGCTTGGACCAGTTGGTTCAAGTCGCTACCCATCACGGTCAGGTCCGAGGCTTCGATGGCTACGTCCGTGCCCGACCCCATGGCAATCCCGAGATCGGATTGCGCCAGGGCAGCTGCGTCATTGACGCCATCGCCCGCCATGGCAACAGTCGCGCCTTTCTCCTGCAGCTTCCGTACCGCGTCAACCTTGCCTTCGGGCAAGACTCCGGCGAAGACGTCCTCAGATGAAATTCCGACGGCGGCAGCCACTTGGGCGGCGACGGCGGCATTGTCTCCCGTCAGGAGCATGGGGCGAATGCCGAGTTCCTTCAGCTTCCTGATGGCATCGGTCGAACCGGGCTTGATAGTGTCGCGCAAGCTGACGATTCCAGCAGGCCGTCCGTCAACGGCAACCCAGATGGCTGTCGCTCCGCCATTTTCCTGTTCCCTGAGGGTAGCCCTGTGCGAGGCCTCCAGGGTTACCCCGTTTTCCTCAAGCCAACCGGAACGACCCACCACGACGGTCATGACTGTGCCGTGCAGCGCGACCGTACCCCGGACTCCGCCGCCCGGTGCCGAGCTGAAGTTGGCCACGGATGGCAGGTTGCCGACGTCGGGCAATGCATCCATCGCCGCCCCCGCAATGGCGTGGGCGATGGGGTGCTCAGACGCAGCCTCGACGGCGCCGGCAAGAGTGAGGACATCCTGTGAGTCATGTCCGTTGAGTGCCGCCGTGTGGTCCACGGCGAGTTTGCCGCTGGTGACCGTGCCGGTCTTGTCCAAGAGGATGGTATCGACGTGCCGTGTGTCCTCGAGGACCTGCGGACCCTTGATCAGGATGCCGAGCTGCGCGCCGCGACCGGTGCCCGTGAGCAGTCCCACGGGTGTGGCCAGGCCGAGCGCACAGGGGCAGGCGATCACCAGAACGGCCACTGCTGCCGTGAAGGATGCATTGAGGTCGCCGGAGAAGAACAGCCACAGCACGAAGGTGATGAACGCGATGAGCAGGACGATGGGCACGAAGACCGCGCTGATCCGGTCAGCCAGCCGGGCGATGGGTGCCTTGCCGGTCTGGGCTTGGCTGACCAAGCGACCCATCTGGGCCAGCGTGGTGTCTGCGCCAACACGGGTGGCGCGTACGAGCAGGCGGCCGGAGGTGTTGATGGTTGCGCCGGTTACTTGGCTGCCGGGGCCCACCTCCACAGGTACTGACTCCCCAGTGACAAGGGAAGCATCGACGGCGGAGGCGCCGTCCGTGACCATGCCGTCGGTGGCGATCTTCTCCCCCGGGCGGACGATAAAGACGTCGTCAACCAACAGTTGGTCGGCAGGTATCTTCTGCTCCCGTCCGTCCACCAGGACAGTGGCGTCCTTCGCGCCGAGGTTCAGCAGGGCCTTCAGGGCGTTCCCGGCCTTCGCCTTCGCATTCGCCTCGAGGTAGCGACCCAAGAGAAGGAACGTGGTGACCACAGCGGCGACTTCGAAGTAGAGCCCGCCGGACATGCCTTCCATGCCGGGATGCTCGGTCATCCGTGGATCTGCCACCAACTGCCAGGCAGAGTAGGCGTAGGCCGCGATCACGCCGATGGAGACCAGCGTGTCCATGGTGGACGCGACATGCCGTGCATTGATGGCTGCTGCTTTATGGAACGGCCACGCAGCCCAGCTCACCACCGGCAACGCCAGCGCGGCGGCCACCCAGCCCCAGTTGGGGAACTGGAGGGCGGGAATCATCGAGATGGCGAAAACGGGGACCGTAAGGATGGCTGCCAAGTACAGGCGCGGCCGCAGAATCGAGGCGGCAGGCCCATGGTCCATGTGGTTCTCGTGTTCGGCATGGGTTTCGTGTTCGGCGTGCGAGGACTCGCTGGCGCCGTCATCCGGGTGCCCGGTGTGGTGATGGGCGTGCGGGGCAGGGGGTTGGCGGACGGTGGCCTTGTAGCCCGTGGCGTTGACAGTGTCTACGAGTTGTTGATCCGTGACGGTCGACGGGACGGTGACATGGGCTGATTCCAGGGGAAGGTTGACGGTGGCCTCGACGCCTTCAAGCTTGCCGAGTTTCCGTTCCACTCGATTGACACATGAGGCACAGGTCATGCCCTCGATGTCGAGTTCAACCACCCGGGTTTCGGGCTGGTTGAAGATCTCCTGGTTGGTCAAAGGAACTCCTAGGCTTCGTTGGCTACCACCACGTAGCCGGCTTCTGCGACAGCTTCGCCAATTTCAGACGGCGAGAGTTCGCTGGTGGAGGTGATGGTCACGGTGGACAGGCCACCGGGGTTGAGGTCTACCGAGACCTCTTCGACGCCGCTGAGGGCCTCCAGTTCTTCACTCACGCTGGAGATGCAATGCCCGCACGTCATGCCCGAAACGTTGACGTTGGTGGTGATGGTTTGGCTCATGATGCGCTCCTTGGTGGTGAGTTGAATGGCGTGGTGTGTGCTTGAGGGGTTACCGCAACAGGCGCCCGATGGCATCGGTGGCCTCCTTCACTTTGGCGTCGATCTGTTCGGCGCGTGCATCCGGATCCGGCTCGGAGGCGGCACCGACGACGCAGTGGCCGATGTGCTCTTCGACGAGGCCCAGGCTCACGGCGTGCAGCGCCTTGGTGGCAGCAGCCACCTGCGTGAGGATGTCGATGCAGTACTTGTCCTCCTCGACCATCCGGGCAATGCCACGGACTTGGCCTTCAATCCGTTTGAGGCGGCGGAGGTAGGCGTCTTTGTTGCTGGTATAGCCGTGCGGAGTTGCCGTCTCCAGCTCAACCTCGACGGTCGGCAGGTTCGGGTTCCCGTGGTTCAGGTCTACCGTGCTCATGAACCCAAGCTATACCCATAGGGGGTATATTGCAAGTACCCCCAGGGGGTATCTTCGGAATGCAAAGGCACGTCATTCGCCTCAACGGGAATGACGTGCCTTTGAGCAGTCCAAGGGTGTGCCGTGCCGCGACTGCTAGAACACCGCGGTGAAGCCGCCCCAGCCCCAGCCCACCACTGATTGGCCCTTCCAGAAGCCGCAATCGGGGCCGCAGCCGTTGATTCCTGCGCCGTTGCCCCAATACATGGTCATGGTCCCACCGGGGCTGATTCCAAAGACGTCCGGGCTTCCGTCGCCGTTGAAGTCGCCCGGTCCGCCCACAGTGACAACACTGTTCCAGCCCGAGCCGACGGTGGTTCGCAAGTCAAAGAAGCCGGTGTCGATCCCTGCCCACAGTTTGAGCTCGCCGGATGTGGTCTGACCCAGGATGTTCGATTCGTGGTAGCCGGTCCACCAGCCCGGAGTGATAAGCCTCGAGTAGCCACCCCAGCCCCAACCGACGGTGACGGGGGATTTCCACCCTCCACGGCCGTCGCCCGGGTAAAGAATCAAGCGGTCCGCGCTGTCCCTGGCAAGGAGATCTTGGGAGCCGTCCCGGTTGAAGTCGCCAGGGGCCACAATCTCCTTGAAGCCCTGCCATCCCTGCCCGATCTGGCGGCTGCCCTTCCAGCCGCCGTACCCATTTCCGGAGTAGAGGAACAGCCGGCCCGAACGGTCCCGGCCGATCACGTCCGTGGCGCCGTCGCCGTCGAAGTCGCCTGGGGCAAGCAGGACATCGAAAATGCCCCAGCCTCGACCGATGGTTTGCGCAGGTAGCCAGCCGCCCTTGCCGTCGCCGGGATACAGGAGCAGATCTCCGGAGGCCGTCCGCGCAAAGATGTCCGCAGTGCCGTCAGCGTTAAATCCGAGGCCACGTTGTCTGTGCGGAATCGGGACGTCGGCCGTCAACGTCTTTTGCGTCAGGGGTTCGTACATGATGTTGAGTTCGACGGTGAGCGTACGCCCCATGTCGGCTGCCGTCACGGTGTGAATGGCATTGACCTCGCCTGGAATCACCGCGCCGTCGCGTTTCCACACATAGGTGTACGTGGGCGTTCCGCCTTCGGGAAGGACCCATGGCGGCGCGGCCCATGTGGGGTAGACCTGGCCGCCGAGGACTGCATTTCCTGTTACCCACATGAAGTGGGTGTTGAGGCGGCGCGGCATTGGTCCGATTGCTTCCGACGTAACAGTGGTGGGCACATGGCCGGTGGCGTGCGCGGTAACCTGCACCTTCAACGTTTTTCCGCCGATGTCTGCCTGGAGGATGCGGTCGATGGCTCCCTCGAGGGGGGAGCCATTCATGAACCACTGGTATTCGAGCCGCGCATCGGAGGGCGTCATAGCCCCAACGTCGGCGACCGGCAACGTCTCCAGGCCGTAGTCGGTAGCGATCTTTACGCCGGAAGGGAACACGACCGGCTTGAGGATCGCCTGGAGGTTGCGCACTGAGAAGTCGCCTTCTTCCAGCGGTGCGCGATCGCCAGTGTGCGGGTCCAAGAGCCCTTCGTAGGTGCCGTTGCGATGGTAAACGGCCGTCATCCCGCCGAGATAGGTAATTGTTGCCCGGTCCAGCTTGTAGCGGCCGTCGTAGGCGGCCGGAGTAATGGGTGCCGTCGCGACGCCGGAAGCGCGTTGTGCGGTAACAGGACCCGTCCACGTGAGCGACAAGCCCGTAATGCCGGACTCATCCAGATACTCAAGCTCCACTCGCTGGGCGGGAAGCCCGAGCGAGAATTTTACGGCTGCGGATTGTCCGGGTTCGGCGGGGGACAGCGGTTCCTGGAAGGACGTGAAGGTGGGGGCCAGCCGGGGCAGCGCGGGATTCTCAACGTGGACGTCCTGCTCGTGGAAGGGCCCCAAGGCAACAGCCGGGCCGCTGAAGGAGCCATCGCGCCGGAAGGACACCGGATCCGATCCGTGCACCCCCACCCGGATGGTCTGAATCTGAACACCTCCGTCCGGCCACGTGTCCACCGGAGTGTTCAGGATGACGGAGCCGGACGTCGATGGTGTCTGCGATGTCCATGCGGCCGTCGCGGTCCGCGTCTCCCTGAGCCACAAGGAAACTTCCATCTCCACGCGGTCAACCGGCTTGGATGCGGTGAAGTCGAAAATTACGGGTTGCCCTGCTTGGACGGTGAACGGCGAGGCACGCGTGAAAGTAAAGACGAGCGGGTCCGCGGCCACGGCCGACGGGCTGGGCGCAACCAGCAGCAGCGCCGCCGTTGCAAGGGATAGAACGACGGCGATGAGGCGCCTGAAGTGCGCGCGCGAAGCACGCGGATGTGCAGAATCCACAGAGTCCCCCAAAGAGGCTGATGGGTAACAGCCAGTACAAGTGATGGCTCACTCTACCAAGCGCTCATCCGGTGGAGGGGCGGGAACAAAATGACCGGCAATTGGTCTGGACCAAGCCACCAAACTATGACACTGGTATAGACCAAAATCAGCAAAACACGGTTTCTTGTTTTGCAATGCAAACCTTTCGGTAATTGTGCTTCCGCCCACATGCCGCCGTTCATAGTGTTTGGTTCCATACCCGCGCAGGGGGAAGCCCGCGGGATCCCACTTTTCTCCTTGGAGGACACTTTGAAACTCGCACGCACCGCCGCGGCAGTGGCGCTCGCAGCTCTGGCACTCTCCGCCTGCGCCCCGCCCACCGCAAACAACGCAGCATCAACCTCCGATGAGCAGACCGGGACTGTCCGCGTTTGGCTCTTCTCCGAGGTCAACCAAGACCCCAAATCCGCTGTGGTCAAGGAAGCAGTCAAGGAATTCGAAGGAGCACACAGCGGTGCCACCATCGACGTTCAGTACATTCCGGTAGACAGTCGGGCAGAGCGGTTCAAGGCCGCGTTCAACGATCCGTCGAGCGCTCCGGACGTTGCAGAGTTCGGCAACACCGACCTTGCCAGCTACGTGGCTTCCGGAGGCTTGGCCGACGTCACCGAGGACATCCAGGGCTGGGATGAAGCCAAGGACCTGGACGGGAAGATCCTGGACACCACCGAGATCGACGGCAAGAACTATGGCGTTCCTTGGTTCGTGGGCGTCCGTGCCTTGTATTACCGGACGGATCTCCTGCAGCAGCTTGGCCTGGAGGTTCCCAAGACGCTGGACGAGGTGGAAACGGTTGCGCGCGCTGTTCGTGCGGCCAACCCGGACATGCTGGGCATTTCCGTGGGCGGCGCTGCCCAGTTCTCGGCCATGCCGTACCTGTGGGCAAACGGTGGCGCCATCGCCAAGAAGGAGGGAGATGCGTTTGTCTCCGGCCTCGATTCCACAGAGTCCCGTGAAGGTGTTGCGGCCTACACCCGCCTGCTGAAGGACGACATCTGCCCTGCCCAGACCTGCGCGGAGTTCGGCGGCAACGCCAGCGTCCAGCAGTTCATCGCCGGGAAATCGGCCATGACGATCGGCGGCGATTTCAACTACAAGGCCGTCGCAGCCAGCGCCATCAAGGACAAGTTCGCCGTGGTGCCCGTCCCGGGCAAGACCGCCGACTCCATCGCCCCGGCCTTCGCCGGTGGAAACAACCTGGGCGTCTTCAACAGCAGCAAGCACCACACGCTCGCCGCTGATTTCGTGAAGCTGCTGGCCAGCAAGAAGTACCAGCAGAAGATGTTCGACTCCATGGGCAACCTCCCCACGTTCAGCGACGTGCAGAAGTCCGTTGCGGACAACAACAAGCAGGTTGAACCCTTCATCAATACCCTCCGTGCGGGCACCGACTTTGTTCCCGTCACGGAAATCTGGTCCACCATCGACGCCCAGGGTGTCTTCACCGGCATGTACCAGAAGGTGGTCACGGGTAAGGCCGACGTCAACACCGCCACCAGCGAGGCAGCAGCAGCCATGAACAAGGCATTCGGGTCCAAGTAATGAGGCAAACCCAGTTCACAACAGGGGACCGGAAATGACGGCACTCGCTCCCGCCGCGCAGAAGCCGTCGCACGGCACCCCAGCGAAAGGACGCCCGACGGCGGCACGCACGTTCCGCCGTCGGGGGCGGCTTGAACCTTGGCTCTATCTGGCGCCGGCATTCATAGTCCTGATCGCATTGCTCGGCTACCCGATCTTCCAGTTGGTCAACGTCTCGCTTTACGACTACCGGCAGGCGCAGGTCAGCGGTAAGGCACCCCTGAAGTTCACGGGCCTGGAGAATTACCAGAAGCTCTTCGCCGATCCGCAGTTCTGGACCGTGCTGGGCAATACGGTGCTGTTCGCGGCTGTGTGCGTCGTCTTCACGCTGCTGGTGGGAAGCTCGCTCGCCGTGCTGGCCACCCGCCTGCGCCCGTGGGTGCGGTCCATGCTGTTCGTTGTATCGCTTGGCGCGTGGGCAACCCCTGCCGTCACGGGCAGTGCTGTGTGG
The DNA here is from genome assembly GCF_044748905.1 of Paenarthrobacter sp. NPDC089714. NCBI lineage: Bacteria > Bacillati > Actinomycetota > Actinomycetes > Micrococcales > Micrococcaceae > Paenarthrobacter > Paenarthrobacter sp. NPDC089714. Next base: position 206,817 of record NZ_JBIVGX010000007.1, read on the forward strand.
CTGTTTCTGTTCGATCCCACGCTGGGCCTGGTGAACAAGACGCTGGTGGGGATCGGCTTGACGCAGTTCCAGGGTTACTCGTGGACGTACGACAAGTGGTCCGGGTTCGGCCTGGTGGCCAGCGAAGTGGTGTGGTGCTCGTTCCCGTTCGTGCTGGTCACGGTCTACGCGGGCATCCAGGCGATCCCCACGGAGGTGATCGAGGCCGCGAGGATCGATGGGGCGTCCATGCCCCGGATTGCCCGCAGCATCATGCTGCCCATGCTTCGGCCCATCGTGATCGTGGTGACCATCCAGTCGATCATCTGGAACTTCAAGATCTTCTCGCAGATCTACATCATGACCAATGGCGGCGGCATCGCGGGCCAAAACCTGGTGCTGAACGTCTACGGGTACCAGCAAGCGTTCGCCGCCAGCCTCTACGGGCTTGGATCGGCGCTGGGAGTCATCATGACGGCCCTGCTCATGGTCATCACGCTCGTCTACCTCCGCATCCTCAAGCGAACAGGAGAAGCCCTGTGACCGCCGTCGACGTTTCACCCCGCAAGCACGCTGCGATGACGCAGCAGCGGGAGCAGAAGTTCCGCAAGCAGGGCAGGCGCCGCTTCGGCGCCGACGCTGCCGCGATCGTCATCGCCTTGATCGTGGCGTTCCCGCTCTTCTGGATGGTGCTGTCCGCGCTCAAACCGAAAACAGCCCTCGACGCCGGTGATGCGGCGCCGTTCACGCTGGAACCGTCGCTGGACTCGTTCGGGCGGGTTCTGGGCGTGAACAACTTTGGTCAGTACTTCCTCAACAGCGTGATTGTGGCGCTGGTTGTGGTGGTGCTTTCGACAATCCTGGCGTTTTTGGCTGCCGTCGCGCTCACCCGCTACAACTTCAAGATGCGGACCAAGCTGCTGATCATCATCCTGGTCTCGCAGATGGTGCCCGTTGAAGCGCTCACCATTCCGCTGTTCTTTCTGCTGCGGAACGCCGGGGAAGCCATCCCGTTGGTGGGCTTGAACCAGCTGGGTTCGCTGGTGCTGGTGCATGTTGGCTTCAGCATCCCGTTCGCGATCTGGATGCTCCGTGGTTTCGTGGCCGCTGTTCCCCTGGAAGTCGAAGAGGCCGCCCGTCTGGATGGGGCCAGCAGCTTCCGCTTTGTGCGCTCCATCCTGTTCCCGTTGGTGGCACCGGGTGTTGTGGCGTGTTCGGTGTTCTCCTTCATCTCCACGTGGAATGACTTCCTCTTCGCCAAGACGTTCATCATCTCGGCCCAGGAGAACCAGACGTTGCCCATGGCGCTGCTGACGTTCTTTAAGCCCGACCAGAACGACTGGGGCGCCATCATGGCAGGCTCCGTCATCATGACCATTCCGGTGCTGATTTTCTTCATCGCCGTCCAACGCAAGCTCGTGTCCGGCCTGGCCGGCGCGGTGAAAGGCTGACTTTCCGTGCATAACCTGGTTCCAGCGCCGTGGTCTTACTCGGCCCAGTCCGGTTCGTTAACGCTCGACGCCGGTACAACCCTGGGTGCCGATCCAACGCTGGGTGCTACGCGGCGGTGGCTCGCCCGGGCTCTCGGTGCCGCGACGGGTTGGGACCTGTTTCCTGCCCCGGCTGCCGAGGCAACGATCCGTCTCCTGCTCGACCCGGAGCTCGACGCCGACGCCTACCGCCTGGAGGTGGGTGACGCCGTCGTGATGTCAGCCGGTGGTGACTCCGGCGCCTTCCATGCCGCGCAGACGCTCCTGCAACTGATGGGCCCGAATGCGTTGCGGCAGGCGCGGGTTGGCGGGGAATGGTCGCTGCCGCGGGTGGTTGTGGAGGACAGGCCCCGGTTCGCGTACCGGGGAACCATGCTGGACGTGGCGCGGCACTTCATGCCCAAGGACAATGTGCTCCGGTTCATCGAGGTCATGGCCATGCACAAGCTCAACGTCCTGCATCTCCACCTGACCGACGATCAAGGCTGGCGGATCCAGATCGACCGCTATCCGAAGCTCACGGAAGTCGGTGCGTGGCGACGCGAATCGTCACGCGGTTCCTGGCGTGCGGGGGAGTACGACGGCCTTCCGCACGGTGGCTTCTATACCAAGGACGACCTCCGGGAGATCGTGGCGTTCGCCGCTGAGCGCCACATCACCGTGATCCCGGAGATCGACGTTCCCGGTCACAGCCAGGCGGCGATCGCGGCGTATCCGGAGCTTGGAGCCAGCGACGGGCCTGTGGAGGTGTGGACGCGTTGGGGCATCAATGAAACGGTCCTGGACGTGTCCGGGACCTCGCTCGAGTTCTATCGGAACGTGCTTGATGAAGTGGTGGAGATCTTCCCCTCCCCGTGGATAAGCCTGGGTGGGGACGAAGTTCCACTGACCCAATGGCAAGCCAGCGATGCTGCCCGGGCGAAGGCTGCGGAACTGGGCCTGCCCGACGTTTCAGGGCTGCACAGTTGGTTTGTGGGGCAGCTTGCCCAGCATCTGGCCGACCTCGGCCGTACCACGTCCGTGTGGGACGAAATTGGCGACGGCGGTCTTCCGGACGGTGCGCTGGTGGCCTCCTGGCGGGGGTACGAAGGCGGGATCGATGCGCTGCGCAAGGGCTATGACGTGGTGATGTGCCCCGAACACAAGCTGTACCTCGACCACAGGCAGGGCGATGGCGACGACGAGCCTGTTCCGGTGGGATTCCTGACCACACTGGAAGACGTCTACGGGTTCGACCCCCTGCCTGGGCTGGTTGCGGAGGACTTCCCGGGCCGCTTGCTCGGGGCACAGGCCAACATCTGGGCCGAACACCTGGACTCACTCCGCCGTGTGCACTTCGCAGCGTTCCCCCGTTTGAGTGCGGCTGCCGAGGTCTTCTGGTCCCGTCCCGAGGACCGGGACTACGATGATTTCCTGGCCCGCCTTACTGGTGGGCACCTCGCACGGTTGGCGGCGATGGGCGTGGAATACCGCCCGTTGGCCGGTCCCGCTCCCTGGCAGCAGCGCCCGGGCGTCCAAGGCTGGAAACGCGACTACGAGGCCGAGCAACGCGCCACGGTGGGATAGGAACTGCATTGATGACAGAAGGCAAGGACGCCCGGAATTCATCGTCATCGCTGCGGAAGGCGCTGGCCTTGCTGTCCGTAGTCGCGGAGGAGCCGGGCAACGGCGATGGCTTGGCCCTCGTGGAGCTGACCCGGCTCTCCGGACTGAACAAAAGCACCCTGCTGCGACTGGCCGCGCCCTTGCTGGAGGAGAACCTCCTGGAGCGGGACCACGAAACGGGGAAGTTCCGGTTGGGACACGGCTGCCTCCGCCTCGGCCAGTCCTACCTTGACCGGGTGGACCTCCGAAGCGTCGCCAACCCGGAGCTGCGGGCACTCATGCGCGCCACGGAATCAACGTGCCATCTGGTGGTGCTCTCCGGAACGGACGTGGTGTACCTGGACAAAGTGGAAGACGAAGCCACCGTTCGGATGGCATCGCGCGTGGGCGCCACCATGCCCGCATACTGCACTGCAGTGGGCAAGGCCATGCTCGCGTTCAGTCCGGAGGAAGTGGTGGCGCCGATCCTGCGCGGGAACCTTGTGCCGCTGACGGACAAGACAATCACGGACCCATCGTTGCTGCGTGCTGACTTCGAAGCCATCCGCCGGCGCGGATACTCCATAGACGACCGCGAAAACGAGCCTGAAGTGCGATGCGTTGCCGCACCGATCTTCGGGCACGACGACCACGTGGTGGCTGCCCTTTCCGTGTCATCCCTTTCGTCGCGGATGACGGCCAAACGGGTCCGTGAAGTTGGACCCATGGCGGCGGAGACGAGCCTGCGGATCTCCGCCAAGCTGGGCTCGCGTCGGGCTGCGGCCAATTTGGCGAGGCTGGCATGAGCGCTGATCCGGCGGCGTACTTCCGGGCCAAGTTGGAACTCGAAATCGACGTCATGGACGTGGCCGACGCCGAGCCGGGCTCCCTGGTGGTGGTGGACACCCGCCGGCAGTCATCGTGGGACCACGGACATATTCCCGGAGCGGTACATCTTCCAACCGCACAGATTCCCGAGCTCGCAGGCCGCCTGGTCCCGCCCGGGTCGCGGGTGGTGGTGTACTCCTGGGGGCCGGGGTGCAACGGCAGCACGTTCGCAGCGCTCGCCTTCGCGGAGTTGGGATATTCGGTGAAGGAAATGATCGGCGGCATCGAGTACTGGATCAGGAACGGACTCCCCGTGGAAACGGCGGCCGGCCTTCGCGCGGAGTACCCCGATCCCTTGGTGACGGCCCATGCCGGGTGAGTATCGCCGTCGTGCATTAATAGTGATGCACATCACATAAATCTGAGCGTGAGGATCCGGTCCCCAGTCTCGTCTTCCTTGTAACGGCGCAAACAGGCGCCCACGAACACGAGGAGTGAAGTGCCATGACCATCCAGACGCACACCCCGGCAGACGTCCCCGCCAAGAACGGCAAGGAGTCCGCTGCCAAAGCACCCCAGTTCAAAGGCAAGGACGGCCGCGGGCTCACCACCGTTGCTGACGGCGTAGTAGCCAAGATCGCAGGCATCGCCATCCAGGAGATCGACGGCGTCCACGCCCTGGGTGGCGGCGCAGCCCGTGCCATCGGCACTCTGCGCGAGAAGGTCGGCCAGAAGGACCTGACGCAGGGCGTCAGCGTCGAGGTCGGCCAAACGCAAGTGGCAGTAGACGTCACACTTGTTGTGGAATACCCGCACCCCCTCCAGGAAGTGGCGGACAACGCGCGGGACGCCGTATACACCGCAATCGAGGACCTGGTGGGCATGGAAGTCACCGAGGTCAACGTCACCATTACGGACATCCACGTGCCGAGCGACGACGACTCGGATGGCGCCGACCATGAGCCGAGGGTCGCGTGAGCCCCACGGTAACCGGCCTGGCGGCCGGCGCCGTCCTGGCAGTGGTGGCCTTGTCCTTCGGCTTCTGGGGTTTCCTGGTCACGGCCCTGTTCATGGCAGTGGGCGCTGCCGTGGGCAGGGCGGCGGAGGGAAGGCTTGACCTCGCCGGAGTACTGGACGCGCTGCGCGGCAAACGCTCCTCATCATGAGCGGCGGGACCGGGACTGTGACCGGCGCACGCGCAGGCCACACCAGGATCACCCACGCGGCGCTCCGCAAAACCCTGGAGGCCGTTACGGCACAGGCATTCCACGTCAGCCCCGGTGCTGTGGGCGCGGAACTGGAGGATGACCGCGGCCTCTTGGGCGTGAAAGTGACAGTGAAGTTGGCAGCGCCACCGCTTCGGGCCCTGCAGGGAGGTCCCACGGTCTTCGAGCAGGCCCAGCGCGCACGGACGGCCATCGCGGTTCGGGGCTTCGCCCTCACCGGGATGCGGCTGGGCAGGGTGGACATCAGGCTCACGGCCGCCAAGCGTGCCCCGAGGCCGGAAGGAAGGGTTCAATGAGTCACGTCCGAACCATCAAGAGGATGCTGCGCAGGGAAACCCATTCATCCAGGTCGCTGGTCTCCATCGTCGTGGCAACGCTGCTCGCGCTGGCGTTTCTCTGGGCCGCGGCAGAAACGGTCCTGTGGATTCTGAAGGACCGGCCCTTGCTGGCTGATCCTCCCCGGGTGGGGGACTGGTTGGTCCAGCTCCCCGCAACAACCATCCCGGGCGCCTTGGGGGCGTCCGGGGTTGGGGTTGCACTGCTGGGCGTGCTGGTCCTGGTTGCTGCTGCAGCCCCCGGGCGGAAAGCCCGGCGGTCCCTCGGCAGCGACCGCAGCGCCATCGTCGTCGACGACCAACTCATTGCGGCGGCTTTGTCCCGGCGGTGCCGGCTGGAAGCGGGACTCTCGCCCGGACAGGTGACCACCACCGTAGGCGCCCGCTCAGTGCGGGTGGTGGTGCGTCCGACGTCGGGCGTTCCACTCGAAGCGGAGGTACTGAGAGCAGCGGTCGACGGCGAACTGGCCGCCTTGGGACTGAAGCGGCGGGTTTCGTCATCAGTGCGCATAGTGGACGAAGGGGTGGTTGGCCAATGAGGAACACGAACAGGGCACTGAACAGGTTGGTCCTGGGCGTTCTGGGGCTGCTCCTGGTGATTCTGGGAGCGGCGGTTTTCGCGGCAGGCCAATTGCCCTCTGCCGCAACAACGTGGACCTCAACGGGCACCCGCGCCACCGAGCAGGCACGCCAGCTCCTGGAGTCCGCGCCGCTGGCCGGACCTCTCCGTAGTTGGTGGCTGGTGGCAGGGATCGCAGCGCTGCTCTTCTGCGCCGCTCTGTGCTTGGCATGGATTTCGCGCCAAGGCGGTGGACATACCCCGGTGATGGGCAGGCAATCGGACGGTATTGACGGAACCACGGTCATTGACTCCGGCCTGGTTTCGCTCGCAGTCCAGGAAGCACTCTCGGACCACAGGCAAGTACTCGCAACGTCCGTAACGGCTTGGGAAGCGCGGCGTGGAACCATGCTGCGGGTGGCGATCGAAGCCAGACAAGGAGCATCTCCGCGGGAACTAGCGGACACAGCCGAGGAGTTGGTCAAGGAAATCGATGCCTGGATGGGCCATCCAATGCCGGTGCTGGTGCGAATCACCAGCGGTGGCAGGAGCAGCCTGGCCAAAAGCCGGCGGACCACATGACGTTTCAAGGGTTATCGCGAAGCCTCCCCGGGCTTCGCGGAAGCCAGGGAGGGAAGGAGTTGCGTGACAGACGCACAACGGGCCCAGCATCCGTTGGACCTTGTTCCGGACGCCATTCTTGCCGGACGGGCCGCCGATGGTGACACGGCAGCTTTTGAGGCCTTGGCCCGCAGGCATGGACCACTGATGCGCGCCAGCGCCCGCCGACTCACCGGATCCTGGGCCGATGCTGACGACGTGGTCCAGGAATCCTTGGTCCAGGCATGGAAGCAACTGGAAAACCTGCGGGACCCGTCCACAGTGAGGAGTTGGCTGCTCAGGATCGTGGGCAGTCGAGGCGTGGACTACCTGCGCAAGCGCAGGAACCACGCACCCTTGGAAACGTCGGAGCCCCAGGCACCCCGGCTCAGCCCGCAGGATCCGGAGCCGGCAGCTCTCAACGGCTCCGGGGTGGAAGCCCTGAAAGCAGCCCTCGCCGCCTTGCCCGAGGAACAACGGCGATGTTGGGTGCTCAGGGAGTTCAACGACCAAAGCTACGAGGAGATCGCCGAGACCTTGAACATCAGCCCTGCCAGCGTCCGTGGCCGGCTCGCCCGGGCACGCGTCACCCTTGCACGCAGAATGGAGGAATGGCGATGAGCACGTCCCCCGACACCCTGGAATGCGGCCATTCCCTGGCGGAGCTGAGCGCCTACCTGGACACCGGCGCTTTCAGCGATCCAGGACACTTGGAGACGTGCCCGGAATGCCAATCGGGTTTGGCTAGCCTCCGCCGGTTGTCCGGCTTCGCAGGAGAACTGGTGCATGCAGACGTAGCCGAGGCAGGCTCTGGCACCGACGACTGGATGCAGTCCATACTGTCCAACCTGCGCCTGGAGCTTCGGCCAGGCCGGACCATCCCCCTGCCTTCGGATAACCCGGCGGATGTCCTGTCGGAGACAGAAGGTGCGGTGACCGCACTCATCCGCTCTGTAGTGGACGCCATCCCGGGCACGGCCGCAGGAAAGTGCCACCTCCTGGGCGACGTCACGGATACGGGGGCCGGAACCACCGTCACCGTGGACATCGCGGTGGTGTACGGCCACCACCTGGAGGAACGGGCAACCCAGGTCCGCGAAGCCCTGGCAGAGACTCTGCGGACACAGACCGAAATGAACATCACCGGGATCGACGTGACCATCACGGACGTCCTGGACCCAGGCCCGGATTTCGGGAACCCGCGCGAGGAGCAGTCATGACGGAACCAGTGGCACGTGCGCTCGCCGAGGAACTGACGCAGGTTGTCCAGGCTGTGGATGGCGTCAGCGCGCTCTTCCCCGCACGGCCGTTGTGGCAATCACTTGCCGGTGCTGCCATCCAGGCAGTGACGGGGGAGGCCCAGCCGTTGGTGGGCCTTTCGGAGAATCCGGACGGGGTCTCCGTCAAAGTACGTATCGGTGTTGGGGCGAGCCACCCCGCTCCGGCCGTGGCCCGGAAAGTAGCCGAAGCAATCAGGAGCTGCCTCCAGGAGCCAGCTGCCGTCGTCGAGGTTTCCGTGGTGAAGATCGAGGGCTAGCCGAACAGCACCGCAGCCTCCTCATAGCGGTGCTGAGGCACCACCTTGAGTTTGCCGAGGGCCTCATCGAAGCCAACCTGGCGGATGTCCGTGCCCTTCAAGGCGACCATGGATCCCCAGCGGCCTTCCACTACGGAATGCACGGCGGCCATGCCCAAACGGGTGGCCAGGACGCGGTCGAACGCGGAGGGGACGCCGCCGCGCTGGATGTGGCCCAGGATGGTGGTCCTGGTTTCGATCCCGGTCAGGGCCTCGATCTCCGGGGCGAGCTGGTCCGCGATGCCGCCCATCCGGGGACGGCCGAACGTGTCCAGCCCGCGCTCGGAGTGCGGGGTTTCAAGATGGTCAGGAACGAAGCCTTCGGCCACCACCACCAGCGGTGCGCGGCCACGGGCGTGGGCCTCCTTGACCCATTGGCCGATCTGCTCCACGCTGACCTTCTGCTCGGGAATCAGGATGGCATGCGCGCCAGCGGCCATGCCTGCGTGCAGGGCGATCCAGCCGACGTGGCGGCCCATGACCTCCGCGATCATGCAGCGGTGGTGGGACTCGCCGGTGGTCCGCAGCCGGTCCATGGCTTCGGTGGCGATGTGCACGGCGGTATCGAAACCAAAGCTGTAATCGGTGGCGTCGAGATCGTTGTCCACGGTCTTGGGCACGCCAACGATCTTCAGTCCGGCGTCCGTGAGGCGCTTCGCTGCGGCGAGGGTGCCCTCGCCGCCGATCGCGATGATCGCGTCGATGCCCAGCCGCTCCATGTGGGCCTTGATGACATCCGGTCCGCCGCCGTTTTCGAACGGATTGGTGCGCGAGGTGCCCAGGATGGTGCCGCCTTGCTTGGCGATCCCCCGGACCATGGCACGGGGGATATCAATGACATCCCCCTCCACCACACCGCGCCAGCCGTCGCGGAATCCCACGAATTCGTGCCCTTGGATGGCGATGCCCTTGAGGACCGCGCCCCGGATCACTGCATTCAATCCGGGGCAGTCGCCACCGCTGGTCAGGATTCCAATCTTCATGAGCCCACAGCCGCCAGCACCGACATGGCTTCTTCCACCACATTCGCCGCAGGGAACGACGGCCGGTTCACGCCCGCCATCTCCTCCATGACACGGACCACCTGGCAGCTGTAGCCGAACTCGTTGTCGTACCAGACGTAGAGGACCAGGTTCTTGTCAGTGGAAATGGTGGCCAGGCCATCGACGATGCCCGTGTGGCGGGAGCCGACAAAATCGGTGGAGACCACTTCCGGCGAATCCATGTAATCGATCTGCTGCCGCAGGTCAGAATGGAGGGCCATCTCGCGCAGATACGTATTGACCTCGTCCTTGGTGGTGCCGCGTTCAAGGTTCAGGTTCAGGATGGCCATGGAAACGTCAGGCGTCGGAACCCGGATGGAGCTGCCCGTGAGCTTGCCCTGCAGTTCGGGGAGAGCCTTGGCCACGGCCTTGGCGGCGCCCGTCTCGGTGATCACCATGTTCAGGGCTGCAGACCGGCCACGACGATCGCCCTTGTGGAAGTTGTCAATGAGGTTCTGGTCATTGGTGAAAGAGTGCACAGTTTCCACGTGCCCGTGGATGACACCGTACTTGTCGTTGATCGCCTGCAGGATCGGGGTGATGGCATTCGTGGTGCAGGATGCGGCGGTGACAATCCGGTCCTGGTCGGTGATGTCACCGTGGTTGATGCCGTGCACGATGTTCTTGAGATCGCCCTTGCCCGGTGCGGTCAGCAGGACCCGGGCCGCGCCCTTGCTAAGCAGGTGCTGCGAGAGCCCTTCGGCATCCCGCCAGCGACCGGTGTTGTCCACGACCAGCGCGTCCTTGATGCCATACGCGGTGTAGTCGATGGTGGCCGGATCGTCCGAATAGATCACCTGGATCCGGACGCCGTTGGCGGTGATGGTGTTGGCCTCGGTGTCCACCTTGATGGATCCTTCGAAAGAGCCGTGGACCGAGTCGCGGCGAAGCAGGCTGGCGCGCTTGGTGAGATCGTTGTCCGCGCCCTTGCGGACAACGATCGCACGGAGCCGCAGGCCATGGCCGCCACCGGCCTGCTCCACAAGGATGCGCGTCAGCAGACGCCCAATGCGGCCAAAACCATAAAGTACGACGTCGGTGCTGGCGCCGGCGTTGGTGCCCCGCTTGCCCACCACTCCAGCCAGTTCGGTCCGAAGGAAATCCCCAAGGGAGGCTCCGTTGCCCTTCTCCTTGTACTTCTGGTTCAGGCGGGCAATGTCTATGGCTGCCGAGCCGAGCTGCAATTCCGCGAGGGCATTGAGGAGGGGAGCAGTCTCTTCGAGGAGGAGCTCTTCCTTACTGATCCGGCGGGCAAAGCGGTGGGCCTTGAGGATGCTCATGGTGGACTTGTTCACCAGGCTGCGGCCGTGGATGCTGGTCACCACGTTGTTTTTGCGGTAGAGCCGGCCAATCACCGGAATCATCGCTTCAGCAAGGGCCTCCCGGCCCATCCACGTTGCAAGACACGTATCTGAGGTTTGCATCGGACTGCCTTTCCAGAAGAGGGGTCGGTAGGTTTCGCTTCCAGCCTCCGGGATGCTTCAGGGGCTTAGCATCCATCGTCCGTCCCGGACCAGGTTCCGGAAACGCTAATTCGGGATGGTTTTAACCACTCTTTAGGGTGGGCGCTGCGTGGTGCCGGCCGGTGGTTTGGGTGGTGGTGGGTTTTAGGTGGTCATGGTGGCGAACATGAGGGCCATGGTGGTGGCGCCGGCGGCTTCGAGGCCGTGTTCGGTGCGGGTGTTTGTGGGGTGGTGGTGGGTGGTGGTGTGGGTGGTTTGGGTGCGGTGGCGTAGGAGGAGGATGAGGAAGGTGGTGGCTGCTGCGGCGAAGGCGATGGTGAGGAGGGTGGCCAGGGCGGGGGTGTTCTGGAAGATCGACGCGGTGCCGGTTGTGGTGGTTGTGGCGTGGTGGGTGTGGGCTGCTGTTGCCGGGGTGCTGCCCGTTGTTGCCTGGGTGGCGGTGTTGGTGGTGGTGTGGTTGGTCATCATGGCGATCATGATGGCTGCTGCTGCCATGGTGGCGGCGTGGTAGGTGCATTTGAGCCGGCCGGTGGTGCCTGAGCAGAAGGTGCGGTATTGGGGGCGGGCGACGGCTTGGATGGTGAACCAGAGCGCGGCGGCGGCCAGGATGAGGATTTGGGCGAGGGTGGTTGCGGGGGCGGCGTTCCAGAGCATGGCTGCCATGAGCAGGTGCATGAGGGCGTGCAGGCCCTGGTTGGTCCGGTCGGCCCAACTGGGTCGCAGTTGTGCGCGTTTTGAGTGCTGAAAACGCGCACTAATGCGACCCAGTTGGGTACCTCGGCCAGGGTGACCGGTGTGGGCGGGGCGGAGGGTTTGGATGGTGTGCCAGGTTCCGCTGGCCAGCAGCACCACGGTCAACGCCCAGGTCATGGCAGGGATAGCGAACACACTCATCACGCTCTCAATACGAAGTTAAGTGGATTCGGTCCCCGATGCGGCTAGCAACAGCACCGGGGACCGAAGTCTTTTCAGGGAAAGGTTCGGTTCCCGGTACTGCTGGAGGCCGCACCGGGAACCGGGGTGGAAGGCAGGTTTGCACCGGCCCGGGTTTTGGACCCTTGTGAGGCCGCGGGAGCACCGTTGTTGTGGTGCTCCCGCGGGTCACAGTGGCTTCTTAGGGGTTCCCTGGGGTTCCTCTATTTCCCGTTGTGGCAGCAGGTGTCGCTGTCACTTGTTTGGGTGGTGCTGGTGCTGGTGGGGAGGTTGAGGGTGGGGTTTTGGTTGAAGAAGCCGTGGGGTTCGAGCATGAAGCCGATGTTTTGGCGGG